>JAUNFH010000015.1:13270-25409 GCA_030525185.1 Clostridia bacterium
AAATATCTTCGTTCAAACGTTGAAAATTATTACGGCGACAGCCGCTTTCCCGGACTTTCCTTTTGCGGAAAAACCGGTTCGGCGGAAGTTGAAGGAAAGAAGAGCCACGCTTGGTTTTACGGCTTTTCGGCCGACAAGAGCTTTCCTTACGCAATCGTTGTCTGCCTTGAAAACGGCGGAATCGGCTATAACGACGCCGTACCTGCCGCAAACAAGGTTTTGCAGGCAATCAAAAATCAGTAACGCTGTTATTCGGCTGAAAATTGCCGTTTACTATCAGTAAATTTTTCGGAAAGGATTGATAATATGTTTATTCATGAAAATCTCAAAGGCAGAGTTGCTGTCGTCACGGGCGGCGGCGGAGTTCTCTGCTCCGATTTTGCAAAAACGCTTGCGCGCCAGGGCGCAAAAGTTGCCGTTCTTGACATCAACGAAGCCGCGGCGCAGAAAGTTGCCGACGAAATCAAGGCCGAAGGCGGCGAAGCAAGTGCATTTTCCTGCAACGTTCTTCAAAAAGAAAGCATGCAAAACGTCCGTGACCGCATACTTGAAAAATACGGAACGTGCGATATTCTTCTCAACGGTGCCGGCGGAAACAACCCCAAAGGCACAACAACGAAAGAAACTCTTGAAGAATGCGACCTTGTGAACAAAGACCCGGACGTCAAAACTTTCTTTGACCTTGACGCCGACGGAATCTCCTTCGTTTTCAATCTTAACTTTCTCGGAACGCTCATTCCGACTCAGGTTTTTGCGCCGGACATGGCAAAGAAAAAGAACACCTGCATCGTTATGATCACCTCAATGAACGCATACCGTCCGCTGACAAAAATTCCGGCATACTCGGCCGCAAAAGCCGCCGTTCAGAACTTCACTCAGTTCATGGCCGTTCATTTTGCCGACGTCGGAATCAGGGTCAATGCAATTGCACCGGGCTTTTTCTCAACGAATCAGAACAAGACCCTCCTTTGGAACGAGGACGGAACCCCGACCGCAAGAACCGGAAAGATTCTTGCCGCAACGCCGATGAAACGCTTCGGCGAACCGCAGGAGCTTGAAGGCGCCCTCCTTTTCCTTTGCGACGAAAGCTACTCCGGCTTCATCACCGGAACAACGATTGCCGTTGACGGCGGATTCAACGCTTATTCGGGAGTATAAAAACAAGATTGCACCAATATTAAAACCGGCTGTGACAAAATTGATTTGTCGCGGCCGGTTTTTGAAAAGCTTTTTAAATCAAAGATTTTTCCGTCTTTTCGTCAAAGAGACGGATTTTTTCTTTTTCAAACTGAAATTCAATTGTTTCATCCGCTTTCGGTGCATTATATGCCGGTGCTCTGACCGTCAGCTCGGTATCCATGTAATCAACGTACAAAATGACCTCGCTGCCCATAAGTTCGCAAATGCTGACCTTTCCTTTGAGAATCGGTTCATCTTTTTTAAAGCGGCTTTTTTCGGTAACGATATTTTCAGGTCTTACACCGAGCTTCACTTTTTTTCCGCTTTCGGGCTTTTCTTTGAAAGGAAGCTTTCCGAGATTGATTTCGTCGTTTCCGAGAAGGACGGTTTCACCGTTTTTGAAAACGCCGTCAATAAAATTCATCTGCGGTGAACCGATGAACCCGGCAACAAACATATTGCACGGCCTTTCATAAAGTTCCTGAGGAGAGGCAACCTGCTGAACAACGCCGTCACGCATAACGACGATTCTGTCGCCCATCGTCATGGCCTCGGTCTGGTCGTGGGTAACATAAATGAACGTTGCATCAAGGTTTTTGTGGAGCTTTGTGATTTCCGAGCGCATTGCCGTTCTGAGCTTTGCGTCAAGATTTGAAAGCGGTTCGTCAAAAAGAAAAACCGAGGGAGAACGGACAATCGCCCTTCCGAGCGCAACGCGCTGTCTTTGTCCTCCGGAAAGCGCACGCGGCTTTCTGTCAAGAAGATGTTCAATGTCAAGAATTTTTGCCGCTTCGGCAACACGCTTTTGAATTTCCGCTTTCGGCGTCTTTCTCCTCTCAAGCCCGAACGCTATGTTTTTATAAACGGTTTTGTCCGGATAAAGCGCATAGCTTTGAAAAACCATTGCAATGTCTCTGTCCTTCGGAGCGACGGAGTTGACGAGTTTTTCGCCGATGTAAAGCTCGCCGGACGAGATTTCTTCAAGTCCGGCAATCATCCGAAGCGTTGTTGACTTTCCGCAGCCGGAAGGACCGACAAGAACAACAAACTCTCTGTCCTCAATTTTAAGACTGAGATTGTTGACGGCGGTGAAACCGTCTGGATAGGTTTTGAAAATATTTTTCAGTGTGATACTTGACATAACTGAAGCCCTTTCCGCTGCGGATTATCCCTTGACAGCTCCCGCAACAACGCCTTTGATTATATATTTCTGACAAAACAGATAAAAAATGACAATCGGGATTATCGCAAGAACGAGCATTGCCATCATTGCGCCCATGTCGATTGAGCCGTAGCCGCCCCTGAGATATTGAATCGCAATCGGAATCGTTTTGTAATCCGTTCCGATTACAAGGTACGGAAGAAGATAATCGTTCCAAATCCACATTGCGTTGAGAATTGCAACGGTAATCGCAGTCGGCTTCATAATCGGAAAAACAACGAGAAAAAACGTTCTTATCGGTCCGCAACCGTCAATCATTGCCGCCTCTTCAATTTCAATCGGAACGCCTTTCACAAAGCCGCTGAACATGAAAACGGAAAGTCCTGCGCCGAATCCGAGATAGATTAGAATTATTCCGAGCGGATTGTCAAGTTTCAGCGCATTTGCGGTTTTTACCATGGTGAACATCACCATCTGAAACGGAACAATCATTGAAAAAACAAAAGCATAATACAAAAACGAAGTGAATTTGTTTTTTACTCTCGTGATATACCACGCCGTCATTGAGGTGAAAAAAACGATTGCGGCAACGGATCCGACCGTGATGAAAAGCGACCAGCCGAAGGCGCTGAAAAAGCCCGTTTTTGAAAGGCCGCCGATATAATTTTCAAGGCCGGCAAAAGTTTCTTTGTTCGGAAAAGCGAACGGCTCGCTCGTAATAAAAAGCTTTGACTTGAAGGAATTGAAAAGCACGATGAAAATCGGGGCAAGAAAGACCGCAGCCATCAAAATGAGAATGATATAAACCGCCGCGTGGGAAAACTTTTCTCTTTTTTTCGTCATGCTTCAACCTCCTTTTTCCGAGTGAACGCAAGTTGAACGAGGGCAATCACCGCAAGAAGAATGAAGAAAATGACCGCCTTCGCCTGACCGACGCCCTGCCAGCCCGTTCTCGCATAGAACGTTTTGTAAATATCAAGCGCAAGCATCGTCGTTTCCCGTCCCGGGGCGCCGTCGGTAAGAGCAAGGTTTGCGTCAAACAGCTTGAACGAATTCGTAATCGTCAAAAAAAGGCAAATTGTAACCGACGGCATAACCATAGGTATAATTACATGGCGAAGAATTCCCCAAAAGCCTGCGCCGTCAACCTTTGCCGCATCGATGAGGTCTGTCGGAATGTTCTGAATTCCGGCGATATAAATAATCATCATATAACCGATGAGTTGCCAATTCGTGAGGCTAACGAGTCCCCAAAAGCCGTAGCTTGCGTCATAAGTCACCGTTACACCGAAAAACTGAAGAACGCCGTTGATGATTAGAAGCCAAATATAACCGAGAACGATTCCGCCAATGAGGTTCGGCATGAAAAAGACCGTTCTGAAATGATTCGTTCCTTTGATTGACCGAGTGAGAAGAAGCGCAAGGGCAAACGCAATCACGTTGATCGTAATCACCGAAACCACGGTAAACTTCACCGTGAACCAAAGCGCATTGAGAAAATCTGCGTTTGAAAACGCTTTTATATAGTTGTCAAGCCCAACCCATTTTGCGTTCGTTACCGTTGTGAATTTTGTGAAAGAAAGAACAATTCCGGCAAGAAACGGAAAAACGAAAGCAATGAAAAACGCAACAGAGGTGGGCAAAACGAACACCGGATAATATTTTTTCAGGTTATTTCTCATCTGTGACCACCTCTTTTTTATTCTTTACGGAGCCTGAAATTCGCTTTTCCATGACGTTCGGACGGTTGAAACAACTTTTTCCCAATCAATCGAACCTTGTGCATATTGCAAAAGAGCATTTGAAAAATCCTGTTTGAACGTCTCGCTCGGAAAAGACGTGAAAATCCACGGAACGCTTTTGATGTCCTTCTTTTCCATCCAGTCAAGAATTTCGTTCGCAAGCGGATCCTCCGGGCGCTCGTCTTTGTCGAAGGTATTGAACGGCGAAATGAAACCGAGTTCTTCCGTCACATATCTCTTTCCTTCATCGGATGAAAAGAGCCATTCAAGAAAATCGGCAGAAGCCTTTTGCTTTTCTTTTGAAACCTTTGAATTGATTGCAAGATAGTTTTCCGTACCGATGCAAAGGCCCTGGTTTTCCTCGCCTTTCACGCCTGTGTAAACGGGAAGCATTTTTATCTTGTCTTTCTTCACGACGTTTCCGTCAACACCGGAAATTTCTTTATACGCCCAGTTTCCGTTCTGAACCATCGCAACTTTTCCGAGGGCAAATTCCGCCATTGAATCGTTGACGCTTTTGCTTCCGATAAGGTTTTTCGGTGTTCCGGAATTATTGATATAAAGGTCAAAAAGGTTTTTGAAATTGTCGCTGTAAGTGAAGGTTATATCGCTCGTTCCGAGCCCGGCGAGGGTCGGATCGTCAAAATTTTTATTTTCGGAGAATTCGTAGTAAAGCGGAACGTTCGCAAGATGAGTATCCCAGCGCCATGAGTTTCCGCTCGAAAACGACGTTGAAGCAAAAACGCCTTCAATTCCGAGTTCGCTTTTTTTACTTTGCATATCTTCGACAAGGTCTTTGAGCTTTGAAAAAGAGTTAATTTCATCCATCGAAGAAAACGCTGTCTTTCTGTCCTTCAGCGAAAAATATTTGTCCGTAATCTCTTCGTTATAGATAATTCCGTAGCCTTCGACAACATACGGAATTCCGTAAACGCCGTCCCCCTCTTTGATTGCGAGCGACTTGTCCGAAAGGAATGAGTAAAGTGCGGTGTCTTTGAGATCGGCGCAATAATCCGACCATGAACGGTAACCGACGGGGCCGTTAATCTGAAAAATCGTCGGCGGATTGCTTTTTGCGATTTCCGACGTGAGAGTCTGTTCATAACCGTTTGAAGCGGCGGTGACAACTTTCACGGTTACCCCGGTTTTTTCTTTATATTCCTTTGCGATTTTTTCATAGACGGAAGCAATTTCCGGCTTGAAGTTCAAAAAATAAATTTCCGTTGCGGCGGCCGGTGCGTTTTCGCTCGGATTATTCGTTGTGTCCCCGCCTTCCGACTTGCACGCAGCGAGCGCAAAAAGAAGCGAAAGCGAGAGAAAAAGAGAAACCAATTTTTTCATTTTTCTTCCTCCATTGGTTGATTTCTGCCAAAAAGATTTGTGTAATCAAGAATCTTCTTTGAAAGAGAAGCGGAAAGCTCGCCTTTCAGGATTCTGAATTCCCAATTATTCTTGACCGTTGAGGGCGTGTTCATTCGTCCGTCTTTTCCTTTTTTCAGCCAATCCTGAATCGGAATGATTGCCGTTTCGGCAACGCTTGAAAGAACCGCCCTGATGAAACAGTCCGAAAGAAGCGAAACGTTTTTCGCCCCGAGATAGTCCATTGCAAAGGAAAGCTCGCTTTTTTTCGCCGAACAAATCCATTCGACAACGGTCGGATTGTCGTGCGTTCCGGTGTATGCAACGCAGTTTTTCTGAAAATTATGCGGAAGATATTCGCTGTTTTTTTCGCCGAAAGCGAATTGAAGAATTTTCATTCCCGGAAAACCGCTTTCTTTGAAAAAGTCCCGTGTGTCGTCGGTAAGAAAGCCGAGATCCTCCGCAATGATTTCAAGCTTCGGAAAAGTGCTTTTGATTTTTTCAACGAAGGAAAGGCCCGGACCTTTTTTCCATTTTCCGTTCACTGCGTTCAAACTGCCCGAAGGAACACTGTAATACCCGTAAAACCCACGGAAATGGTCAATTCTCACCGCGTCGAACATTCTTTGAGAAAGAGAGAAGCGTTCTTTCCACCAATCGAACCCACTTTCCTCCATTTTTTTCCAATTATATATCGGATTTCCCCACAATTGCCCCTCTTTTGCAAAAGAATCGGGCGGACATCCGGAGAGTTCGGACGGTTTTCCCCACTCGTCAACAAGAAAAAGCTCTTTGTGAGCAAAAAAATCCGCGCTGTCATGAGAAACATAAATCGGAATGTCTCCGATGATGTGAACCGAATTTCTGTTTGCGTAAGCTTTCAATCTTTCCCACTGCGTGAAAAAAAGGAACTGAAGCTTTTTTTGAATGAGTTCTTCCCTTTCGTCGCGGAATCCGTCAATGTTTTTCCAATCAAAAAGGCCGCGCATTTTATTTTTTTCTTTCAAAGCCATGTATTCGCAGTAATCATTGAGCCAATAAGCATTTTTGAGGGCGAAGCTTTTGAATTCTTCGTCGTTTTCATCCACTCTTTCGGCTGCGGCTTTCAAAATTTTCAGCCGTGAAGCATTGAACTTTGAGTAATCCACCCTTCCGGTATTTTCCGAAAAGAAAAGAGCTTTTTCGCTTTTTGAAAGCAGGCCGTCCTCTTCAAGAAGCGCAGGGTCAATCAAAAAAACGTTTCCGGCAAAGGCCGAATGAGCCTGATACGGACTGTTTCCGAAGCCGGGCGGGTTGATCGGAAGAATCTGCCAATAATACTGACCGGCAGACGAAAGGAAGTCAACGAACTCAAACGCTCCTTTTCCGAGCGTTCCGATTCCGAAATCGGACGGAAGGGACGAGACAGAAAGAAGAATTCCGCTTTTTCTCAAATTTTTCGCCTCCGTCAAAATTTTCTCCTTATTGTTTTTCCGCATTTTTTTCTTCTTATTCACAGCTTCTTCTCGGAATTTCAGATACTATTCGTTGCGATATATATATATATATATTGAACTTGACAAAAAGAGAAAAATTTGATAAAATATTTTATTATTAAAAATTTCACAAATTTGTTTTGAGAAAGAGGAAATAATTGAACAAAACACAGACAAAGTCCTCATCATTAAGCAAGGCTGCACAGCGGCTCTTTTTGGCCTATGCCGAACTTCGCAAAGAAAAGCCGGCGAACAAGATTTCCGTTGTTGAACTCTGCAAAAAGGCCGAAGTCAACCGCTCGACGTTTTACCGCAACTCAAACGACGTTTTTGAACTCGAAAGAAAAATCGAAGAATATTGCGTCAATTCGGCAATCAACTATCTCTGCTCAATTGATTACCGTCATTATTCAAACGAATACAAAAGCGAAACGGGAGATTTTCAGTTTCCTGTTTTTGAAGACAAGCTTGCGCTTAAAATTTTTCAAAACCTCGGACGTGAAAAATTTCTTTATAAAAGCCTTTTTAATCGCCTTCTTCTTGAAGCTCCGTTTCTTGCCTTTGAAAAGGACAGAAAAAAGTTGAAGCTTCTCAAAATTGCCCTTTCTTTCATAATGAACGGAGCGTTTCTTTACTGCAGCAACTTTCCCGAAGAAACGGCAAAAGAAAAATTTGATTCGCTTTTGCCGATTGTTTTTCATTCTTACAAAGCCTTTTATGACAAAATCATTAACGAAGAATCGCTTGACCCGCTCCCGATTTCAACCGAGGAATCGCTTTTGATTCCCGAAAAAAGAGAACGGCTCAACGTGAAAAAAACAAAGCGCAATCTCCAAAAGGCATTTCTCGAACTTCTTGAGGCGCACCCAATTGACAAAATCAGCGTTTCCGAACTTTGCACAAAGGCGGAAATTTGCAATTCAACGTTTTACACGCATTACAACGGAATCGAAAATTACATAATCAGTCTTCTCGAAGAAACGATTGACGGCTATATTGTTATTGCCGACGCACTCCACGACAACAGAGAGGAAGAAGTGCTCAAACTCAAAGATTTGATTTCCTATTCAGAAGAAACAAAGGAAGTTCTGACCGCTTTCGCCGCAGAAAAAAATTGCAAAGAAGTTTTTGACTGTCAAAAAGAATTGATGACTCACGCTTTCAACTATGTCAACGAAGATTATGATTGCAAATTCGACTCGGAAAATTCTTTCAGTTTTGTATGCTACTGCTCATGGGGGCTTCTATTCGATCCGTTCTTTGAACACGAATTTTCTTCAAAAAGCATTTTCAGACTTACGCTTTTCATTTTTCTGAATCTTTTTGAGCGCAAATCAAAAACGAACTGACGTTCCGGACAAAAAAAAAATAAAAACTCCGAAGACGCAAAATCTTCGGAGTTTTTCTGTTTTCAATTCACGAGCCGAGCTTTGCGGAAAAATCCGAAAAGGCTTCGGAAATTTTGATCTGCTGAGGACAGACCTTTTCGCAACTTCGGCAGCCTATGCAGGCAGACGGTTGTTTTTCCTTCGGATAGTGAGCGAAAAACATCGGCGCAATGAATCCGCCTTCCGTGAAGCAATGCTCGTTGTAAAGTTCAATCAAGGTCGGAATGTCCAACCCCTTCGGGCAATGGCTGACGCAGTAATGGCAACCCGTGCACGGAAGAGTTTTCTTCTTGAGCATTTCGTCCGCAACGGAAAGAATGAAGTCAACTTCAGCCTTTTCAAGCGGTTTTGCGTCGCCGAAAATTCTGAGGTTATCTTCAAGCTGTTCCTCCGTGCTCATTCCGGAAAGGACGGTTGTGACCTGCGGAAACGAAAGAAGGAACCTGAATGCGGCGTCAACCGGAGCAACGCCGAGCTTTTCTTTTACTTTTTCTCCGAAGCCGTCCTTCAGGGAAGCAAGCTTTCCGCCTCTGAGCGGTTCCATGACCCAAACCGGAATTTTATATTTTTCAAGAAGTTCAAGTTTTGCTTTTGCGTTTTGAAAATTATAATCAATATAATTAAGCTGAATCTGACAAAACTCCATGTCGTTTCCGTATTTTTCAAGGAAGCGGGTCATGGTTTCGATGTTTCCGTGAACGGAAAAACCGAGGTGACGGATTCTTCCGTTTTCCTTCTGCTTTTTGAGATAAGCAAAAATTCCGTGGCTTTCGTCAAGGTATGCGTCGATATTCATCTCGCAGACATTATGGAAGAGATAAAAATCAAAATAATCCGTTCTGCATTTTTCGAGCTGTTTTTCAAAAATCGTTTCAACTTTGTCAATGTTTGAAAGGTCATAACCCGGGAACTTCGTTGCAAGGAAAAAGCTTTCTCTCGGATACTTTTGAAGAAGTTTTCCCATCACGATTTCGCTGTTTCCGCCGTGGTAACCCCAAGCGGTGTCAAAATAATTGATTCCGCCCTTGATTGCTTTTTCAACCATTACGGCGGCCTTTTCCTCATTGATTTTTGAGTCGTCGTTGTCAATGACGGGAAGGCGCATTGAGCCGAAGCCGAGAGCGGAAATTTTCTTTCCTTTGAATTCTCTGAAAACCATTTTTCAAAACTCCTTTCATTGAAAAATTTTGATTCTTCAATTTTTTAAACTTCTTCTCCGAATCTGTTGTTGACGAAATAAAGAAGAAGCGGAAGTACTGCCCACTGAATGATAATTCCGGGAAGGCCGGTGAGAATGCTCGTATAAATCGAAGAAAGCGTGATCGGCGTTCCGGAAACGAAAAGAACAACCGCAACCGTTACGACGGCACGGGCCGCTCTTCCGAGAAGCTGAACGGAAAGGAGTTTTCCGAAGGCCGAAATTTTTGCGTTGCGAAGAAGACCGGCGAAAAGTCCGTATGTGGAAATTTCTGCAATCATGAGCGGAAGCATCGCAAGAGTCGGCATTCCCGAAAGGAAAAAGCTGACGACCGGAGCGAGCGCACCGGCAACAAGTCCGGCATAAGGGCCGGCGATGAAGCCGACGATCATAATCGGAAGATGCATCGGAAGGAACGAAGCGCCGATTGTTGTTCCGAGATTTGAAACCGCACCGACGAGATGGAAAATCTGCGGAAGCGCAACGGCTGAAGCAAGAGCCGCAAAAAGCGCAAGCGTCTGAGCTTTGAACGAGAGTTTCGGAAGAACCTTTGTTTTTACGTTAGTTTGCATAATAACTGCCCCTTTTCTTTTCCGACCGAAATCCGGCCGAATGTTTTCTATATTTATTTTAACTATGAAGTTAGGTTTAAGTCAAGAGGTTTTTTGCTTTTAAAATGTGAATTAAATATTTTAAATTATAAAATTCAATGTTTATATTTGACAAAATTATTATAATATGATAACATAAAGGAAAGCAATAGCACTCTATTATTTTTCAAAGGAGGAAATCATATGCAGAGACTCATTGCTATCTTTTTGTTCATCATCTCATTCTTTTTCGGCGGAAACATTGACAAAGCCAACGTTTGGCCCGAAAAGGAAATCAGCGAAGGCGCAACAAGTGCCGAATTTGTTTTTGAAAACAAGACCGGCTACCGCCTTGAAATTGACGTTTCAATCGATGCAATCCAGAGAAAAGCAATTGAAAACGACGGCGAATGGGTTGACGTTCCCTTCGTTCAGCACATCAATGAAGGAATCACCCAGTATAAGCTTTATCCGAACGAAAAAACGACCCTTCACGTTGTTTTTGCCGATCCGAAAACAATGGAAGACGTTCCCCTCGTTTCCGGCGATTATCAAATCAAGGTAAGCTACAAAACGAGCGGTTACACAAACAACCAAACCGGAACGGCAACGATCGGTTTCACCGTCGCACCTTTCGTTTGGCAGTAACAAAAAACATAAGCCGTCGCTTTTGCGGCGGTTTTTCTTTTGCGTTCGTCGTCTGACATCACGTTTTGCAAAACGGCATAACACTGCCCTGTCGCCTCGGTGAAATCGTATTGCGAAAACAATAAAGAACCGTTTGTTTTTACGCAAACGGTTCTTTTTATTCATATGTATTTTAATCTTTCTGCGCGGCCGGAGCCTCATAAAGATATTTTTCAAGGAAGGCGTCAACCGTTTTCCAGTATTCCTCCGGGAACCAAAGAGCCGAAACGGCGTGTTCCGCACCGTGGATAACGTGCTTTTCCTTCGGGGCGGCGCAGGCATTATAAACAACGTCCAAGTTTTCCGGAAGAACGAATTCGTCCTTGTCGCCGTGAATGAAAAGGGTCGGCGTTTTTGATTTTTTGAGTTGTTCAACGGTTGAAGCTTCGCCGAAGAAAAAGCCGTTCATGATTTTGTTGACAAAGCTTGCGGCAGGAATGACAATTTTCGGCGGAAGATGATACTTTCTGATGCACTGATCAACAAAAATATCCTTCACTCCGCTGTATCCGCAGTCGGCAACGGCAAGCGCAACATTTTTCGGAAGCTCTTCGCCCGTCGTCATCATCGTTGTTGCCGAGCCCATTGAAACTCCGTGGATAATAATTTTTACCTTCGGGTTCTCTCTGACAAGGCTGTTGATCCAATCAACAATGTCAAGTCTGTCAAGCCAACCCATTGTAACATACTTGCTTTCGCTGTGGTCGTGGCCGCGAAGGTCGGGAATGAGAACGTTGAATCCCCTGCGGTAATATTCGATTCCGTAGTTTCCGACCTCACGCTTTACGTTCGTCCAACCGTGAATGCAAATTGCCCAAACATTGCTGTTCGACGGGTTGCGAAACTCCGTTGCATGAAGAGGAATTCCTTTTCTGCTTTTGATTGTGACGTCCTGTTTGTAATTTTCGTCGTACCACTTATAGCCGTCCTGAAGCGTTTTGTTGTTTGCGTTGCGTTCAAAAAGGCTGTTTTTGCAGGGAACGGTTTCGTCCTCACGGCGCTTTGAGCCGAGTGCAATATGGAAAAAGACAAATCCGAGAGCAAGAAAAAGAACAGCCAAGACCGCAAGAACAATCACGACAACCGAAATTGCGGTTTTCTGAGCATAAGTCAGAGCGAGTAAATTGAACATTTTTTTCAATCCTTTCAAATATATGGTTATAAAACCTCGCGTCGGAGCAGCGTTTCGGCCCGACAAAATCTTGACATATATTATAGCACATATTACCCGCACATTGCAAATCTTTTAGAGAAATATAAATGCCGACAAATGATGTATAATTATTTTTAAATAATTCAAGAAAGGAAGTGAGAAAATGAATGATGGCATGACAGATTTACAATTTAATGCTTTTCTTG
>JAUNFH010000016.1 GCA_030525185.1 Clostridia bacterium
CAATTTCTGACGAAAATCAAATATACAGATTCTCGGATTATGGTATTCAAAAGAGCAAAGAAGGAATATCTTTTACTCTTAAGGCAAATATGGGGACATGGTATAATCGTGTTCCGATTATAAAAGACAATTTCGGAATTAGGACAATTACACCGCAAGAGTGCCTTGCTTTGCAAGGATTTCCAAAATTATTCAATTTTTCGGGTATTCCGGTAAAGAGCATGTATAAACAGAGCGGAAACACTGTGGTTGTTCCTGTAATCAAAAGAATTGTCGAACAAATTAAAAGAGTAATAGTTACAATGGAAAACGAAAATAAGAATACAACGTAATTTGTTTGAAAAAATAGAATCGGATAAAGTAAAATTCTTCATTCTCACTTTCAACCCCTAAAAGAATATCCAATCCGAAAATACGCACACACATTATGGTATACCACGCACCTTCGTCGAATACCTTTATCACGGAGGTGTATACATATGAAAATTGCAATCGCAGGCTACGGAAATCTCGGAAAGGCGGCGCTTGAGGCGGCTTTGGGTGAAAAGGATGTGTCCCTCGTCGGCGTGTTCAGCAGACGGAACGTGAAAAACCTTTCCGTTCCGGACGGAGTTTCGGCGTACCCGTTCTCTCAAATAGCCGATTTCAAGGGGAAAATCGACGTTGTTCTCAACTGCATGGGAAGCGCAAGGGACCTTCCGAAAACAACGCCTTTCCTCGCTTCTTTTTTCAACGTTGTTGATTCGTTTGATACCCACGCTCGGATAAAAGAGCATTTTGAAAAGACCGATTCCGCCGCAAGAAAGGCGGGAACAACCGCAATCGTCAGCGTCGGATGGGATCCGGGGCTTTTTTCTCTTTCCCGCCTTTATATGAAAAGCGTCCTTGCCGAGCCGGTTGTGCATACCTTTTGGGGCAAGGGGGTAAGCCAGGGTCATACCGACGCAATCAGAGAAATCGACGGTGTGCTTTTTGCACGGGAATATACCGTTCCGGTTGAAGCGGCCGTTGAGGCTGTCCGAAACGGAAAGAGCAAAAACTTTTCCGAAAAACAGCTTCACCGCAGAATCTGCTATGTCGTTCCGAAGGAAAACGCCGATACCGCCGCAATCGAATCGGAAATCAAAAATATGCCAGAATATTTCAAAGGTTACGAAACGACCGTGAACTTCATCACGCTCGATGAATTTTTGAGCGAGCATCAAAGCATGGCACACGCCGGAAACGTAATCGGAATCGGAAGGGGAAAAGAAGGAACGAACCGGTTGGAATTTTCGCTTTTTGCTTCTTCTAATCCGGAACTTACCGCAAGAATTCTCCTTGCGTTTTCAAAAGCCTGCGTTCGCCTGAACGGAAGGGGCGAAAAGGGCTGTAAAACCGTTTTTGACGTAAGACCTTCGGATTTGCTTTTTGACGGAGAAAAAGAAAGATTTTTAATTCTTTAAAAGTGAGTTGTGACTCACCGAAAAACGCAGACGGTGAGCGGAAATTCACTTTTTCGTATGGCAATAAAAATACATGATTTTTGCATAATTTTTAAACTGCTTTTGTAAGTTTTTCGCATAGTTTGGGATAAAATGTTGAAAATTATGGTAAAAGTTCATAAAATTTTTCGCTTGTCCAAAAAATGTAAAGTCTTTTATTGCAAAAATATTCCCCGTAGTATATAATGAAAAAGTCTAAATCCACGCATATTTTGTTTTTCGTTATGCGTTGACTTTCGGCACAGCCAACAGAAAAAAGATTGGAGGAAAAAATCATGAAAAAACTGTTAGCTCTTTTACTCGCTGCTCTTCTCGTTTTCTCTCTCGTTGCTTGCGGCGGTTCGGGTGACGCAACAACCGATCCTTCCGCTTCGGGCGAAAGCTCAAGCGACAGCGCAACCGGAAACGACGTTGTAAAAATCGGCGTTTTTGAACCCCAGTCCGGTGACAACGGCGCAGGCGGAAAGCAGGAAATTCTCGGTATGCAGTATGCAAACCATGTTGCTCCGACCGTTGAAATCGGCGGAAAAACTTATGACGTAAAGCTTGAAATCGTTGACAACGAATCTTCAACCGATAAGGCTCCGACCGCTGCTCAGACTCTTGTTTCGGCAGGCGTTTCCGTTGCTCTCGGTTCATACGGCTCAAGCGTTGCGATTGCAGGCTCACCCGTTTTCCAGAGCGCAGGAATTCCCGCAATCGGCGTAACTTGCACCAACCCGCAGGTAACCGAAGGAAACAGCCATTACTTCCGCATCTGCTTCCTTGATCCGTTCCAGGGCACCGTCCTTGCGAACTATGCTTTCAAGGAACTCAAGGCAAAGAAGGCTTATATCCTCGCTCAGCTCGGCAACGACTATGACCAGGGTCTTGCAAATTACTTCACAAAGGCTTTTGAAGCTCTCGGCGGAACCGTTGTTAAGGAAGATTTCCCCGAAGGAAACTCTGACTTCACTTCGTACCTCACCAACGCAAAGAACCAGAACTGCGAAGTAATCTTCTCACCGACCTCGATTTCATACGCTCAGCTCATCGTTGAACAGTCAACCTCACAGGGCACCGGACTTCCCCTCCTTGCAAGCGACACATGGGATTCAAACGTTATCCTTAAAGCCGCAAAGGGAACCGACGCTAAGATTTATGTTACAACCTTCTATCAGGAAGGCGGAAACAAGGAATTCGACGACGGAATCAAAGCCTGGATCAACGGAGACAGCCAGGCAAAGACCAACAACGGCGGCGACGACACCGTTGCGGCAGTTACCGCAATGGGTTACGACGCATACTTTGTTGCTCTCGAAGCACTCAAAAAGGCCGGCTCAACCGCTCCCGCAGACGTTATGAAGGCTCTTCCCTCTGTTTCATACACAGGCGTTTCCGGCAAGATTGAATTCAACGAAACCGGCGACGCAAAGAGAGACACTGCATTCGTTAAGAACGCAAACACCGAGACCGGTGCTTGGGACTTTGTTGCAGAACAGGGTGTTTAATTCAAAACAAGTTTAAGATATTTTTGAATCTGATTTATTGATATTTTTGCTTGTATCGGTTTGCCGGGCTTTACTCGGCAAACCGTTTTGTTAGATTTCGGCTCTCCGGAATCGGCTTTGAAATCAACGCTCATTTTCTTCAAATATATTCGAAAGGGGCCGAATGAGTTTTTCTTCGACTCTCTTCGGTTGTATTTGAAAAAGTGAGATTTCCCGCCCGCGGCTTTTGCGGCCGCTGATTTTAAAACGGAGGAAAAAAATGAATTTTGCAGCATTTATTCAAAAAAACTTGCCGTATATTCTTGCCGGTATATCCGTCGGCGGTCAGTACGCTCTGATTGCAATCGGATACACAATGGTTTACGGAATTTTACGACTGATTAACTTTGCCCACGGCGACATCTTCATGGTGGCCGGCCTTGTTATGGTTTATACTTCGGCCTCGCTCCCGATTTATGTCGCAATGCCGATCGTTCTCGTTTCAACGGTAATTCTCGGCGTGCTGATTGAAAAGCTTGCTTATAAGCCGCTCAGAACGGCTCCGAGAATGTCGGTCATGATTTCCGCAATCGGTGTTTCGTATCTTATCCAAAACCTTGCGCTTTACATCACCGGCGGTCTTCCGCAGACCTATCCGAAAATCCCGTATATTTCAGACACAATCAGCGTTTTCGGTGCCGCAACAAAGCGTGTTACCGTAATTACGCCGATTCTCACGCTTGTGCTCATCGTTGTTTTGGTGCTTCTCATTAAGTATACAAAAATCGGTATTGCAATGCGTGCCGTTTCAAAAGATTTTGAAACAAGTCAGCTCATGGGTGTAAAAATCAACAAGGTTATTTCAATGACCTTCGTCATCGGCTCGTTCCTTGCCGCAGTCGGTTCGCTTCTGTATTTCACGAATTATACGTCCGTTATGCCGACCTCCGGTGCAATGCCCGGACTCAAGGCGTTCGTTGCGGCCGTATTCGGAGGAATCGGTTCGATTCCCGGCGCGGTTGTCGGTGCGTTCATAATCGGTATTTGTGAAAACATCATCAAGGGTGCGGGACTCACAACTTTCTCCGACGCATTCACCTTTGCTCTTCTCATCGTTATTCTCTGCGTCAAACCGACGGGAATCTTCGGCGAAAAGAATATTGACAAAGTTTAAGGGAGGGGAAAGTAATGCTTAACAAAAAGAATAAAAAAATTGATATCATTGCTCTTTTCGTGATTGTTGCCCTCCTTTTTGCCGTTGACATAATTGCCGAAATGGTTGCGCCGAGAACGTCGCTCTTCTTCTCGGTTGTCAAAAAGAGCTGCGTATATGCGCTCGTTGCCGTTTCGATGAACCTTCTCAACGGCTTCACCGGTCTTTTCTCGCTCGGCCAGGCCGGCTTCATGCTTATCGGTGCATACACCTATGCAATTCTTACGATTCCGTCCGAAATGCGAGACAGCGTTTATCAGTATTTCGACGGAGGACTTGTCAAAAATCCGATTCCGTGGCCGCTTGCGCTCATCGTTGCCGGTCTTATTGCAGGAATCTTCGCTTTTCTCATCGGTCTTCCGGTCCTTCGCCTTAAGAGCGACTACCTTGCAATCGCAACGCTCGGCTTTGCCGAAATTATCCGTGCTTTTGTTCAGTGGGATAAGTTCGGACCGCTCACCAACGGCTCAAACCTTTTGAGGGGTTACCCGACCTTTGACTCGCTTGCAACGGACTGGTTCGGTTCGCCGAAGTTTTCAAGCACTATTGCACTTGCAATAACCGTGCTTTGCGTTTTGCTCATCGTTCTTTTCATCAATTCAACCTACGGACGTGCGCTCAAAGCAATCCGTGACGACGAAATCGCCGCCGAAGCTATGGGTATCAATCTTGCTTCGCATAAACAGATTTCGTTCATCATCAGCTCGTTCTTCGCCGGAATCGGCGGCGCACTGCTTGCAATGCACCAAAGCACAATTCAGGCGACCGCTTTCAAATCCGCAATGACATATGAAATTTTGCTCATTGTTGTTGTCGGCGGAATCGGTTCAATCAGCGGAAGCTGTATCGCTTCGTTCCTTTATATTGCGGCGAGCGAATGGTGGCTTCGCGGTCTTGACAGCGGTTCGTTCCTCGGAATCGAATCTTCGCTTTTCCGCGGCGGATTCAGAAAAGTTGTTTTCTCGGTCATCATCATGATTATCGTTCTCTTCTTCCGTCAGGGTATTATGGGTGACAAAGAATTTTCGCTCTCACGGATAATCGAAAAAATCAAACGTAAAAAGAAAACCCCCGAAAAGAAAACGGAAAAGAAGGAGGTCGTGACGAAATGAGTGAAGAAAAAAAGAATGTTCTTCGCCTGAGCGATATCACAATGCAGTTCGGCGGAGTTGTTGCCGTCAACGACCTTTCGCTTGAAATCAACGAGGGCGAAATCGTTTCGATCATCGGACCGAACGGTGCCGGAAAAACAACGGCTTTCAATGTCATCACGGGCGTTTACGAGCCGACGAACGGCGAAGTTGACTTTCTCGGAAAACCGATTGCGCGCAATCATCCTCACGGAAAGATGAAAAAGCTTTATGCCGGCGAAAACAAAGAGAAGTATCTTTCAAAGCCGAAGCACGGGAAAAAAGTTCTCACTCTCAAGCCGGACGCAATCGCAAAACGCGGCATTGCGAGAACGTTTCAGAATATCCGCCTTTTCAAGTCGATGACGGTTTTTGAAAACGTTCTTGTTGCAAAGCACATGAGAAGAAAGAGCAATCTTTTCACCGCAACGTTCAAGCTCAACGCAAAAGAAGAAAAGAAGATGAAGGAAGAATGCCTTGAACTTTTGAAAATTCTTGACCTTGACGACGTCATGGACGAAAAGGCAACCGCGCTTCCTTACGGAAAGCAGCGCCACCTTGAAATTGCCCGTGCGCTTGCAACGAATCCGAAACTTCTTCTCCTTGATGAACCTGCCGCAGGAATGAACCCGCAGGAGACAGACGAACTCACCGCTTTCATCAAAAAAATCCGTGATGATTTCGGATTGACGATTTTCATAATCGAACATCATATGAATCTTGTTATGGATATTTCCGACAGAATTTATGTAATCGACTTCGGAAAGCTCATCGCAAAAGGTACTCCGGCGGAGATTCAGAACAATCAGCGTGTTATCGACGCATATCTGGGGGTGACGGAAGATGAGTGAGAATATTCTTGAAATTAAAGATCTTGTTGTTTCCTACGGCGGAATCGAAGCCGTTAAAGGAATTTCGTTTGACGTTCCGAAGGGAAAGATTGTTACCCTCATCGGTGCAAACGGCGCCGGAAAAAGCACCGTTCTCAAAACCGTTTCCGGAATTGTCAAGCCGAAGAACGCTTCAATCACTTTTGAGGGAACCGAAATTTCCGGAAAGACGCCGGACTTCATCGTTTCAAAAGGCGTGACCCTTGTTCCTGAGGGAAGGCGTGTTTTTCCGAATCTTACCGTTTCGGAAAACCTTAAAATCGGCGCATATCTCAGAAAAGACAAAAAGGCGATTCAAAAGGACACCGAGCACGTTTATGAGCTTTTTCCGCGTTTGAAAGAACGTTCGTGGCAGCTTGCCGGAACGCTTTCGGGCGGCGAACAGCAGATGCTTGCCGTCGGAAGGGCACTCATGAGTTCGCCGAAGCTTATCATGATGGATGAACCGTCGTTGGGCCTTGCTCCGCTTGTTGTTCAGGATATCTTTTCGATTATCCGCCAAATCAACAGCGAGGGAATCACCGTTTTGCTCATTGAACAAAACGCAAACATGGCGCTCAAAATTGCCGACAAGGCGTACGTCATGGAGACCGGACGAATCACAAAAGAAGGCACCGGCGCAGAGCTTCTTGCCGACGAAACAATCAAAGAAGCTTATCTCGGAAAAACAAAATAATAAGAATGCTCCGCTTTCGGTTTGAACCGTCGGCGGAGCTTGTTGTTATCTTATGAAAATTTCCTCGTTTCCGAGTTTTATCAAAGCGGCGGAAAGCGAAAGAAGAAGACCGAGTTCCTCATCCGGTTCGTCAATTTCGATTTCAAAGTCGTCCCGAAGCTTTCTGATCCTGTACTGAACCGTGTTCCTGTGGGTGAAAAGCCGTTCGCAGGTTTCTTGGAGCGAGTGGTGGCATGTGAGGTAAGTATAAAGCGTGAGGCAAAGTTCGGAATTGTTTTTGAGGTCGTGTTCAAAAACGGATTTGATTTTTTCGTCGATGAATCCGAAATCCTGTTCGCACTTTTTTAAAAGCATCAAAAGTTTGTAGTCGCCGCTCTTTTCAAGGAAGGGCGGCTGTTTTTCTTTCAGATAGCCGAGAACGTCGCAAAGTTTCGGAAACACTTCATGAAGCGAATAAAGGCTTTCAATCTTTTCTGAAAGGACCGCTTTGAGGTTGTAATCTTTGATAACCTCGCGAAGCGTTTGGGCGTCGTGATCCTCATGAAGGAAAAGAAGAAGTTTTCCGCCGTAAAAAAGCGGATGGGAAGCGTGAAAGTTTTGCGAAAGGGAGCGGGCGAGATGTTCGTTTTTGAGCCTTTCTCCGGCGTCGGAAGAAAGTTCGATGAGCGCAACACGCTCCGGGGTGAACGAGGAAAGGAAAGTTCCCGAAACTTTCAGACGAAAAATGTCCTCGCTTGAAAATTTTCCGTCGAGCAGCTCAATGAGAATTTCTTCGGCTGTGTCAAGCGGTGCGGCCGAGGTTCGGCGGTCGGTGTAAAACTGCTTTGCGATGAGACTTTCGCAAAAAAGGCAGTCGCTTTCAAGCGGCGGATCGGTTTCAAAAAGAATATATATAATGTATCCGAGCGAAACACCGGCGCTTTTCAGAACGGCGACGCCGACGTTCTTTCCGCCCGTTTTTGTGAAAACCCTATCGCCCTCGTTTTCTTCAAATGCTTTTGAAATTTCGCCGCAGGCGGAAAGGGGAAGTTCGCTGTGAGAGACGGCTTTTCGGTATTCGCTGTCTTCAAAGCCCTTTGACGCAAAGGAAGAAACGATGTGAAAAGCGTTGTCCGTAACAATCACCGGACAGCCGAGCTGAACGCTGACCGCTTCAAGAAGCATGTCGAGCGAGTTGTTTTGCAAAAAGGTGTTCAAAACCGCGGTTTTGTTCATAAAACGCGCTCCTTTGTGCTGACAGCACAATAAAATCAACTGTAATTATACCATAAGATTATTGTCAAATCAAGCGTTTGTGCTATAATGTACTCGTAAATAAGGAAAGCGAGAACCGCAAGGGAATCGCGAAAGAAACTTTGGAGATGATACCAATGTGTAATATGAATATGACCGCTGAATGAGCGGAATAATCAGAACAGCCGGCAGGAGGCGGGTCGGCAAAACGAAAACCGCTTCAAAAGATATTTAATATTTCAATTTAAAGAAGGTATGTTTTATGTTTGATCTCAGACCGTATTCAAGAAAAAATAATTCCCTTTATAATCCGTTCCGTGAGATGGAAGATTTTGAAAACAGGATTTTTGCAAATCCGTTCGGATTCTTTGATTCTCAGGCTCTTGATGAATTCAAGACCGATATCAAAGATGAAGGCGACCATTATGAGCTTGAAGCCGATCTCCCCGGCTTTGAGAAGAAGGACATTAACCTTGACATCAACAACGACGTTTTGACAATCAGTGCCGAACGTCATTCGGAACACGAGGAAAAGGACAAGAAAGGCAAATATGTCCGTTGCGAACGTTCTTACGGTTCATACAGCCGTCAGTTTGATTTGACCGGTGTGAAGGCCGACGAAATTACCGCAAAATATGAAGACGGTGTTTTGAAGCTGAATATGCCGAAGAAAACGGAAGTCGAACCCAAGAGTCATCATCTTGAAATCGAATAATGCCATAAGCAAAGCGGGGTGCCCAAAAGGGTGCCCCGCTTTTTTTTACTTGCAAAAAACATGGTTTCCGATGGTTTTGATCACCGGCCGTGAAAGCATAAAAGAATTTGACGTCTTTTTCGGATTATAATAATATATTGCTCCGCCGCTCGGATCCCAACCGTTGATGCAGTCCTGAGCGGCTTTTCTTGACGTTTCGTTCGGAGAAGTGTTCCAGTTGCTGTCGTTGACGGCGGAGAATGCGCCTTTTTGATAGATTACGCCGGCAACAGTGTCGGGAAAGGACGAATGTTTCACCCGATTCAGAACAACCGCTCCGACCGCAACCTGCCCGGTATAGCCTTCACCCCGTGCTTCGGCCGCAATGAGCTTTGCAAGAAGCGTAATGTCGTTGGAAGAGTATTTTCCGCCCGATGACGAAGTTGATGCAGCCGTGATTCCGAGATATTTCAGTGTTTTCGGACCTGCGATTCCGTCGGCGGTAATTCCGCAGTTTTTTTGAAAAGCCGTGACGGCGGATTTTGTTTGAACGCCGAAAATTCCGTCAACCGAGCCTTTGTAATAGCCGAGCGATTTGAGTTTTTGCTGAACCTGGCGGACTTCCTGTCCGCGTGAGCCGAGCTTTGAAAGCGTTTCAACGCTTTCGTTTGAACCGATGAGTGCAAAATTGAGCGCCGAAAAAACGGCAAGGATAAAAGCGAGATTGCGGAAGAAAAATTTCTGTTTTGATTTAATCATAGTTTTTTCCCGGAGAGATTACCGGGCGCCGCCTTTCTGTTTAATCAATGATAGTTTTTCACGAACGGCCGAATTTATGCAAATTTTTGAAAACTCTGCTGTTTGGGCAAAAAAAGAACGGATGCTTTTGAGGCATCCGTATGAGTTCACAGATTTTTTTGCGAAAGTTTTACGCCGCGTGTCTTACGTCTCTTTCTCTTCTTGCTCTTGCCGATTGGGCGTTTGAGTAATATCTTCTTTTTGCGCTTGTGCTTTTTGATTTTCCGAAAAGGGCGCGTTTGATTTTTTGCTCAAAAGCGATGAGCTTTTCTTCAAAAATTATTGCAAGGACCGCAAGAATGACGAGCGGAATGTATACCGAAAAGAAAACAGTTGCTGATGAAAACATGATGAGTTCCTCCAAACTTCTTTCAAACATAATACGTCGGCAGAACGCCAACCGAACATTCGTTCTTGATTTCTATGCTTTGATTATATCAGAAATTTTTGATTTGTCAACACAAATGTTCTTTTATTTTTGATTTTGAGTCCTTATTTTTGGACTTAACCTAAGAAATTTTACGAATTTTATGATATTCGTCTTTTTACTTCTAATAAGCAATAAAAACGCACCACCTTTCCCGCTGTTCTCTTTGTCAAAAACGAAAGAGTTTTTTTGTTGATTATCACAAAGACAATATTGGTAAAAAACGGTGAAAATGAAGAAAAAATATGATAAAATACATATGTCAATAAAATCGTTTCCGCGGCGAAAGCTTTGAAAGCCTGTCCGGCGGTTACAGTGCATTATATGCAATCGGAGGTTATATTATGGCAGTCAAGAAAGAATTTTATTTTCCGTCCGTTTCCGGCCTTGCGGACATTCATGCGTGTTCGTTCCTTCCGGAGGACAGCGACAGCATTAAGGCAGTCATTCAGATCGCTCACGGAATGGCAGAACACCTTGAAAGATACGAAAAATTTGCGTCGGTTCTTTGCGATAACGGTTTTGCCGTTTATATCAACGACCATCTCGGTCACGGAAAAAGCGTTAAAAACGACAATGAACTCGGCTATTTCGGCGAAAAGGACGGTTGGAAAAACTTCATCGGCGATTGTCATATGCTGATGCAGATTGCGAAGAAAGAAAATCCCGGAAAGCCGTATTTCTTCTTCGGCCATTCGATGGGTTCGTTCGTTTCGCGTTCGTTCACAAGGAAATATGCAAACGAGCTTTCGGGCGCCGTTTTCTGCGGTACTGCGGGACCGAACCCGGCGGCGGGCGTCGGAATTGCTCTTGCAAAATTCATCGGAAAAGTCAAGGGATCTCACTACCGCAGCAAGCTCATTGACAAGATTGCTTTCGGAACATACAACAAAGAGTTTGAAGGAAGAACAAACTTTGACTGGCTTTCAAGGGACGACTTTGAGGTTGACAAGTATATCGCCGACAAGTATTGCGGCTTCCTTTTCACCGCATACGGCTACAGAGACATGTTTTCGCTTCTTGCTTCCGTTTCGACGAAAGAGTGGGCGGAAGGCTATTCAAAGGAACTTCCGGTTCTCATGATTTCCGGCTCAAAAGATCCCGTCGGCGAAAACTCAAAGGGCGTTCAAAAGGTTTATGATATGCTCAAAGAAGCCGGAAAAACGAACGTCACGCTTCATCTTTATGAAGGCGCAAGACACGAGATTCTCAATGAATCAAAGTGCTTTGACCAAGTTTGCAAAGACGTAATCGACTGGGCAAACAAAATTCTCGCCTAAAACCGTAATATTTGATGCGCAAGTGCTGTTTCGGCTTCTTTCGGAACGGCACTTTTTGGTATTCTTTCTCAAAAAAGTTTTCTCTCTTTTGTCTGCTTTGACGAAAATAAATATGTTTCTTGACGAAAGGATGAATAGGGTATAAAATATATATGATTATATGCGGCTAACTGCCGGAAAGGAGAAAAAATATGTTCACATTTGACGCACTCGTTGAGCTTTATCACACATTCATCAAGCTTCTTGTCAAGCTCGGTTGGATCAAGGAGCCGGACGCGGAATAATGAAATAAGGCTTTGAAAAAGAAAAGGTATTTGTTCGGATCGGGGGATCCGTAAAAGAAAGGGAGATTTATTAACCAATGCTTACAGTAAAAATATTTCAGAAGATTTTTTCCGTTTTTCTTGCAATTTTCATTTCGCTCGGCTGGGCCGCCGGACCTTCGACCGAAGATCCGATTGAGTTCAAAAACAGCGACGACGTAAAACTTTCGTTTGTAACAGTCAGCGACATTCACGTTATGGGCGACGCTTTCACAAAGTTCAGATTTGAAAGCCTTTTCAAGGACCTTTCAAATTCCGACGAAACGTTCAATGCAATCGTAATGGCCGGCGATCTCACCGAAATGGGCTTCAACTGCGAATACGAAAACTTCTTTGACGTACTCGACAACCAGGACGTCACGAAGAATCTTCTCATCGCAACCGGCAACCACGATGTCCGTTACGCTTACAAAAAGAACAAGCCGATCATCATGAACAAGGTTGAAGAGTATCTCGGAATCGACACGAAGGGCGAAAGCTTTTATTCTTACGATATCAACGGTTATACCTTCATTGTCATGGGTTCGGAAAAGCAGGTCTTTGAAAGAGCATACATATCCGAAAGACAGCTTGCATTCCTTGACAGCGAGCTTCAGAGAGCAACCGCAGAGGGCAAGCCGGCTTTCGTTGTCTGCCATCAGCCGCTCAAAGAAACTCACGGTCTTCCAGAAGTTTGGAAGACGGGCGACCTCGGCGATCAGTCGCAGCAGGTGAGAGACGTTCTCACAAAGTATAAGAACGTTTTCTACATCAACGGTCACCTTCACGACGGAATGTATGAGCGTTCGGTTGAAAAACTTGCCGACGGTGTTTACAGCATCAATCTTCCGACATACGGAAAAACGAATGATTTCGGAATCAAGGACAGAGGCATCGGTTATGTTGTTGAAGTTTATGACGATGAAATCCTCTTCACCGGAAGAAACTTCCAAAAGGGTCACGACGTTGACATGACGTTCAGCTTTGACATTGTTTGATTGAACAAATTTACCGCCGCAATCGGGACGACCGATTGCGGCGGTTGCATTTCTTGTCACATTGCACAGCATAAACCCTTAAATTATGTATAAACCTGCCAAAATGAGGGCGGGTTTTGGAAGGCGGTTTTATCGCAATTGCCGTTTTTCAAAAAAAGGATTGACAAAGCGAAAAACGTAGACTATAATTTATACAAATTTAAGACAGCACCTGATAGAGGATGCGGAAAAAATGAGTAGCCCTCAATGACGTCGGCAAACGGTTTTGGGCGAAAGGTGATTCCGCCGAAGCTTTTTCCCGGTTGCCGCCGGGTTTTTGCTGGGACTGTATTTAAAAAATGCAGTACTGTCATATAGTTTCTATATGGAGAGCTATCGCTTGGATATATTTTCGTGTTTTTTGCGATTTTAAAGCCTGTGATACCTCTTGAAAGGTGTGCAGGCTTAATTTAATTTTATCGGGAAAATCCCGAAAATTTGAACAGGAGTGTTTTTTATGAAAAACGTAAGAAGAGTTTTATCGGTAATTCTTGCCGTTGTTCTTTGTGCGGCTTGCTTCACGGCTTGCGGAAACGGCGGCTCGGATGACACCACCGCAGCGTCGGGCGCAAACACCGAAGCTACCGGAATTGCTGCCGCAAAGTCGGTTGCTGACCTCAAAGGCATGAAAATTGCCGCTCAGACCGGAACTTTCCACGCAGACGCGCTCAAGCAGATTGAGGACGTTCAGTCAAGCACACTTCCCGACTTCACCGAACTTCTTTCGGCAGTAAAGAGCGGAACAATCGACGGTTACATTGCCGAAGAGCCGACCGCAATCTCTGCTTGCAGAATGAACAGCGATCTTGATTATCTTCATCTTAAAAACAACGACACCGGCTTCACCGCAACCGCGGCAGACGTCGGAATCGCAATCGGCCTCAAGAAGGGTTCGGATCTTCTTGAAAAGATGAACGAAGTCATCAAGGGAATCACCGAAGAACAGAAAGAACAGCTCATGGAGCAGATTATCGCCGTTAAGGCCGGCGATACCGTTGAAAAGTTTGCCCTTGAAAGCGAAGCACCGGAAAATCCGACCGGAACGCTCAAGGTTGCAATGGAATGTGCTTATGAACCGTATAACTGGACCGAAACTTCTTCCGATACCCGCACACTCGGCGCTGTTGCAATCAGCGGCGAAGGCAAGGAAGGCCAGTACGCAAACGGCTATGACGTTCAGGTTGCTCAGTATGTTGCAAACAAGCTCGGTCTCAAGCTCGAAATTTATTCCTACGATTGGGATTCGCTCATTCCGGCTCTTAACTCCGGCGCAGTTGACGCAATCGTTGCAGGTATGAGCCCGACAGCGGAACGCAAGGAACAGATTGACTTCACAGATACTTACTACGAATCAAACCTCGTTGTAATTTACAAGAAGTAATCGAAATTTAAAAAACATATTCTTTTTCGGCAAGCGGCCTTTTGCGACTGCTTGCCGAATGAAGTTATAAAGTAATAAGAAAAAATTATAGTTTGGCGGAATTAATATGAGTTTTTTGCAGGATGTTCTTAATATTGTAACAAAATATTATCCACAGCTTCTCAAAGGCGTCGGAAACACAATGCTCCTTGCCCTCACGGGTACGGTCGTCGGCCTTGTGATCGGCCTTTTCACCGGTGTGATCCGTACTGCGCCGATGTCTAAAAATCCGGTGCTCCGTGTTCTTCATAAAATTCTCAATGCGATCATTGCGATTTATGTCGAAATTTTCAGAGGTACGCCGATGATGGTTCAATCAATGGTTATCTATTGGGGCTACGCTTTCGCAACGGGCGGAAAAACCCTTGCGCTTATCCCTTCCGGTATTCTCATCGTTTCAATCAACACCGGTGCTTATATGGCTGAAATCGTCCGCGGCGGAATTATATCAATCGACAAAGGCCAGTTTGAAGGCGCAATGTCAATCGGCATGACCCATTCGCAGACGATGTTCAAAGTCATCATTCCGCAGGTTATGCGAAACATTCTTCCCTCGGTCAGCAACGAGTTTGTCATCAACATCAAGGATACTTCGGTTCTTAATGTTATCGGCGTTACCGAACTTTATTATTTCGCCGGAATCATCAAAAGACAGACATTTGAAACTTTCCAGACTTATCTTGTAATCTGCGTTCTTTATTTCATTTTGACGTTCACGATTACACGCCTTCTTCGCTTTGCGGAAAAGAAACTTGACGGAAAAGAAAACTATACCGTTTTCGGTTCGCAATCTGATTCGAGAGCCGAAATTCATGTTGCAGAGGAGGCGTAATTATGGCTGAAAAAGTTATTGAACTCATCGGACTTGAAAAGCAGTTCGGAGACCACAGCGTTCTCAAAGGAATCAATCTCAGCGTTGAAAAGGGCGACGTGCTCAGTATCATCGGCGCTTCCGGTTCGGGAAAAAGCACAATGCTTCGTTGCATCAATCTCCTTGAAACACCGACGAAGGGACAGGTCCTTTATCACGGAAAAGACATCATTGCCGGCGACATCAAGCTTTCGGAATACCGCGCAAAGGTTGGAATGGTTTTTCAGTCGTTCAACCTTTTCAATAATATGACCGCACTTGAAAACTGCATAACCGGCCAGGTTTCGGTTCTTAAAAGGAACAGAAAAGAAGCAAAAGAGATTGCAATGAAATATCTCGAAAAGGTCGGAATGGCTCCGTATATCGAAGCGAAGCCCGCTCAGCTTTCCGGCGGACAGAAACAGCGTGTTGCAATCGCCCGCGCGCTTGCAATGGAACCGGAGGTTCTTCTTTTTGACGAGCCGACAAGTGCGCTTGACCCGCAGATGGTCGGTGAAGTTCTTGAGGTTATGAGAAAGCTTGCAAAGGAAGGCCTCACGATGATCGTTGTTACTCATGAGATGGCTTTTGCAAGGGACGTTTCTTCAAACGTTGTTTTCATGGCCGACGGCGTAATTTGTGAAGAAGGTGCGCCGAAGGATATTTTTGAAAACCCGCAAAACCCGAAAACAAGAGAGTTCCTTTCACGCTTTCTTGCAAAATAAAAATTACGCTCCGCCGTTTCGGAAAAGTTCCGAACTGCGGGGCTTTTTCTTTTCCTGATGAGCAGAGACGGCGAAAATCCTTGAATTTTTTGAAAAGATATAGTATACTGAAATTTAATAAGCGTACTTATGTGCAAAAAGCAAAAGAAAATAAAAATTATTGATTTTTCAGGAGATAAAATGGCTATTGAAATTACAAAAAGCAGCATAAAAATTGAAAACAGCTTCATTTCAAAAGAGCTTTTTCTCAAGAGCAACGGTATTGCTTCTTCCGCATTTTTGAACAAAATCACCGGAGAAAGCTTTGTCCCGGCGCAGGGAAGCGAAGAATTTAAAATCCGCTTTCTTTCGCTTTTCGGCGGAGATTTCGTTTCCGCAAGCGATCTCAGAATTCAAAAAGCGTACGGAGAAAAAACCGAAACCGGCGAAAGGCTCAAAATCGAATTCAAGGCGTTCAAAATGAAGGGCGGAAAAATTTCGCTCACTCTTGTTTATGAACTCGGAATGCTTGATAAGTTCATCAGAAAATATCTTGTCTTTTCCTGTCTTGACAAAGATTGCAAGGCGGTAATCGATTATGTCGATTTTGAACCGCTTGTTGTTCCCGACGTTTCAAAGGCGAGCTTTCTTCCGAAACAGGGAAAAAGCCACATGAACGCTTTTGCTCTTTCGCTCGGTCAGCCGGTTTTTTACGGAAGTTTTTGCTTCGGAAATGAATTTCCCGGAACGGAAAACAATTTTGAAAACGGCGCAACCTTCGTTCGTTGGTATAGCGGAAAACCGCTTGTTTCGATTCTTAAAAAAGGCGAATACACAACTTATAAAGCCGTTTGCGTTGCCTGCACCGGAAGCGACGAAGTCAGAAGAAAAACGTCGTTTTATGAATATATACATAAGATTGCCCGCCCGCTGAGATTCAGAACGCAGTATAATTCATGGTATGACCATATGCTTAAAATCAGCGCGGAAAACATTGAAGGTTCGTTCCTTGAGGTTGAAAAGGAACTGACTTCCGTCGGTTCAAAGCCTCTTGACTGCTTCGTTGTTGACGACGGTTGGAACGATTATTCAAAGGATTTTTGGTGCTTCAACGAAAAGTTTCCGAACGAGCTTTATCCTTCGGCGGCGCTTGCCCGTTCGTTCGGCTCTTCCTTCGGACTTTGGCTCGGCCCCAGGGGCGGCTATACGCTCGACACGGTTAAATTTGCCCGGCACATTGAAAACGGCGGAAACGGCTTTGTCAACCGCCGCGCAAGAGATATCTGCGTTGCAAGCGAAAAATATATTGAAAAGCTTTCCTCGCTCATGATTGATTACGAAACCAGATTCGGCCTTTCCTATTGGAAGCTTGACGGTTTTGCAAACAGACCGTGCCGAAACAAAAACCACGATCACATGGTCGGCGGAAAGAACGATATGTATTATTACAGCGAACTTTGGGAAAGATGGATTGCCGTTTTCTCCGCACTTGTCAAAAACGCAAAGGAAGACCTTTTCATCAATCTTACCTGCTATGCTCCGCCGAGTCCGTGGTTCTTGCAGTGGGTGAACACCGTGTGGATGCAAAACAGCGCCGACATCGGCTTCATCAACAAGTCTCCGGAAGGCAAAAAGCTTTCTGCGCCGCAAAAGGATCAGGCGCTCACTTATCGCGACAATATGTACTATGATTTTTATCGCGAAAGGGGTTTTTGCTTCCCGCCGTCAAATATGTATAATCACGATCCGATTTACGGAAACGAAGCAAAAATCAGTATGACCGACGACCAGTTCAGGGAGTACCTTTTCACAAACGCAATGAGGGGAACCGAATTTTGGGAACTTTATTACAGCTTCAATATGATGAACGAAAACAAATGGCGAATCAGTGAAGCGACGGTCTCTTTTGCGCGTGAAAACCTTTCTCTTCTTTCGCGTTCGGTACTTTTCGGCGGAAAACCGTCGCTCCTTCAGGTTTACGGCTTCGGCTGCTTTGACGGAAACGAAGGAATCGTGATGCTCAGAAATCCCGGAACGGCTTCGTCCGAATATACGCTCAGGCTCGACCATACCTGCGGAGCGGACGAAAAGCTTTCTTCCGTTTCAATGACAACAATTCTTCCGTACTCATCCGACGGAGAAAGCGGTTCTTATTCCTTCGGGGATACGCTTCGACTCACGCTTTCGCCGTTTGAAACGAGAATTCTTCACTTCGGAAAGCGCAAAACGCCGCTTTCGGTTGTTTATTGCAAGGCAAGAAGCGAAAAAACGCTTGAAGTCTTCTTCAATCAGACCGTGGTTGAAAATGAAATTGCCTGCGAAGAAAACAAAATTGTTTCGGCGGAACTTCTTGCCGATTACAGAAGCGTTCTTCTTACCTTTGAAAATCCGTTTGAGGAAAGGAACGGCTATACTCTTTCCGGAGTTTCGGATGTCCTCAAAAACAAGGCCGACCTTCGTGTTTCATTTACATTTTTCAAAGACGGCGCAATGAACGGAAAGCCGATTTCCGGAAATGCGGATTTTTCAATCAAAGTTACCCTTGACGATGAAACCGACAAAGTTCTTTATGCACAGGGTGAAGAATTGAAGGTTTCGGTTGAAAACGGATTTGTATATTTCAAAGTCGGAAACAAGTGCCTCGTTTCTTCAAGAAATATTCATGACGTTGTTCAGATCTGCGCGGTGAGGGAACGAAACGGCGTTCTCAAGCTTTACTTCAATCAAAAGCCGGACAGCGCACTCGATCCGGACGGCTTTTTTGAGCTGAAAGGGGAAAATCAAAGCTTTTCCAATGAGGGCAAAATCAAACTTTTTGACAATGCGTTGAGCTTTGACAGAGTATAAAACAAAAAAGCTATAAATCGCAAGCCGATTCTTGCGGTTTATAGCTTTTGTTTTTTGTTTTCGTCAGATTCCGACAGCTATCCGCCGAAAGAAAAAGAGTTTTTCTTTGATTCTTTTTTCGGCGGGAATTCTTTCGCCGGTGATGTAACGGTAATCAACGGGTTTCGGAAGATAGGCGTCGGCGCCTCTGAGAAGGACTCTTTTTTCAAAACGCTTGTTTTTGAGCGCAGATTTCACAAAAATTTTTGTTCCGTCTTTTTTGAGTCTTTTGCCGAACGCGGAAAGAAAATCAAAAATGTCAAAATTCTCCATGAAAGCGTCGGCAAGAAGAATATCCGGTTTTTCATTTTCAATTGCCCGCAAAAGTTCGTCTCCGTCGGAAGACGTGATTGAAACGTCGAAACCGCACTTTCGCAGGTTTTCCAAAAGCTCGGAAAGTTTTTCGTTTCTGCTTTTTGTGATGATGATTTTCTTCAATTTCTTTTCTCCTCTCATGCTACGATTCTAAGAAACTTTTAAACTCGCAAAATATATTAAAATACAAATAATAAAGCTGTCGATTTTTGTCGAATGTAATAAATTTATAACAAAACTTTAAAATTTTGTGAAAAGATCACAAAGATTTGGCGGTGATTTGGCTTGAGAGTTCTCCTTTTTCGCTTTCGAGAGCTTTGATTCTTTCCTCAAAGTTTCCTTTTGCGTTCTCAATGTCGCCGCCGTTGATTTCCATAATCTTGTCAGCCTGTTCTTTTGTCAGACCTAATTCTTCAAGTTGCTTTCTTGTCATTTGTACCAATCCTTTCTTACGCTTTTATACGGGGTAGCTCCCATAAATTGTTTTGGTTTCACTCGGTTATACGCTTGTCAGTCCGCATATAAAAAAGAGCCTTGATTTCCCAAAGCTCTTTAATTATTCAGTTTTTGGGCATAAAAATAGCACCGTACTTTCGCACAGTGCCTTAATTTATAACGCTAAAAGTTGCCAAACCGTCTCCGGGTCGCTTATTTCAAACACCCAACGGTCTGCGTTCAATTCTGCCGAATATACGCCGTAAAGCGAAAACGGAACAAGAGCGCCGTTTTTATTTGGAAGAAGCATAGAAAGGTCAAACGAATTAAGACCCTTAAAAACTTCATCCGTCATGTTTTCTTCCATTTCCGGGTCTGGACAAACCGCAACGGAAAAGTATGTGACCTTTCGCTTTATCACATTTGTGCCAAGCGTCGGAATAACTCTGCTGTTTTCATATATTTCAACGCAAACATCGGCAGAGCCGACCTTTATTCTCCTGTGGTGAGAAACGGCAAAAATCTCGCAGTCCTGCCCGTCTATGGATTTAATCAGTTTTGTTTGTGTCTTCTGCATAGGCTCCACCTCAAGGAACAAATTCAACGGTTTTTCCGAGTAGCGGCTCTAACGTATCAACAGAATACATATAGTCATTGTTTATAAAGCCGAAAGAATATTTTTTTCCGTCAATTTGTATTTTTGTCGCTCTGTATTCGTCAACAGTTTGAAGACTGTCAAGAGTAATAATAGTTTTGCCTTGAATTTGAAATTCATTAACAACCTTATGTTTTGGCATAAGTATTACACCCTTTCTTTCAAAAATTTTTCTAATTCTTCTTCATAGTATTTGAGGTTTCTCTTTGTCACCTCAACTTCTTCATCAGGAATTTTATATTTATCTACTAAGCCAAGCATATATTTTTGTGCGTCTATTTCTCGTTTTAAATGAACTTCCCTGTCAATAACAGAACCGAACATATTTAGTCTATCCTGCTTTGCGTGATACATTTCTTCCAAAACATCGGAAATTGTCGCTTCATCACTTATTACAGCAGTGTTAAATGACATAAGATACGAAGCGTGAGCACTTTGTTTCTTAAGATGTTCTTCCGCTTCTTCTCCTCGAATTATTATTCCGCCGTTCTTCCTAAACTCCTTAGTAAGTTTGTTGTAAGTCGGAACGTCAATAATTTGCTGTCCGTTTGAACCGATTCGCCTGTGTGCCGAATCGGTTCTGCGGAGCATTTCTTCTGTATTTATTATACCACTTTCGCCGTTATTTTTCAACGGTTTTTCGGATATTTCCGCCGCTTTGTCCTGCGTTTTCTTCCATTCCGTATACGTCATGTCGTCCGGAACTTCATACGCTTTTCCGGTCTTAACGTCCCTTGCAAAGCGTGTGCTTATGCCCTTCATGTCCTCAAAGTAAGGAGCTGTGCAACATCTGCAAAAAGGATGTAAAGGCGGAGCGGTCACTCCGACTTTGTACTCTTTCATCGGCAAATGCTTTCCGTCAAGTCCACCGCAGATGGCAAAAGCCGTTTTACCGAACTTTATAGTATCAGATCGTAAACCAAAGGCAGAATCAATAAAATTTTGAAACGCAAAAAGAAGCAATTTGTAATGAATGATAAAAATGAAAACGCACGGAAAAATTTTTTCCGACTGCTTGACAAATTAAAAAGAGCGGAGTATTATATAGTAAAAGTTAGCGAGAGCTAACTAAATTTTAAGTCATTCGGTTAGTCAGTGCTAATCACAGGAATGAGAAAAGGGGGATCTTATGATGCCGTTGTGCTTTGCAGACGTCGGAACGGACAACACGATCAAAAAGATCGGCGGAAGTCCCGAGGTGAAAAAACATCTTGAAAACCTCGGCTTCGTTGTCGGCGGAAACGTCAAAGTCATCACAACTCTTTCCGGAAACGTTATCGTTAACGTCAAGGAAGCAAGAGTTGCAATCAGTGAAGAGATGGCAAGAAAAATCATGGTCTGATTTTTCAAAACCCCTGCCGTTTTTGAAACGGATGAAAAGAGATTTAAACATGAAAACAAGGAGGAACAAGGTCAATGAAAACGCTCAGAGAAGTTAAAGTCGGCGAGACCGTTAAGGTCAAAAAGCTCCACGGTGAAGGCGCTGTAAAGCGCAGAATCATGGACATGGGAATCACAAAAGGAACCGACGTTTTTGTTCGCAAAGTTGCGCCTCTCGGCGACCCGATTGAAGTCACCGTTCGCGGCTATGAGCTTTCACTCAGAAAAGCCGACACCGAAATGATTGAGGTTGAATAATTTTTTTTTTTTTTTAGCGGCTGTTAGCGGTCGCTAATTAGTCTTTGCTAATTAAACCAATTATAAAAGAAGCTTCGCTTTTGAAGCGGAAAGAGAGGAACAGCAATGAATATCAGAATCGCTCTTGCCGGTAACCCGAACTGCGGAAAAACAACGCTCTTCAATGCGCTCACCGGTTCAAATCAGTTCGTCGGAAACTGGCCCGGCGTTACAGTTGAAAAAAAGGAAGGAAAGCTTAAAAAGCATGAAGGCGTAATCATCACCGACCTTCCCGGAATTTATTCGCTTTCACCTTATACTCTTGAAGAGGTTGTTGCAAGAAATTATCTTATCGGCGAACGTCCGGACGCAATCCTCAACATCATCGACGGTACCAACCTTGAAAGAAACCTTTATCTCACAACTCAGCTCACCGAACTCGGAATTCCCGTCGTTGTTGCAATCAACATGATGGACGTTGTCAAAAAGAACGGCGACAAAATCAATGTTGCCGAACTTTCACGTCAGCTCGGAACGAAGGTTGTTGAAATTTCCGCCCTCAAGGGAACCGGAATCAAGGAAGCCGCCGAAGCCGCAATCGACGCGGCAAAGAACGGAAAAACCGTTCCGCAGCACACTTTCTCCGGCGTTGTTGAACACGCACTTGCTCACATTGAAGAAGCGGCGGTTCACGGACTTCCCGAAGAACAGCAGAGATGGTACGCAATCAAGATTTTTGAACGCGACGACAAAGTTCTTTCTCAGCTCAATATTCCCGAAGCCACCCTCAGCCACATCGAAGAGGATATCAAGGCCGCCGAAGAAGAGCTTGATGATGACGCAGAATCAATCATCACCAACGAAAGATATATTTACATTGCTTCAATCATAAAATCATGCTATAAGAAGAAGGGGGTCGGTTCACTCTCAACTTCCGATAAGATCGACAAGGTTGTTACCAACCGCTGGCTCGGACTTCCGATCTTTGCGGTAATTATGTTCCTTGTTTATTACATTTCAATGGTTACCGTCGGTTCATTCGCAACCGACTGGGCTAACGACGGCGTTTTCGGCGACGGCTGGCACTTCCTCGGAATCGGAACAAAGGCTTATACCGAAGTTAACGACGAATACACCGATTCGCTCAACGCAATCAACGCTTTCGTTGAAGTTGACCCCGAAGCGGAAGACTTTGACGCAGAAAAGGCTCTTGCCGACATCAAAGCGTTCAAGCCCGCAAGCGAAAACGAAAAGGGCACAGTTGCAATCGAAGACGAAGAAACCCTTGCCGTTGACGATTACGACGTTTACTATTCGGAAATTCCTTCCGATGCTGATGAAGAAAGCACTGTAGGCACAACATATGTTGACGCCGCAAAGTACTTTGAAGAAAAAGGCGCAGACGGCTTTGAAGCTCCCGATCCCGCAAATTACGGCGTTTGGGTACCGGGTGTTCCCGTTCTTGTCGGAAACCTTCTTGAAAAAGCAGGTGCGGCCGATTGGCTTTCGGGACTTATCAATGACGGTATCGTTGCCGGCGTCGGCGCGGTTCTCGGCTTCGTTCCCCAGATGCTCGTTCTCTTCCTTCTCCTTGCTTTCCTTGAAGCTTGCGGTTACATGGCTCGTATCGCATTCGTTCTTGACCGTATTTTCCGTAAGTTCGGTCTCAGCGGTAAGTCATTCATCCCGATGCTTATCGGTACCGGTTGCGGTATTCCGGGTATCATGGCTTCGCGTACAATCGAAAACGAACGCGACAGACGTATGACAATCATGACAACAACGTTCATTCCCTGCGGCGCAAAGGTTCCGTTCATCGCAATGATCGCAGGCGCAATCTTCGGCGGTTCGGCTCTTGTTTCAACGAGCGCATACTTCATCGGTATGGCGGCAATCATCTGCTCCGGTATCATGCTTAAGAAAACAAAGATGTTCTCCGGCGATCCCGCACCGTTCGTTATGGAACTTCCCGCATACCACCTTCCGACAGTCGGAAACGTTCTCCGTTCAACATGGGAGCGCGGCTGGTCGTTCATCAAAAAGGCAGGTACAATCATTCTTCTTTCAACAATCTTTGTTTGGTTTGCAACTTACTTCGGATTTGTTGACGGAAAGTTCGGAATGCTCACCGAAGATCAGATCGACTCTTCAATTCTTGCAACAATCGGCGGCGCAATCGCATGGATCTTCAAACCGCTCGGCTGGGGTAACTGGCAGGCAGCCGTTGCTTCAATCACCGGTCTTGTTGCAAAAGAGAACATCGTCGGTACTCTCGGTATCCTCTACGGCGGCGGAGAAGGCACGGTATATCAGTCAATCGCACAGGCCTTCACCGGAATCACAGCATATTCGTTCCTTGTCTTCAACCTTCTTTGCGCTCCGTGCTTCGCGGCAATCGGTGCAATCAAGCGTGAAATGAACAGCCCGAAATGGACATGGTTTGCAATCGCATATCAGTGCGGCTTTGCATACTGCATCGCTCTCATGATCAACCAGTTCGGTAATGTCTTCACCGGCAACCTCAACGTTATCGGTCTCATCGCCGCTCTTGCAGTCCTCGGCTTCATGATCTATATGCTTGTTCGTCCTTACAAGGAAGCAACAAAGCTCACAAAGAACGTTAAGGTCAGCAAATAATTAAACACAAAATTCAATCGGTGGGGTTCTTTCAAAGCACCCCACCGAACAACTAAACGAAAGGAGTCAGTCTTTTATGTTCGCTTGGCTTTCGGCAAATTTGTCAACAATTATTATCTGTCTTGTGCTTGTTCTTATCGTGGCCTTGATTATTGCGGGGCTTGTCAAAGATAAGAAAAAAGGAAAATCCACTTGCGGCAATAATTGCGCCCATTGCGCTATGGCAGGCTCCTGTCACAACGCTCAGGCAAATCATAAAAAATGAACATCGACGGGGAGGCGTTTCAAGGCGTCTCCCCAATAATAAAAGCATAGAGTTAGCTCGTGCTAACTGAAATCAAATTGAAGGAGATGAGTAGGGTGGCGATTGTTGAATTCAAAAACGTCAGCCGTGTTTATACCAGCGGAGACCATGAACTTAAAGCGCTTGATAACGTTGACATGAGTCTTGAAGAGGGAAAATTCGTTGTCATTCTCGGACCGAGCGGAGCCGGAAAAAGTACGCTCCTTAACCTGCTCGGCGGTCTTGACAGCCCCACAAGCGGAAAAATCATTGTTGAGGGAAAAGATATTTCAACCCTTTCAAACAACGAGCTTGCCGAATACAGGGCGGCAACGGTCGGATTTGTTTTTCAGTTTTATAACCTTGTTCCGACTCTCACCGTTCACGAAAACGTTGCGCTCGTAAAAGAGATTGCTCCGAACGCGCTTTCGGCAACAAAAATGCTTGAAGAAGTCGGACTTTCCGACCACCTCAAAAACTTTCCGTCAGAGCTTTCCGGCGGCGAACAGCAGCGCGTTTCAATCGCAAGGGCGCTTGCGAAGAACCCGAAAATCCTCCTTTGCGACGAACCGACGGGCGCGCTCGATTCCGAAACCGGCGTTCTTGTTTTGAAACTGCTTTTGAAAATGGCGCGCGAATACGGAAAAACAATCGTCATTGTTACTCATAACCAGAACATTGCAAAAATGGCAGACGAAGTTATCCGGGTCAAAAACGGAAAAATCGTTTCCGCCGAAATTCAGGAAAACCCGGCGTCTGCCGATGAAATC
>JAUNFH010000017.1 GCA_030525185.1 Clostridia bacterium
TCATACTGTGTTAATATTTCGGTGCAGTTAAAAAATACTGACTATTACGAAGGAGGAGAAAATAATGTCAAAGATTCTTGAATTTGTTCAGAACATTCTTGAGTACTGCAAGGAAGGCAAGGCCGCTGAAATCATCAACATGATTAAGCAGTTCATCGAAGATCTTTTCAATAAGGGCGACAGCGCTGAATAATTGAATTGATAATGAGTCCGTCGGGTTTTGTCCCGACGGCTTTTTTTATGTGACTTTGCAAAATAAAGGAAAAAAATGTCGTTTTATTGGTTATTTTGCCGATGGTATATTGACATATTTTGAATGTTATGTTAATATTTTTACGCAGTCAATAACTGACTTATTTTTAGGAGGAAAAGAAATGGACGCTTTATACAATCTTGCGAAGAACATTATCGATTATTGCAGACAGTATCTTGATAACGGAATTCTTGATATTATTCAGGACTTCTTCGATAAAATCTTCAAGAAATAATTAAAAGTAATCAGCCGTTCGATTTTTTCGGACGGCTGATTTTTCATTGTTAATGAATTTGAAGTGAATTATCGGTTCTTGCTTTTAATAAAAGTTCTGACGGCACAGATACCGAGAGCGGAAACCGCCGCCGCAAAGGCTGCTTTTTTTACACCTTTTTCAACCTGCTTGACCGATGAAGGAGTGTGAGTATAGATGAATTCTGTTACCGGCTTTGCCGGTTTGTAATCGCATAAATCGGACATTGTTACGGTGTATGTTTCATAGGACTTTGTGTCGGTTTCGTTGAGCGCAAAAATTCTGACTCCGCGTTCCTTTCCCGGGCCGTAAACGTTGAAACCTGCGCCTTGCGTATATCCGAGATCGATTCCGTCAACGTTTTTGACAAAGCTGTTGATGTGGTCGTGACCGAAAAAGATTCCGAGAACGTCGCCTTTTTCTTTCATCGCCTCAAACTCGCCGTAGTTAAGATCCGGTGCGGCGGGAGACTCATGCATAAAACCGCCGTTTTTGAGTGTTTCATCGCCGAGAACATAGAATTCATTGCTGTGTGAATAAAACGCTTCAACCGCTCCTTTGGTGCCTTTTTTGACCTTCTTTATTGCTTTGAATATTTCGGGCACAGGGATATGCTGAAAAACGAGAGAGGGGAGAATGCTTCCGCATTTTTCCGAAATTCTGTCGCGTTCGTTTTTGTACCATTCAACTTGGTCTTTGAAAACCGGAGAATACGTCCCGTCCTCTTCTTTTGAATTCGAGTCGATAAGATAAAGGCAGAAAATGTCTTTATCGTTTTCGCTGTCTTTAATCAAAAGCGAAAACGTGCCGGGATCTCCGCTGTAATGCGGAACGGAAAAAACAAAACCGGGAAAAGTTTTGTAAATTTCCATTTGTTCTGCGTTTCCGATTCCGCAGTTTCGGTCGTGGTTACCGAAAGTTGCCGTGAACGGAATGCCGCGCTCAATAACCGGACGAAAAATCTCACCGAGCGTTTCGGTGATTTTTCTTTTGGTGTCACCTTTGAAAGTTGCGGAATATCCTTTGATTTGATCTCCCGTGAAAACAACGAGGTCGGGTTTTTCACGGTCAAGCGCAAGCGAAATCAACCGAATTGTGTCGGGGTTTACTTTATGCAGCTCCTGCGTATCGGTGATTTGCATAATTTTGAATTTACCGTTATGGAAGTGAAGCGAAGTATTCAAAATGAAGCACCCCTTATTTAAAATACATGAACAATTGGCATTTAATCATTCCGTTGTAAAGTTTTCTGCGCTTGTCTGCTTTTCTTCCGAAGAAAAGCTCAAAATCTTCCGACGGACTGATGACGTAATATGACCAACCGCGTTTTTGAACAAACTTTTCTCCAAGAAGTTTATAAAGTCTTTCCGCTTCCTTCAAATCAAGGAGTCTTTCACCGTAAGGCGGGTTGCAAAGAACCGTTCCCTTTTCGCTCTTCGGCTCAAAGTCTTTGACGTCGCGTTCTTCAAAATTGATGAATTTATCAACGCCGGCGCGTTTTGCGTTTGCTTTCGCAATTTCAAGGCAATGCGTGTCGATGTCGCTTCCGTATGCAACGAGACGGCTTTCGTTTAAGACAAGTGAGCGGGCGCGTTCTCTTTCCTCTGTCCAAACGTTTTCGGGAATAATCTCCCAGCGTTCGGCCGAAAAACTTCTGTTTACGCCCGGCGCAATATTATTTGCAAGCATTGCGCCTTCAATCAAGAGCGTTCCGGAACCGCACATCGGGTCGTAAAGTGTGTGGTAATCCCTGACTCTTGCAAGCGAACAAATTGAAGAGGCGAGCGTTTCTTTGATCGGCGCCCCGCCGGCTTCAAGGCGATAGCCTCTTTTGTGAAGACCGGCTCCGGAGGTATCAATGAGCAGACTTACTGTGTTTTTCATGATTGAAAACTGGATTTGATGAACGGGTCCCGTTTCGTCGAACCATGAAATATTATATTTTGATTTGAGTCGTTCAACAACGGCTTTTTTTATGATTGACTGACAGTCGCTGACCGAAAAAAGGGCGGAATTAATGGAATAACCTTTAACGGGAAACGCATCAAGTTTTCCGATCCACTGTTCCCAAGGAAGTGCTTTTGTTCCCTGAAAAAGCTCCTCAAAGCTCATTGCCGTGAATGAGCCGACAAGGATTTGAACTCTTTCTGCATGGCGTGAGCAGATATTTGCTCTTGCGAGAATATGCTCGTCGCCGGAAAAGAGAACTCTTCCGTTTTCGGCTGTGACGTCTTTTGCTCCGATTGCTTTCATTTCATCGGCGATGAGTTTTTCAAGCCCCAAAAGGCATGGGATAACAAAATTTATTTTCATATTTGCCCTGCTTTCAAAAAATAAAAATCAGCGGTGGATGGCCACCGCTGAAATATTTTATCACAATATAAAATTAAAATCAATCAATATCAGGAATAATAAGTCCGTATCCGCCGTCATTTCTTGCATAAACAACGCAGACTTTGTCGTTGTCGCTGTTAAGGAACATAAAGAAACGGTGGTCAAGAAGATTCATCTGAAGAATCGCTTCGTCAACGCTCTGCGGCTTGAGAACAATTTCTTTTGAACGGACAACTTCAAAATTGTCCTCGCTGTCAAATTCGTCAATTGCGTCAAAAGCGTCAAAAGCACCGGAGCGAAGCTTCTTTTCGACTCTGGTTTTGTTTTTTCTGATTTGGCGAACGAGGGAATCGACGCAGCGGTCAAGAGCATCGTTCATATTTTCCGAGCGTTCCTGCGCACGGAAAATCAATGAGTTATAAAAGACGGTCACCTCGACGATCTGCTCATTTCGTTCAACTGTTGCGGTGATTTTTGCTTCAGCGTCGGGTCCGAAGAATTTTTCAATCTTCTTGAGTCTTTTTTCGGCTCTTTCTTTGAATGAGTCTCTCGGTGTGCACTTTCGTCCGATGATGGTTATTTTCATAACTCTACCTCCTTTATATATTGAACCGTTCGATTCAAAGAGTTTCGGCTTTGAACCGGTTTCGGATACCTACCCTCCGCAACTGAGCTGCCGAGGGGACTTACCCTTTTAAGTTCACAGATATTATAGCACATTTAAACATAAAAAGGAAGTACTTTATGAAATTTTTATCATTAATTACTAAAATCAACTTAAAAAAGCCAAACAAAAAAGCAGTCTTTTAAAGACTGCCCGAATGTTAAAGACTGTTAATATCATAAGGTGTTTTTTGATAGACAAAATAGTTCAGCCAGTTTGTGAACATAAGCGTTCCGACGTTGCGCCAGGTCATAAGTGGCTGCTTGGTCGGGTCGTCGTTTGGAAAATAATTATACGGAAGCTTGATGTCAAGACCCTTTTCTTTGTCTCTGAAGTATTCTTTTGCGAGCGTATCCGCATCGTATTCCGAATGACCGGTGGCATAAAAATTTCTGCATTCGAGGTCTGAAATCAAATGTATTCCGGAAATTTCGGAGTAGGAGAGAATTTGAAGATCTTTGCAAAGGGCAATATCCGAAAAGCGGGTTTCCGTGTGGCGCGACTGGGGAACAAAGTATGTGTCGTCAAAGCCGCGAAGAAGAGGATGAAAAAGATCAAGCGGCTTGTGAGGGAATACTCCGAACATTTTTTCCGGAAGATCATGCTTCGGTATGCCGTAGCGGTAGTAAAGCCCGGCTTGCGCTCCCCAGCAGATGTGCATGGTTGAGTATACGTTGGTTTTTGACCACTCAAAAATTTCGCAAAGTTCGGGCCAATAGTCAACGTCTTCAAAATCCATCTGTTCAACCGGTGCTCCGGTAACAATCATTCCGTCATACTTCTTGTCCTTGATTTCGTCAAACGTTTTGTAAAAAGTGAGCATATGTTCCTCGTCGGTGTGGGAAGCTTTGTGAGTAACCGTTTGAAGAAGTTCAACGTCAACCTGAAGCGGAGAATTTGAAAGCATTCTCAAAAGCTGAGTTTCGGTTGCGATTTTTGTCGGCATGAGATTGAGGATAATTATTTTCAGCGGGCGGATGTCTTGAGTTTGCGCCCGTGTTTCCGTCATAACAAAAATATTCTCTTTTTCAAGGCTTTCTTTTGCGGGAAGCTTGTCGTTTATTTTAATTGGCATTTTTTCACCTCAAAAAAATGTGTTGCGGCAGTATAAACCGCCACAACACATTATAACAGATTCCGTAAATAAATCAAGCATATTCAGCAGTAATGTGCTCTTTCTCCGCCGATATATTTCGGCCTTGTTCTTGCCGCTGTGATATGAGCCTGTCCGATGTTGTCAACCGAAAGCCTCAAGGGAACCGCAACGTGTTTGAGATGCATACCTATGAGCGTAAGACCGATGTCAAGTCCCGCGTCGGCCTTGATTTCTTCAACGGCAACGGGGTCGCTGAAATTCTCAAAAGCCGTCGTTGCAAAACTTCCGCCGGCTTTTGGCTTCGGAACAACGCAAACAATTTCGTATCCTCTTTTTTCGGCGGCTTCTCTTTCAAGAATAAGTGCGCGGTTAAGATGTTCACAGCACTGCGCCGCAAGGAAAATGCCTTTTTCTTTGAGATATGGATAAATACCAGCAAAAACGTCCTGCGCCGCCTCAAGCGAAGAACCTTTGCCGATTGTTTCTCCGACGATTTCACTTGAAGAACAGCCGACAACAAGTAAGTCGCCCTTTTTGAGTCCTGCCTTTTCAACAAGTTCTTTGATGACCTTTTCGGCCTGAAGTTTGATGTCAGTCATAATTGTTTTTCCTTTGCGCCTGAACTTAATTGGGCGCTCCTTTCTTTGAAATCAGGTATATCGGTTTTACGAAGAACCGCCGTTGCCGCATAATGCAGAACGTCGAATTCTTCGGGAAAACGCTTTGTCAGCATGTCAAGGTGTTCTTTTTCAAAGGCGGCAATTTCGGCTTTTGAGAGTGAAGCGCCGATTGCGCGGCAGGCCTTGACTCTTCCGTTCCAACTTTCCCTTGTGAAATGAACGGGAAGTTTGTATTCCTCGCTGAAAGAAAGCTCAAAACGTTCGCCGTAAATTTTCGGGATTTCAATCGGCCTCATGGTTTCGCCTTTGCCGCTCCAATCGGGGTTGTATTTTAAAATGAGCTTTTCGCTTTCTCCTGCAATCTCATCCTCAAACGGAAGCCACGCCATATATAAAACAAGAATTTTTCCGTTGCTTTTGAGAACTTCAAAAAGTTTCGGCATGAGTTTTTCGTGATCAAAATACAAAAAGCACTGGCAAGCGGTAACAACGTCAAAAGTGTCGTTCGGAAAACTTATGTCTTTTGCGTCCGCACAAAAATATTCAATGTCAGTTCCTTCCGACAAGAGCTTTGCCATTGCGATTTGTTCTTCCGAAATATCCGTGCCTGTCCACTTTGCGCCGTAAGAAAGCATATTGCGGGGAAGAACGCCTGTTCCCGTTCCGACGTCAAGAACCGATTGTCCTTTGAGACAAAGACCGATACCGGCGATCTTTTTGTAAAAAATCGCCGGGTAAATATCACGGTATTTAGCGTAATCTTCTGAGGTTCGTCCCCAGTCAAAAGGAGTTCCGTTGTCAATTCTTTTATCAGTGATGTTCATAAAACTCACCTTGAATTTATTTTACTGAGCAAACCACTTTGAAGTACTCTTTCTGAGTTTATCGATTGCGGGGGAGAGAGCAAGGAACAAAACCGTGCTTCCCGCAGCCTGAATGAAGTTTTGAAGAACGGTTGAACCTGCGGCGGTCAATGCACCTGCGGCCGGGAGATTATTGACTGTTATACCGATAATGAATTCTGCAATTGCATAAATAGCGATCGAAGAAACTGCGGAAATAACGAGAGCGATTACGTTACGTTTGCAAAGCGTCTTTTCCGTTTTTGACGTGAACGGAAGAGAAATTACGGCTTTTGTAATGAGTGTCGGAATAACGTAAACAAGATATCCGCTTGCGCCGTCCGCAATTGCGCCGCCGACAGCCGCGGCAAGTGCCGCATAAGGCGTTGGAAGTAAAACGGCGGCAAAATATATTACGGCGTCACCGAGATGAACGTATCCCGTTGAACCGTAAGGAATGTGAAAAAGCGTAATAAAAATCGCGGTCAATGCCGCAAAAAGGGCGGAAAATGTTAAGTATTTAAGATTGTTTTTGGATTTTGCTTTCAATTTTATCACCTCATGTATTGACATTGCGTGATTACGGGATATAATATACTAAAAATCTGTCATGATTTAAATACCCAAATTTCAGAAATTTTTAGGGGACAGTTGGAACGACATGATTAAATATCTTGACCTTTATGAACATTATAAAAACTTAATACTGAACGGAATGCTTCTTCCCGGAACAAAACTCCCTTCCGTGAGAAGATGTTCTGGCGAATTTTCGCTTTCAAGAACAACGGTTGAAAACGCATATGCGGTTCTTGCGGCCGAAGGCTATATCTTTTCAAAGCCGCAAAGCGGATACTTCGTTTCCGATCTTTTGATCGAAAACGAATCAAATATGACAAGCCCCGCCGTTTCTGATTTCGGAAAACAAACGGAGTGCAAATTTGACATGGTGACAACGGCAGCGGACAGAGAGAGTTTTGATTTTTCGCTTTGGCGCAGATATGTAAAAAGTGCTTGGCGCCAGGATGAAAGGCTTCTTTCTTACGGTGACAGCATGGGGGAACCCGACCTGCGATCGGCAATTGCAAAATATGTCAACAGTCAGCGGGGCGTTGTCGGAACGGCTGAGAATATCGTTATTTCGGCCGGAACGCAAAGTCTTCTTTCAATTCTTTGTGTGCTTTTAAAAGAAGAAAAAAACATTGCTTTTTGGGGCTTCGATTTTCCGAAGGGAAGAACGGTCTTTGAAGACTACGGGAAAAATGTTATAAGCGTTTCAAAAGACATTTTGGATATGAATTCGGAGAACTGTAAAGCTTCTGTCATTTACGTTTCTCCGTCGCATAACGACAGTTCCGGAAGCGTGATGCAAATGAATGAAAGAACGAAAATTATCGAATACGCCCGTAAAGAGAATATACTTGTCATTGAAGATGATTACGACAGTGAATTCAGATACGGTTCACATCCGATGCTTTCTCTTCAGGGTCTTGACGGCGGAAAAAACGTGGTGTATATAGGAACGTTTTCAAAGCTTCTTCTTCCGTCGATCAGAGTCAGTTTTATGGTACTGCCGCAAGAATTGACGAGACTGTTCAGAGAGCGTGCGGCGCTTTATAATCAGACAGCTTCAAAGGCCGAACAGATTGCGCTTTGTCAGTACATTACCGACGGTCATCTCCTTGCGAGAATCAGAAAGCAAAAAAGAATATATATATCAAAAAGCGAAAAACTGTGCAGTCGAGGTAATGAACTCTTTAAAGGTCTTGCACTTTTCACAAGATGCGAGGCCGCGTATCTTGTAAAGGTAAAATCCATTACAAATATAGATTCCGAAACGCTTTCAAAAGGAGCGATTGAAAACGGCGTAAAGGTTCGTCCGATTAAAAATGAACCCGGCGCGATTCTTCTCTCTTGCGCCGGGTTTAATATTGACGAAACCGATGAAATGCTTATGATGCTCAGAAAAGCATTTGTCTGATTATTGCTTCTTTCCGAAGCCTTTTTCGCAAATTTCTTTTGAAAATCCTCGCAACTCATTGAGCGTTTTAACTTTTGTTCCGCTTTGAACGATGCTTTCCTGCAAAAATTTCGGAAGCGAATTAAAGTATTCATTCATTTCTTTGGTATAACCGGTCATATCAGCCATTTCGCGTTCACCTTCTCTTTTCATAGTTTATATTAGTTTTTGACATTAATAAAAAAATATGCCGCCGCATTGCGGTTCCGGTTGAATTTTTTCGACAAAAATGATATTATTGTTATGCATTTGAAAATCAAAGGAGTGATTTAATGTTCGGATTGTTTGGCGACTTTTTCGGAGTTGCGTTTGTCTTGGTTTTTGTGCTTGTTTTCGGAATAATTTTGTTTACGATTATAAAAGGTATTTCGACATGGAACAAGAATAATCATTCACCGCGTCTTACCGTTGAAGCGACCGTTGTTTCAAAGCGTGAAAACGTCAGTCACAGTCATCATCAAGGCGGTTCCGACGGATCAATGTCATACACCACGACTTCAACAACATATTATATTACTTTTCAGTTTGAAAGCGGTGACAGGCTCGAACTTCAGGTTCAAGGCTATGATTACGGAATGATTGTCGAAGGAGACAGAGGAAAGCTCAGTTTTCAGGGAACACGTTTTTTGGGATTTGAAAGAATGTGAATTTTTAGGGGTTCGAGTGATTTCGGACTTCTTTTTTTGTAAGTAAAAATACTTTACAGTGACAATAAACCTCAAATTGTCTCATATTAAACACATATTTTACTTTATAGTGTCAATTCTGTTTGGCATTTTGCACACAAAAAACACGAAAAGTTCAGAGAATATTCACAAATAACCGTTTTAACAGCCTTTGATATTGACCGAAGCGAATCTTTGTGATATTATCTATTTGTAAAATTTTAAACAGCTATACATATTTATGAAAATATTTAATCTTCCCTGCCGGTTAACCGAAAATATTAAAGGTATTGGCAGCGGATTTTTGCGTTCATATGAGGTGTATGGCTGAAAAAACGAGGTGTGTATATGTCAAAAAAAGTAAAATCAGTGATTTCGGTTGTCCTTTCGTTGATTTTTGTTTTCTCATGCTTCGCTGTTACTGCGTTTGCCGAGGGAGAAATTGATTCTTTTTCAATCAATGCGCTTGTAAAGGGCGAAAGATATTTCATTGAATGGGAAAAAAATGAAATTGACGGAAAGTATTATTTCTATCTTCCAGCCGGAAGCAATCTTTCGGATGTTGAAACAAGGTTCGTTTCGACAAACGCTGTTTATGTCGGCGAAAAAAAGCTCGGTTACGGAAAGAAGACCGATGCTTTTGCCGGCGGCGGTGAATTTACTCTCACGAGCGGCGGAAAAGAATATCAGGTTGTCTTTCTCAGTTCCGAAAACATTCCCGCAATGTTCATTGAAACCGAATCGGGTTCACTTGATGCAATTCACGCGGACAAGTCTCACAAGGAAAAAGGAACAATTTCCGTTGTTGAAGACGGAACGGTTACGGTTGACGCAAAACTTTCCTCAATTAAGGGACGCGGAAATTCAACTTGGAGCCTTCCGAAAAAACCGTATAACATTAAATTTGAAAAGAAGATCGATCTTTTCGGAATGGGAAAGGCAAAAAAATGGAGCCTTCTCGCTTCCTATTATGATCCGTCATACATAAGAAATACTTTTACTTTTGATTTCTCGGACGAAATCGGTCTTTACTATTCTTCAAAATCTAAGCACGTTGATCTTTATATCAACGGCGAATATCAGGGTAATTATATTGTTTGCGAAAGCGTTGAAGTCGGTTCAACCCGTGTTGACATCACAGACCTTGAAGAACTCAACGAAAAAGCAAACGAAGCTCTCGACATCGAATCGCTTTCGCTTGCCGGAGACAGAACCGGAAGTGCGCCGGGTTCCGTAAAATATGTTGATATTCCGAACGACCCCGAAGATATTACCGGCGGTTACCTTCTTGAATTTGATTTTAAAGACAGATATATCCCGGAAGTCAGCGGTTTCGTTACGAATCACGGCCAACCGGTTGTTCTTAAGAGTCCGGAGTATGCTTCAAAAGCTCAGGTTGAGTACATCAGTTCTTTCTGGCAGGAATTTGAAGACGCTCTTTATTCCGAGAACGGTATGAATTCTCTCGGAAAACACTATACAGATTATATTGATCTTGAATCGTTTGCAAATATGTATGTCATTGAGGAACTTTCAATGGACATTGATGCGGGTCTTTCAAGTTGCTATTTCTACAAAGATTCAAAGACCGATAAGATTGTTGCGTCTCCCGTTTGGGACTTTGACCTTGCGTACGGTTCAATGAATGCCAATAAGTTCGGTGTTTGGATTACCGACACATCGGCTTGGTATGCAGGTGCCGGATACATCGGTGCAGGGGAGAACGTTGCCGGAAAAGCTTTTGAAACAGTTTTCGGAATGCTTTTCAAGCACGCCGATTTCCGTCAGGCCGTAAGAACGGCATGGCAGAAAAACGCTCAGCCGAATCTCGGAGAAGAAAAAATTGCGTCGCTTCGTTCCCTTGCTTCCGAAATCAAAGCTTCTGCGGTAATGGATCTTTTCTTCTGGCGCCGTCAGCTTTCGGAAAGTACTTATGAAACCGTTGCAAATTCATATGACGATTGCGTCAACGAATTCCTTACCTTCGTTTCGGACAGAACGTCTGCTCTTTCAAAGGGATTCGCCGATAATTCCGCAATGCTTTTCTATGACGCAAACGGCGGAAACGGTGTAACGTTCAATCATACAATCGCTTCGGTCGGAGAAAACGTCAAGGTTTCCTCAAGCTCGTTTGAAGGCCAAAACATGCAGTATATTTTTAAGGAATGGAACACCGCAAAGGATGGCAGCGGAAAGTCATATAAGCCCGGAGAAGAAATTACTCTTGAGGGTGAATCCACCGTTCTTTACGCACAGTGGAAAAAAGTCGGCTTCCTCACCGCAAACTTCATTCAGTTTATTCAGCTTCTTAAGCACATTTTTGAAAACATCAAAAACTTGTTCAGAAAATAAAAATTCCGGTAAATAACGTCAAAAGACGTATTTTATAATTACAACTACACTCAGAAAGGAATGTGGCAGAAAAATGAAAAACAAGACCCTTAAAAAGGCAATTGCTTCGTTTTTGTGTTTGGTACTGATGTTCTCAACGGTCGCAATCGGCGTTTCGGCGATTGATTTTACCGCACCGAGCGACATGTTCCTCATTTCAAAAACAGAAAGTAAAATTGCTCCGGGCGTAACGGAAAACAAAATCGTTACCAACGGAAAAGACGGCGACAGCCAGGTTATGGGTTACGCCGTTGAGGTTGACCTTAAAACCAAAACAACCGGTTTTGCAGTCGGATATAACGACTACGACGGAACCAAATGGAAAATGCAGACTGTAAGAAGACAGGCTGCCGCAATTGAAAAGAAGCGCGGCGTTAACGTTGTTGCCGCTTTCAATGCCGACATCTATAACATGCAGACAGGTGAACCTACCGGTTGTCTTGTTATGAACAACAATGTCTACAAAGCCGGTCTCGGCCGTCCGTATTTCGCAATTATGAAAGACGGCACTCCGAAAATCGGTTCAAACATGACCCAGGAGATTCTCAATAACTGCACCGAAGCAGTTTCCGGTTTCTTCACTCTTGTTGAAAACGGACAGAGAACCGAAATGGGCAATACCGATGACGGTCTTGTTCCTAAGACTGCAGTCGGAATTAAAGCCGACGGCTCCGTAATCATGTATGTTGCCGACGGACGTAACTATCCCGTTTCGGTCGGTCTCAGCAACAAAAAGCTTGCCGACATCATGCTTGGCTTTGGCTGCGTTGACGTTCTTAACCTTGACGGTGGCGGATCAACAACCTATGCTGCAAAGTACGAAGGAAGCACCACTCTTGAAGTCTCAAACAACCCCTCCGACGGCGTTGAAAGAAACGTTGCTTCTTCACTCTTTGTTATTTCGAGTGCAAAGCCGACCGGTGAGTTTGACCACGCTTCAATGCTCCCGAATAATGAACTTTATACTCCGGAATCAACCGTTCAGTTCTCTGCAAAGGGCGTTGACTCCGCAGGTTCCGCGGCTGATCTTCCCTCTGACGGAAAATTCGTTCTTGCTGCCGAAAGTGCTTCGCTCGGTACGATTACCGACGACGGTCTCTTCACCTCAAACGGAACCGTCGGCGAAGTCAAGGTTAACTATGTTACGGGCAACGCTGTTTGCGGTTCAACGAGCGTAAGCATTGTTGTTCCCGACACTCTCCATATTCCGAGCAGTGAAATATCTCTCGGCTTTGAAGAAACAACCGATTTCGGTATTATCGGAAAATATCAGAGCAGAACCGTAAATATGAAAGCCGGCGACCTCAGCTGGGCAATTGCCGATTTTGACGGCAACGACCTTGGCGAAAGCGCAGGTAAATTTGACGGCCTTACATTTACCACTCTTGACGGTGTAACCGTTAACGCAAACGTTACCGCAACGCTCAAGTTCAATCCAAAAATTTCCGTAACCGTTAAAACAATTATCGGTGCAATGCCGGTTGTTATGTACGACTTTGAATATACAACCGACAAGGAAGAAGCCGAAAACAGCAACGGCGCTCTTAAGTATGTTCCGTCATATAAGATGCCGCGTTTTGACCGTACTGCCGGCACTTCAAGCCCACAGCAGGCTGCCGAGTTTTATGAGCAGGGATATCCGCTTTATTGCTGGCCGAATGCTTCACTCAGTGACCAGGAATCAATGAAGGCAACAATCGTATCGAAAGATGACGGTGAACCTGTTCGCTTTGGCAACAAATCGCTCAGAATCGACTACGACTATTCTTCATATAACCTTAACGGTAACTCGAACAACTATCTTCGTGTAACCAGTCCGACATATTTCTTTGACGGTTCGCCGACAGCTATCGGTTGCTGGGTATACGTTCCCGAAGGAACAGCAAACTTCGTTCTTTATCTCAACTGCTGTAACAAAGACGAAAGTCTTGCTTATGCAACCGTAACGGGCGCTAACGGTATTGACTGGACAGGCTGGAAATATGTTGAATTTGATTTGACGAATTCAAAGAATGCCGGCTCGGGAAGAGACAACGCTCCGTTCGGTTTCTATCAGGGTTGCGGCGTATTCTGGATTTCATATCAGGCCGGCGGTCCGCGCGGCGATAAAACAGCCTCAAAGATTTATCTTGATAATATTCAGCTTATCTACGGCGCAAATGTTGACGATACCGTAAACCCGGAAATCCTTTCAATGCACACTCTCGGAACAAGCATTGAAGACGGCAAGACCGTTCTTACCGACGCCACAAACACTTTCACTGCAACATTTAAAGACGACGACGGAAAGTATGCAACCGGAATCGACCCGACCGAAGTAAAAATGTACATTGACGGCGTTGACGAAACCGGAAACTGCACAATCGTTGAAACCGACGGCGAAATCATTCTTTATGATAAGACCCTTTCAGACGGTGTTCACAGCATGACGGTTTCCGTTGCCGATAAGTTCGGTAACAAGACAGAAGAAACACGTTATTTCACCGTTGATGCAAAACAAGGAAAGAGCGAAGTTTCCTTTATTGCCGAAAACGCTCCGGTTCTTGGCAACGACTTTATCATTGACGTTGTTGCAACAGACAACACTGTTGAATCAGCAGACGTTGAACTTAAGATTCTCTCATACTTTGAAAAGTATTGGAACACATTCAGAGTTGAAGCCGGCGAGAATTACGCTCTTGACGGTGAAGCAACATATGATGCAAAAGAAGCTCAGATCGGTTTCAAAGTTAATAAAAAAGCCGACGCTTCTTCGGAAAGCAATGTAATTGCAAAAGTAATCATTTCAATTCCGACCGACGTTCCCGAAGGACTTGAAGCAACTTACAGAGTTTCAAAGGGTGCACTTACCTTTGCAGACGGCTCGAAGGGTTCGTTCTCCGGAAAAATTACCGTAACCTGCTCTTCACCGCTCGCAATCAAAATCAGTACCATGGTTGTCGGCTCCGAAGGAGGATACGTTGATGTCACCGACGGAGACGGAAATGCCGTTGCCGGTGCAAACATCTATACAAGTGACAATACACTTCTCGGTGTAACCGATGAAAACGGAAGATTCTTTACAAAGGCTTTCGTTGATGCCGTCAAGAAAATCAGTATTTATGCCGAAAAGGACGGAGACCTTTCGTTCCTTACCACAAGTCAGAGCTTTAAAGCCGGCGGAACCGAAGACGGCCTTCCGACATACGTTAAACTTAACGCAACCAAGAATCCCGAGTCGACTCAGAGCATTTCTTGGATGTCTTCTCCGATTGCAAGCGCAGACAAAGCTGTTGCCCAATATGCCTCAAAGGCTGATTATGACGCAAACGGCGAAGCTGCTTTCAAAACGGTTGAAGGAAAGGATGTTCTTGTTGAACTTGCAAGCTCTGCAATGCTTGAAACGAACTATGCCGTAAAAATCAACAGCGTAAAAATAAGCGGTCTCAAGGCTGATACCGAATATGTTTACCGTGTCGGTGACGGCGAAAAGATGTCCGAACTCAAGACATTTGAAACAACAAGAAAGAACAGAGGAGTTAACTTCTTTGTTATCGGAGATACTCAGGCAACAGATACAACAAACACCGATCAGATCACAAAGATTCTCGGCGAATCCGGCGTCAAGTATGACTTCGGAATCCAGACAGGTGACGCTGTTGATAACGGCGGCAACTATGAAATGTGGGCAAATATCGCTCAGGTATTCAGCGGCAATTTCCTCGGCAATCAGGATCTTATTCAGGTTCTCGGTAACCATGAATATTATGGAGATGATGATGCTTCCACAGCGAATGCATACTTTGATCTTTCCGACGGTGAAGAAGCTCCGGCATATTACTCAACCCAGTACGGCAATGTTTATGTTGCGGTAATCAACTATGGAACACAAAGATATGACGAGGCTATCAAGTGGATCAAGAAAGATGCCGCAAAGAGCGACGCAACTTGGAAGATTCTTACTCTTCATCAGCCGCCGTATTACACCAATCCGTCAGGTAATGACGACGCTCCTGCTCAGAAAATCAGAGATCTTGCGGATGATGTCGGATTCGACGTTGTATTCTCCGGTCACGATCACTCCTATTCAAGAACCGCTCCGCAAACGGGCAACAAGGTTAATGACGACGGAACGATCTATTATATCTGCGGTTCAACCGGTGAAAAATCATATAAAGTTGTTCCCAACGATTCGTTCAACTTTGAAATTTGCACAAACGAATATAATGCAGTTTACATCACTGCAGAAGCAACCGATACCGAACTTTCATTCACAACTTATGACTACACCGGTTCGGAAGCTGTGATTCTTGACTCTTTCACAAAGACCAAGAAGAGCGACTGCTCAAAGAATGGTCACACCGCCGCATATGATAACGGCGATATGTACTGCTCGGTTTGCGGATATCCGATTGACATCAAGAATTACACCGGTTTTGCTCGCGACGTTGACACCGGAAGAAACATGTACTTCCTCGGCGGCGAAAAGAAAATCGGCTGGTTCCAGCTCGGAAACGACGCTTATTACTTCGATGAAAACGGACTCGGTCTTGTCGGTGATCACACTCTCGGTCAGGTTAAGGGAACATACCATTTCGATAAAGACGGACGTCAGATCGGCGCGGTCTTTGAGGAATTTGAAGGCGGAGTAAGAGCGTTCCGCGGTTCAAACACAACCGTTCTTGTCGGTTGGCATGAAATTGAGGGTAACCTTTATTACTTCTCAAGATCAAACGGCGCAATGAGAACCGGAAACGCAACCGTAACCGTAAGACAAAAGCTCAACTTTGTCTTCTCAAAGGACGGAAAGCTTCAGCGCGGCGCATTCTATGAAACAGATGAAGGTACCGTGTATTATTGGGGCTCCGATATGGTCGGCGGCTGGCAGGAAATCGAAGGAAAGAAATATTACTTCAATCCGTCAACTCACATCATGGCAAATGATACCACCGAAATCGACGGAAAGCTTTATGCTTTCGATCAGGACGGTACTCTTGTTCATGAAGGTGCTCATGAATGGGGCAAGGAAGTTGTTGTAATCGAACCGAACTGCACCGTTGACGGTCAGACAAGATATACTTGCTCGGTCTGCAAACATAAGAAATACGAAACCGTCAAAGCAACGGGACACGTTGACGAAAACGGTGACGGAGCTTGCGACAAGTGTAATTTCCCGATGGACTTCAACTCGGTAACAAATAATTTCTTCTATCGCCTCTGGCAGAGAATTATCTACATCTTCAGACTTATTGCTTCGCTGTTTAAGTACGGAATCAAATAATAAGCCTGTTTTTCAGCCGTTTCGCTTTTTGCGAAACGGCTGAAGTTTTATGTGACGGCTTTGCTTGCCACATTTACAGTTTGGACTTTCAAGACGTACGGTTCTCCACACGCCTTTTTTTCAAAAAAACTATTGCAATGAATCGGAAAATATATTACAATAATAAAATCACTTTTGGAGAGAAGGATGTAAAAAAATGGGCGATAAAGTTCAATTGTTAATCGCAATGGTAGGGTATATGCTGATTGTCATCGGTATTGGCATATTCTTTGCAAAAAAATCACAGGCAAACTCGGAAAACTATTTTCTCGGCGGTCGCTCGCTTGGCCCTTGGGTTGCCGCAATGAGCGCAGAAGCTTCCGATATGAGCGGTTGGCTTCTCATGGGACTTCCCGGAGTTGCCTATTGGTGCGGAATTGCAGACGCCGCATGGACCGCAATCGGCCTTGCGGTCGGAACGTACATAAACTGGCTTCTTGTTTCAAAGCGTCTTCGTGCATATTCAATCGTTTCGGGCGACTCGATTACCGTCCCGGATTTTCTCAGCAATCGCTTTCATGAAAAGAAAAAGGTCATTCTCGGTGTTTCTGCAACGTTTATTCTTATTTTCTTTACCGTTTATGCCGCAAGCTGTTTTGTAACCTGCGGAAAGCTGTTCTCCGGTCTTTTCGGTTATTCTTATCATTCAATGATGATTGTCGGTGCTGCTTTTGTTTTGATTTATACGATTCTCGGTGGATTCCTTGCGGAAAGCGCTTCAGATTTTATGCAGGCAGTTGTTATGATCATTGCGCTTGTCGGTGTGCTTGTCTGCGGTGTCGTTCATGCCGGCGGACTTTCGGCCGTTATTGAAAACGCAAAGGCAATTCCGGGATATCTTTCATTCACTTCGATTGCAACTCCGACCGTTGACGCAAACGGTGTTCAGCAGGCCGCAAACGGCGCGCCTCTTTTCGGTGAGGCCGGAAAATACGGTTTTCTCACGATTCTTTCAACCGTTTCATGGGGACTCGGCTATTTCGGAATGCCGCAGGTGCTTCTTCGCTTTATGGCTATCCGCAAGAGCAGCGAGCTTAAAATGTCGCGCAGAATCGCAACTGTTTGGGTTCTCATTTCGCTTACTGCCGCTGTTTCGATCGGTGTTCTCGGAAGATTTATTCTTCCTACAGATGCGGCGCTTGCAACTCAGAGCGGTGCTGAAAATGTTTTTGCTCATCTTGCTCAGCTTTTGTTCCACCCGATTGTTGCAGGCGTTGTTATGGCCGGTATTCTCGCCGCAACAATCAGTTCTTCCGACTCATATCTTCTCATTGCGGCTTCGGCGGTTTCAAAGAATCTCTTTGAAGGTATCGTCAAAAAGGATGCAACCGACAAACAGGTAATGCGTGTTTCAAGAATAATGCTTCTTGTAATTACCGTAATAGGAATGGCGATTGCTTGGAATGAAAACAGCGTTATTTTTGAAATTGTTTCGTTCGCATGGTCAGGCTTCGGCGCAACGTTTGGGCCGATTATCCTCTTTTCGCTTTTCTGGAAACGTACAAACAGAGCCGGCGCAATTGCAGGTATGGTATCAGGCGGCGTAATGGTCTTTGTTTGGAAGCTCCTTCTCAAACCGCTCGGCGGAGTTTTCGGAATTTACGAGCTTCTTCCCGCATTTCTCATTTCCTGCATTTTCATTGTTGTTGTTTCGCTTTGCACGAAAAAACCGTCACAGCAACTTGAAGAAGAGTTTGAAAAGGCCAAGGCTTACACCGAAGTATAATTTCTGTTTTCATGACCCGGAGCAAAATGCCTCCGGGTCTTTGATAACTTGACAAATATCTGTTGTCAATGTAAAATATAAGGTATATTATTTGATTGGAGGAGTTGTCAGTGTCCTATCTGACCGACATCGAAATTGCAAGACAATGCAAGTGCGAGCCGATTACCGAAATTGCCGCAAAGTGCGGAGTCGATGAAAAGTATCTTGAGCCTTACGGAAAAAACAAGGCGAAGATTGATCTTTCTTATCTCAGTGAAAACAAAAACAAAGACGGAAAACTTGTTCTTGTTACGGCAATCACGCCCACTCCGGCCGGCGAGGGAAAAACAACAACAACAATCGGACTTGCCGACGGAATGAGAAAAATCGGAAAGAGAGCGGTTGTTGCAATGCGCGAGCCGTCCCTCGGACCTGTTTTCGGAATCAAGGGCGGGGCCGCAGGCGGAGGATATGCTCAGGTTGTTCCTATGGAGGACATCAATCTGCATTTCACCGGCGATTTTCATGCGATTTCGGCGGCGAACAATCTTCTCGCCGCAATGATTGATAATCACATTCATCAAGGCAATGCTCTCGGAATTGATACGCGCCGAATAACATGGAAACGTTGCGTTGACATGAATGACAGACAGCTTCGCTCTGTTGTTGACGGACTCGGCGGAAGAATGAACGGAGTTCCGCGTGAAGATGGGTTTGACATCACTGTTGCGAGTGAAATCATGGCAATATTTTGCCTTTCAAATTCAATTTCCGATCTCAAAGAAAGACTTTCAAGGATTATTGTCGGTTATAATTATAACAACGAACCCGTAACTTGCGGTCAGCTCAAAGCGCAGGGCGCAATGACGGCTCTTCTCAAAGACGCACTTAAACCTAACCTCGTTCAGACGCTTGAAGGAACACCGGCGTTTGTTCACGGCGGACCTTTTGCGAATATCGCGCACGGATGCAACTCTGTTCTTGCAACGAAGATTGCGCTTAAAACCGGAGATTATGCAATTACCGAAGCAGGTTTCGGCGCAGATCTCGGTGCGGAAAAGTTCCTCGATATTAAGTGTCGTATGGCTTCGCTTGTTCCGGACGCCGTTGTTGTTGTCGCAACGATCAGGGCACTTAAAATGCACGGCGGACTTTCAAAAAATCAACTCGGCGAAGAAAACCTTGAAGCACTCGAAAAGGGTATTCCCAATCTTCTTCGCCACGTTTCAAACATCAAAAACGTGTATAAACTCCCGTGCGTTGTTGCGGTTAACCGTTTTCCGACCGACACGGATAAAGAGGTTGAATTCATTATCGAAAAGTGTCGTTTGCTCGGCGTGAATGTCGTTTTGTCCGACGTTTGGGCAAAGGGCGGTGAAGGCGGAAAGGATCTTGCAAAAGAGGTTGTCCGTCTTTGCGAAGAGGAAAAAGGCGATTTCACTTTCAGCTATGAAGATTCGGAAAGTATCTCGGAAAAAATCGAGAATGTTGTCAAAAAGGTTTACGGCGGAAACGGAGTTGTATTTACTCCGGCTGCAAAAAAGCAACTCAATCAGCTTGAAGAAATGGGCTTCGGCTCGCTTCCGGTTTGCATTGCAAAAACGCAGTACAGCTTTTCCGATGACCCGAAAAAACTCGGTGCGCCGGATGACTTTGAAGTTACAGTAAAAAATCTCAAGGTTTCGGCCGGAGCGGGATTCATTGTTGTTTTGACCGGTGACATCATGACAATGCCCGGACTGCCGAAGGTGCCGGCCGCCGAAAACATCGACGTTGATGAAGACGGAAATATAACAGGTTTATTCTAAGAAAAAAGAAAATGAATATTTTTAAGGGTTACGCAAAGAAATTTATTGTGTAGCCCTTTATTTTTGGTTTATTGTGTGGTACAATATCTAACAGAACATTTGTTTTCTTGGTGGTGAATGATTAATGGATCATTTCAAACTTGTCTCAAAATACCGGCCGACCGGTGACCAGCCGCAGGCCATAGATCGCCTTGTTAAAGGCGTAGAAGACGGCGATATGGAGCAGACCCTGATGGGCGTCACCGGCTCGGGAAAAACCTTCACAATGGCGAATATCATTGCAAAACTCAATCGTCCGACTCTCGTTTTGGCTCACAATAAAACGCTTGCCGCGCAGCTTTGCTCCGAATTCAAGGAATTTTTTCCGGAAAATGCGGTTGAATATTTCGTTTCGTATTATGATTACTATCAGCCCGAAGCATACATTCCGACAACCGATACTTACATTGAAAAAGATTCCGCCGTCAATGATGAAATCGATAAATTGCGCCATTCGGCAACTTCCGCCCTTTCCGAAAGGCGGGACGTAATAATCGTTGCAAGCGTTTCTTGCATCTATACCCTCGGTGACCCGATTGATTACCGCAGCATGGTTATTTCGCTTCGGCCCGGAATGGAAAAAAGCCGCGATGAACTCATTGAAAAACTTACTGCTATTCAGTATGAAAGAAATGATGTTAATTTTGTCCGCAATAAATTTCGAGTTCGGGGTGATGTTGTTGAAATATATCCGGTTTATTCAAACGACACGGCAATAAGAGTTGAATTTTTCGGCGATGAAGTTGATCGAATCTGTGAAATCAATCCTCTCACCGGAGAAATCAAGTCAACTCTTTCCCATGTTGCAATCTATCCCGCGTCACACTACGTTGTCGGTCACGACAAAATGGAAAGAGCAATTTCCGAAATTCATGATGAGATGGAAGCACGCGCCGAAGAATTTACCCGCGAAGGAAAACTTCTTGAAGCCGAGCGTATCCGCCAACGGACAAGCTATGATCTTGAAATGCTTCGCGAAACCGGATTTTGCAAGGGAATCGAAAACTATTCCAGAGTTATGTCGGGTCGTCCCGCCGGCTCAAGTCCGTTCACTCTTTTGCATTATTTTCCCGATGATTTTCTTTTGTTTGTCGATGAATCACATGTTACTCTTCCGCAGGTTCGGGCAATGTATGCAGGTGACAGAGCAAGAAAAGAAAGCCTCATCAATTTTGGATTCCGGCTTCCTTCGGCATATGACAACCGACCATTGAGATTTGATGAATTTTATGATATTGTCGGACAAAAAATATTTGTCAGTGCAACTCCCGGCGAATTTGAGCGTGAAAAAAGCGAACAGATTGTTGAGCAGGTCATCAGACCCACCGGACTTCTTGATCCGCTCATTTCTGTCAGACCCACCGACGGTCAGATTGATGATCTTGTCGGCGAAATCATGGAACGAACCGCGCGAAAAGAACGTGTGCTCATTACAACACTCACGAAAAAAATGGCCGAATCGCTTACCGACTATCTTTCAAATCTTGATATTAAGGTTCGATATATGCATTATGACATTGATACGATTGAAAGAATGGAGATTATTCGTGATCTTCGTCTCGGTGAAATTGATGTTCTCGTCGGAATCAACCTTTTGAGGGAAGGTCTTGACATTCCCGAAGTTTCGCTTGTTGCAATCCTTGACGCGGACAAGGAAGGCTTTTTGCGGTCGGAAACGTCACTTGTTCAGACAATCGGACGTGCGGCGAGAAACGCAAACGGAGAAGTTATTATGTATGCCGATTCGGTTACACCGTCAATGGAGCGGGCGATAACCGAAACCAACCGCAGACGAAAGATTCAGAGCGAATACAACAAGGAACACGGAATCGTTCCGAAGACAATAATCAAAGAGGTTCATGACGTTCTTGAAATTTCGTCAAAGAGAACGGATATTGAAAAGAACTTTAAGCGTATGTCAAGACTTGAGCGTGAACAAACGATTAAAAGTCTTACGGCTGAAATGCGTGCCGCGGCTAAAATTCTTGAGTTTGAACATGCCGCTTATCTTCGTGATAAAATCGAAAAGCTTAAATCAATGAAGTGAGGTAACAAAAGTGCCAGAAAAAAATATCTATATAAAGGGAGCAAGAGAGCATAATCTGAAAAATGTTGACCTTGTTCTTCCGAGGGATAAAATGATTGTTTTTACCGGACTTTCAGGTTCCGGAAAATCATCTCTTGCGTTTGACACAATCTATGCCGAAGGGCAGCGCAGATATGTTGAATCGCTTTCTTCTTATGCAAGGCAGTTTCTCGGCCAGATGGAAAAGCCGGACGTTGATTTGATTGACGGCCTTTCTCCGGCAATTTCCATTGATCAGAAAACGACATCAAAAAATCCGCGTTCCACTGTCGGAACAATAACCGAAATATATGATTATCTCAGGCTTTTGTATGCGAGAATCGGAATTCCTCACTGCACCGTTTGCGGACGTGAAATCAAGCCGCAAACGGTTGATATGATCGTTGACCGCATTATGCTTTTTGATGAAGGAACAAAGTTCCAAATTCTTTCCCCGATTGCAAGGGGAAAGAAGGGCGAGTTCGTCAAAGAACTTGAACAGGTCAGAAAAAGCGGATTTGTCCGTGTGAGAATCGACGGAATAATTTATGACCTTTCGGAGGTCGGAAAGCTTGAAAAGAACAAGAAGCATAATATCGAAGTCGTTGTTGACCGTCTTGTTATGAAAGATTCGATTCGTTCCCGTCTTGCCGATTCGGTCGAAACGGCAACGAAACTTTCCGGAGGTCTGCTTCTCGTCGAGCGCGTCGGCGTTGACGAACAGTTGTTTTCACTCAACTATGCCTGTCCGGAACACGGCGTCAGTTTTGATGAACTTACGCCGAGAATGTTCTCGTTCAACAATCCTTTCGGCGCCTGTAAAAAGTGTTCCGGTCTCGGAGTTTTTATGAAAATTTCCGAAAAAAGTGTAATTCCGGATCGTTCGCTTTCAATCAGAAAAGGGGCAATCAAGGCTTACGGCTGGAGCTCCGTCGGAGAAGGCTCAATCGCCGGAATGTACTATACCGCTCTCGGAAAGAAGTTCGGCTTCACGTTGGACACGCCTATCGAGCAGATGTCCAAAAAGGCGCTTAATGCCATTCTTTACGGAACAAACGGCGAAAAAATGAAAATGGAACGACCGACTTCTTTCGGCGGCGGAGTTTATTACACCGATTTTGAAGGTGTAATTAACAATATGCAAAGAAGGTACAATGAATCAACGAGTGAGGTTTCAAGAAACGAAATCGAACAGTTGATGGTTACCGAAAAGTGTCCCGAGTGTGGGGGCGCAAGACTTTGCAAGGAAGCTCTCAGTGTAACCGTCGGAGGAAAGAACATTGACGAGGTTTCAAATCTTTCAATTGAAAAAGCACTTGAATTTTCCGAATCGTTGAAGGAAACTTTGAGCGAGCGTGACTTGATGATCGGAAAAATTATTTTGAAAGAAATCTGTGACCGTCTTAAATTTCTTTCAAGTGTCGGTCTCGGATATCTCACTCTTGCCCGTTCGGCGGGAACTCTTTCGGGCGGCGAAAGTCAGCGTATCCGCCTTGCAACTCAGCTTGGAACATCGCTTATGGGTGTTTTGTATATTCTTGATGAGCCGAGCATCGGTCTTCATCAGCGTGATAACGACAAACTTATCGGAACGCTGAAACATCTGCGCGACCTCGGTAATACGCTTATTGTTGTTGAACACGATGAGGATACAATACGTGCGGCGGATCATGTTGTTGATTTCGGTCCTGCGGCCGGGATCAACGGCGGTGAGGTTGTTTGCAGCGGAAGTGTTGAAGATATTATTAATTGCGAAAAATCAATCACCGGTCAATATCTTTCCGGAAGGAAAAAGATTCCCGTTCCCGAAAAGCGCCGCGAAGGTAACGGAAAGTTTCTCAGAGTTTTCGGAGCGAGCGAGAACAATCTGAAAAAAATTGACGTTGAAATTCCGCTCGGTGAATTTGTTTGCGTAACGGGTGTTTCGGGTTCCGGAAAGTCTTCTCTTGTCAACGAGATTTTATATAAACACCTTGCCGCAGAATTAAACAATGCGAAAAAATTTCCCGGGAAATTCGAGCGTATTGAAGGCGTTGAAAATCTTGACAAGATAATCAATATTGATCAGTCGCCGATAGGAAGAACACCGCGGTCGAATCCGGCAACGTATACCGGTGTTTTCAATGATATCAGAGAACTCTTTGCAAACACGGTTGATGCAAAAATGAAGGGCTATTCCGCAAGTCGCTTTTCATTCAATGTTAAGGGCGGTCGTTGTGAAGCGTGCAGCGGTGACGGAATCGTAAAGATTGAAATGCACTTTCTTGCCGATATTTTTGTTCCGTGCGACGTTTGCAAGGGAAAGAGATATAATAACGAAACTCTTGCCGTGAAATACAAGGGAAAGTCGATTTATGACGTTCTTGAAATGACGGTAGTTGAGGGAATGAATTTCTTTGAGAATATTCCGAAAATCTATAACAAGCTGAAAACGCTTTATGATGTCGGACTCGGATATATCAAGATCGGTCAGCCGGCAACAACGCTCTCGGGCGGCGAAGCTCAGCGTGTTAAACTTTCAACCGAACTTTCAAAGCGTGCGACGGGAAAAACGGTTTACGTTCTTGACGAGCCGACAACCGGACTTCATACCGCGGATGTTCATCGCCTCGTTGAAGTTCTTCACGCTCTTGTTGACGCCGGAAATTCAGTAATTGTCATTGAGCATAATCTTGACGTTATAAAGACGGCGGATTATATTATCGACCTTGGCCCCGAAGGGGGAGACGGAGGCGGAAAAATCGTTGCAAAAGGAACACCGGAGCAGGTTGCTAAGGTTAAAAGGTCTTACACCGGCCAATATCTTAAAAATATGCTTTGATAACCAAAAAGGCCTTCGGCGTTTTAAGTCGAAGGCTGATTATCTTTTACATGCTCTTGAAGATAAACTTTTGATGAACTGAAGAATTAAACTGAAATTTTGACAAACTTTTTGAAAAAAGTTCAGAAAACACTTGACTTTTATGCCTTCAGTTATTATAATATCGTAGTGGTTTGAAACACATCCGGGTGTAGCGCAGCTTGGTAGCGCGCTTGACTGGGGGTCAAGAGGCCGCAGGTTCAAGTCCTGTCACTCG
>JAUNFH010000138.1 GCA_030525185.1 Clostridia bacterium
AACAGATGCTAAGGGTCACAACTACGTTGATGTTGTAACCGATCCGACCTGCACAGAAAAGGGATATACCACCCACACCTGCTCCGTCTGCGGTGACAGCTACGTTGATTCATACGTTGACGAAAAGGGACACACCCCGTCGGAAGCAGTCAAAGAAAACGAAGTTGCCGCAACCTGCACCAAGGAAGGTTCTTACGACTCCGTTGTTTACTGCTCCGTTTGCGGAACAGAACTCAGCCGTGAAAAAGTAACAGTTGAAAAGCTCGCTCATACCGAAGAAACCATTCCGGCTGTTGCTCCGACCTGCACCGAAACCGGTCTCACCGAAGGAAAGAAGTGCTCCGTTTGCGGTGAAATTCTCGTTGCTCAGGAAGAAGTCAAGGCTCTCGGCCATGCTTACGGCGAATGGGTAAAGACAAAAGATTCAACCTGCACGGTAAAGGGCGAAGAAGAACGCTCCTGCTCCCGTTGCGGAAAGAGCGAAACAAGAACGCTTCCGCTCGCCGAACATCACGTTGTTGTTCTTTCCGGAAAAGCCGCAACATGCACTGAAGACGGTCTCACCGACGGCGCATACTGCGACGTTTGCAAAACAACCATCACCGCTCAGGAAGTAATCCCCGCAAAGGGTCATACCGATTCAAACGGTGACGGCACTTGTGATATCTGCGGCGCAACTGTTGTAAAGAAATGCTCCTGCTCATGCCACAAGAACAACCTCTTCTCAAAAATTGCAAGACTCCTTTACACAATCTTCTCAAGAATATTCCACAGAAGATTCGCCTGCTGCGACGACATGGAATTCTTCTACGGAGAGATTAAGGATTTCTCGTGATTTCATTTGAAGTCTAATAAGCAAAAAGCTCCGCAGGTTTCGTACCTGCGGAGCTTTTTTATTTGTTATTTTGAGACTTAAACGAACAACATTCCCCGGTATTCTTCATAGGCATCCGAATTTTTGCCGTCAAGGTTATACACACCCTCGGCAAAGGATGAAACCGTCAGCTTTGTTCCGTCGTTAAAGAAAACCGTGTATGTTACGGAACACCGATCCGAAGCAAATCCGATGAAACTGCAAAATATTTTCTGTTTTGTCTGCGAATATCAAAAAGATTGAACCTGCGAAAGGAACAAAAAAAGACCCGCCCGAACTTTTTTAAGTTTCGGACGGGATTTTTTTGAATACAGCTTATTTCACTTCTGCGGCTTCTGCTTCTTTGTCATACTTCTTGTTGATGAAGTAAATCACAACGTTAGCCGAAACCATTACAAGATTGAGGAAATATACCGCAAGAACAAAAATTGTTTTTCCGGTAACCGTAATCGCTCCGTTGCTGATTCCGACAAACTTTGCGGCAATTCCGGCAACGTAACCGGTAATGATAAGAAGGGTGAACGAAAGGCTCATGTTCTTTGCGCTCTTTGCCTTTGCGTTTTTATAGGCATTCATCGGCCACGAGCAACCGAAGCAAATGAGCATTATCGTTTCAAGAATCTCTGCCATTTATAAAATTCCTTTCAAATTAAAGCTTTTTATACTTTTCAAGAGCGAGATCGTAAAGATTCGTTCCTTCGCTGTCAATTACAACGATTACGGGGAAGTTTTCAACGTAAAGCTTTCTGATTGCTTCTGCGCCGAGGTCATCATATGCGATAACTTCCGAAGACTTGATGCACTGCGAAAGAAGTGCGCCTGCTCCGCCGACTGCGGCGAAGTAAACCGCCTTGTTGCGGACAACAGCGTCAACAACTTCCTTTGTTCTTCTTCCCTTTCCGATCATTCCGCGAAGACCGAGGTCAAGAAGTTTCGGTGCATAAGGGTCCATTCTTCCTGCGGTTGTCGGACCGGCGGAGCCGATGGGTCTTCCCTCTCTTGCCGGAGAGGGTCCCATGTAATAAATTACGTTTCCGTTAACGTCGAACGGAAGATCTTCGCCTTTTTCAAGTGCTTCGGCCATTCTTTTGTGTGCCGCGTCTCTTGCGGTATAAACCGTACCGGTGAGATAAACATAATCGCCGGTGCGAAGATTTGCCGCGTCCTCTTTGCTCAAAGGTACATTAATTTTTTTGTCCATCTCCGTCACCTCATATCTCTCTGACTGCATGTCTGTTTACATGGCAGCAGATATTAATTGCAACAGGCAAGCCAGCAATGTGGGTTGCGTATGTGTTGATGTTGACTGCGAGTGCGGTTGTTGAACCGCCAAGTCCGCCGGGGCCGATTCCGCTCTTGTTGATTGTTTCAAGAAGTTCTTCTTCAAGCGCTCTGATGTGAGGAAGTTCGCTGTGTTCGGAAACATTTCTGAGAAGCGCTTTCTTTGCAAGATAAGCACACTTTTCAAACGTTCCGCCGATGCCTACACCGACAACCATCGGCGGGCAAGCGTTCGGGCCTGCGTCGTTGACTGCGGTGAGGATTGCCTTTTTGACGCCCTCAACGCCGTCGGCCGGGGTGAGCATGAAGATTCTGCTCTTGTTTTCGCTTCCGAAGCCCTTAGGAGAAACGGTGATTTTAACCTTGTCGCCGGGAACGATTTCGGTGTGGATAATCGCCGGGGTGTTGTCCTTGGTGTTCACTCTGAGGAGCGGGTCGCCGACAACGGACTTGCGAAGGAAACCGTCAACATATCCGCGGCGAACTCCCTCATGAATTGCTTCGTTGAAGTCACCGCCGACAAAATGAACGTCCTGACCGATTTCAACAAAAACAACTGCCATTCCCGTATCCTGACAAATGGGGATCATTTCCTTGCCCGCAATGTCAAGATTCTCTTCAAGCTGTTCAAGAATCTGCTTTCCGAGAGGAGCAACCTCGGTCTCTTTTGCATCTTCAAGCGCCTTTTTCATGTCCGGCGTGAGATAATGCGTTGCTTCAATGCACATTTCCTTAATGTTGGAAGTGAGCTCTTTTACGTCGATTTCTCTCATCATTATCACCTCAGTTGTTTTCAATGTTTCTCTTGCTTCCGTGAGTATAGGTCGGGAGAAGCTTCGGCGAAACGCAATCGATTTCAACGCCGGCTTTCTTCATTTCGGCTTCGTAATCATAGATGTGGCCGAGAGAAAGTTCGCCTGTTACAGAAGTTTCCTTTGCCTTTGCGGCAGCGTGCTGACCTGCGTTTCTTCCGAAAACGATAACGTCAAGAAGCGAGTTACCCATAAGTCTGTTCTTTCCGTGAATTCCTCCGACTGCCTCACCGGCAACGAAGAGGTTTTCAAGGTCGCTCATTCCGTCCGGAGTAATCTTGATTCCGCCGTTCTGATAATGAAGGGTCGGATAAACAAGAATCGGTTCCTTTCTCATGTCAATGCCGTATTCAAGATACATACGAAGCATTGCCGGAATACGCTTTTCGATTGTTCCTTCGCCGTTGAGAAGTTCAATCATCGGAGTGTCAAGCCAAACACCGAAACGTGTTTTTGAAGTCGGAATACCCTTTCCGTTGGTTGAGCATTCTCTGATGATGCAGGAGGCGGTAACGTCTCTCGTTTCAAGCGGGTTCATGAAAGCAACGCCGTCAACGTTAACGAGCTGTGCGCCGAGCGAACGAACCTTTTCGGTAACGAGTGCGCCGTAAATCTGTCTCGGGAAAGCAACACCCGTCGGGTGATACTGAATTGTGTCGGCATAAAGAAGGCTTGCGCCGGCTCTGTATGCAAGAACAAGGCCGTCTGCCGTTGCGCCGTAATGGTTTGAAGTCGGGAAGCCCTGATAGTGAAGTCTTCCCGCACCGCCGGTTGCGATGATTACGGTCTTTGCCTTTGCAATGAGGAGTTCGCCGGTTTCCATGTTTTCAAGAACCGCGCCGGCAACCTTTCCGTCTGCGTCCTTGATGAGTTCGATTGCGGCGGTATAGTCAACAACGGGGATTTCTCTGTTCCAGACTTCGTCGCGAAGAACACGCATGATTTCTGCGCCGGAATAGTCTTTGCAGGCGTGCATTCTTTTTCTTGAAGTTCCGCCGCCGTGGGTGGTGACCATTGTTCCGTCGGCGTCCTTGTCGAACATTACGCCGAGTTCGTTGAGCCACTTGATTGCGCCGGGAGCGTCCATAACAAGCTTTTCAAGAAGTTCCGGAACGTTGAAAAAGTGACCGCCGCCGAGAGCGTCAAGATAGTGCTGAGCGGGCGAGTCGTTTTCCTTGTCTGCAGCCTGGATTCCGCCTTCGGCCATCATTGTGTTTGCGTCGCCGAGACGAAGCTTTGTTACGATCATTGTGTTTGCGCCTGCGGCCTGAGCTTCGATTGCCGCCGAAGCACCGGCTCCGCCGCCGCCGATTACAAGAACGTCAACGTCATAATCAATCTTTGAAAGGTCAAGGTTCTTTCCGCTGATTCTGCTCTGTCCCTGAAGAAGGTGACAAAGCTGCTTGGGAACCTTTTCGCCCTTGTTCGGGCCAACCTTCAAAACTTCAAAACCGTCTTCTCTGAAGTCGGGGTGATACTTTTTAAGAACTTCGGATTTTTCTTCGGCCGACATTTTCGGCAAATCCATGGTAAGTCTTTCCTGTCTTGTTGCTTCAACCTTTTTGATTGAATCGATCATTTCCTGTGTCAGCATTGTCCTACCCCCTTATTCCTCAATATCTCTGTGGTTATAAAGCTCTTTGAGTTCTTCAATCGGCTTCTGCATAACCTGTTCGATAAGTTCTTCATATTCGCCCTTTTCAATCTCTTCAACTCTCTTTGTGAGGTGCTTTGATTCCGGAGCGATATATTTTCCGGTGAGTCTTCTTGCAAGAACCGCAACCTGCGGGTGAGAAATTCCGGCCGGGCATCTTGAGCTGCAAACGCCGCAGGCAACGCAGTCAAATGATTCTTCGGCGCACTTTTCGTATTCGCCGCGCTGAGCGTATGCGATATATTGCATTACCGAAAGACCCTGTGTGCAGGACTTTGTGCAGGCATTGCAGCCGATGCAGCTGTAAATTTCGGGATAAAGCTCCATCATGATCTGCTCGGTGGGCTTAATCTTGTTGATGTCATATTCTGCTTTTTTGGTCGGGAAGAACGGAAGGGTTGAAACATACATTCCGTCCTGAACCTGCGTCTGGCAGGCAAGACCCGTTTTAACGTCAAACTCACCCTTGATTCTGTAGATGGTTGCACAAGCGCCGCAGAAACCGTTTCTGCAGCCGCAGCCGCGAACATATTTATATCCCGCATATTCCATCGCTGTCATGATTGTGAGCGTTGCGGGTACCTCATACTTTTTACCCATGAGGTAGATATTAACCATATCTTTCATTTTTCTTTCCTCCCTTAATATTCATCGGGCAATTCGTCGATTTCATCGAACCGAAAGACCGGACCGTCTTTGCAGACATATTTTTTGCCGATATTGCATCTTCCGCACTTGCCGATTCCGCATTTCATCTTGAGTTCAAGCGTTGTGTAAACCTGAGTTTTGTCAAAGCCCATTTCAAGAAGAGCGGCAAGAACGAACTTAATCATGATTGGCGGGCCACAGATGATTACCGTGCTGTCCTTTGCGATTTCAAGCTCCTTGAGGTATGCCGGAACGAAACCGACGTGGCCGTCCCAACCTTCCTGTTCGCGGTCGATTGTGAGATAGACGTTGATTCCGTCCTCTTTGCACCATTCGTTGACGATTTCGTCATAGTCAACAAGGTCGTCCGCACTTCTTGAACCGTAAAGAATGTCAATCTTTCCGTAATCGTCTCTGAAATGTCTGACATAATTGATTACCGAATGGAGCGGAGCAAGGCCGATTCCGCCGGCAAC
>JAUNFH010000139.1 GCA_030525185.1 Clostridia bacterium
CGGCGTTTGCACCGTTGTTTATGCCGTCAAAGTAATGCTCGACAGCAAGATCCATAAGCGCAATTTCGCGGTCAATTTCGTCCTGCGTGAGAGGAACAACGGTTACGGTAAACGTTTTTGAAACGGAAACGTTATATTCCTTTGAGCTCATTGTGACCGTAAGATCAACGGTTTTTGAATCTTCACCGGAAAGCGGCTGGAAAACAAAAGCGCGGTAGCTGTTGATTTTGATTACGCTGCTGTCGCTGCTTGAAACGCTGAATTTATAGGAATCGTAATCCTTGATTCCGGTTTCGGCGGGAATGACAAGCTGAATATCGCTTGCAACATTTTCGGGATCGATCGAAGTTTTTGAACCGAAGATTTTGAGCTTGTCAATCGTATAGTTTTCGTCAAGAAGCTTTTGCATCTCTTTTTTTGTTTCAAACGAAAGAGCCTTAACAGTAAACTTGAAGTCCTTAGTCATTGTTATTTCTTCTTCGCCGTAAGAAGCGGTTCTGTTGAAAGTAAAGGTTGCGGTGAGAGTAACTTCTTTATCCTCCGCACCCGGTTTTACAACGCCGATATACGGTTCAAAGAGCGTATCGGCGGTGTTCTGCTTGCTTGAATCAATCTTGATTGAATCCGGATCGGACGAAACCCATGAAATAAGAGTGAACTTTTTGTTGTCAACAACTTTCGGAATGTTAAGATTTTTCGTAACCTCATCGGCACTTTCGTTTTCGCCGAGAATCGCTTCATAGGTAACTTTTGAAATGATGTTTTCCGAAAGATAGTTTTCGACCTTTGCTCTGTCCCAATGAACAACGGCATTGACCGAATACTCGGCCGTTGCACCGCCCTTTTCAATTATGAAAACAACGGGGACCGAGTTGAACCAAAGATAACGTTCGGACTCGGGGTCGGCATAGAAATAGGTTATCGACCCGTCTGGAGCGATGCAGCTTTCGTCTTCGCTCGACTTAATCGAAACGTTTGCCTCGCCGTAACCGAGAGAAGCAAGCTTTTCTTTGACGATGTCGTTTACGTTGGTGTCTTTTCCGTAGATCGGGCAAAGTTTGAACCATGAATCATCCAAAGCTTTTGCCGCGTCGGCAACATATTTTACGTCTTCTTCGGAAGGCTCGGATTTTTCAACAATTTCAATCGTGCAGTTTTTTCCCTGCTTTGCAAGAATATTCTCGGTGTTTCCGCCGGAAAGCTCACCTTTGTTGACGCAGCCTTCGATTTTGAGTTCGGGCTGACCGCCGTAAGTATTATAGCTTGACGCAACGTTTTCCTGCGCAATAATTCCGCCTGCGTAACCGTAATCGCCGCTACCGCCTGTTACCTTGCCGTTGTTGATACAATTTGCAACGCTCATTTTGTTGTCGGAAGCGTTTGCCGTAACTGCGGCAATGATTCCACCCGAACAGCCGGCAACGTTTGTTGAAGAAACTTCGCCGTTGTTGACGCAGTTTTTGACCGAGCCGCCCGCATAGCTTGTAACGTTGACCGTTCCGTTGTTGACGCAGTTTTCGATAACGCCTGTGTTCTTTCCGACGATTCCGCCGACATAAGTCACACGTTTGGTTGACGAAGTGGCAAGAGAAACGTAGTTTGTGCAGTTAGAAATTGTGCCGTTATTGAAACCTGCAACGCCGCCGTGATAGTTTCTTGCCGTATTAACGGTTACAACACCGTCGGTTGTGAGATTTTTGACAACGCCGTTTTTGCCGATACCTCTGAAAAGTCCCGCATAAATCGCAGTGTGCTTTGTAATCGAATAGGTTACCTTTTTGCCGTTTCCGTCAAACGTTCCGTTGAAATCGTTGCTTGCATTTCCGATCTGGATCCACTTTGTCTCACCGAGGTCAATGTCATCGGTAAGAACAGCCGAAATTGCGTTGTTTGAGCCGTTCACTTCTTCGGCAAACCATGCAAGTTCGTTTTCGGTCGCAATCTGATATACGCCGTCTTTAAGAGCCGGTTCGGTTTTTGTTGAACCGTCCCACGCAGCGAAAGAAATGCACGAACAGGAAAGTACCGCAAGAACCGCCGCAAGAAAAACGGACAATGTTTTTTTGAAAGTGTTTTTCATTTTGCTGTCTCCTTGTTTTAATTTTATTATAAAACAAAAGCACCCTCAGAAGGGTGCAAAAACAGCAAAACAAAGACAAGTTTTACGGCAATACTTGTCCTTTGAATTGATATTGACGATCCGCTCTTCTGTTGCCCAAAAGCGGGGTGCGCCCCTCAGACACGGCAAGTATTATGACTTATGAAGATTTTCTTCAATTACAGTAATGGCTGTTGCGACGGATTTTCACCGAGATTCCCTTATTAAACCGGAAACAGAGCCCCCGGCACCGTGTCTTTTGACAGTGTTAAGTTTTACATGTGTATTCTACCATGCTTTACCATTTTCGTCAACCAAAAGGACAATTGAAAGAATAAAAGTCTAACCGATAAAAATCATTGCTTTTCCGGCACGAACATCATGGCAAAACTTACCGAAAGCAGCGCACAGCAAAGCCAAATTGCCTTACAGCTAAAAACAAGCGTCAGAACGCTCCCGAGTCCCGCGCCCACACCGAAAACAAGAATTACACCGAAGTATGTTACGGCTTTTCTGAGTATTTCTTTGTCGCGAACGCGGAAATAGGCGCAAAGAGCTTCCGTTCCGGCGCGGAGATTGCCGATACACATTGTGCTTGCATAAGCGTGACCGCGAACTTTATGGAACGTCTGAACCTGCATTGCACAAACAAAAGAAACAAGTGCGTTTGCAAGAGGTTCAACTCTTTCCGGAAGAAAGCCGACAACAAAGAGCATCACTATTTCACACAACAGAATTATCTGCCGCCAATGGATTTTTTCAAAGCTTTTCAGCCTCATGTGTATACATTCCGCAACCGCGGTTCCGAAAAGGAACGATGCAACCGGAATAAGATATTTGACAAATGTCGACCACTCGTGCTGAAATAACGCCGTGCTTAAAAGCACAATGTTTCCAGTTTGTGCGTTTGCAAAAACCTCTCCGCGGCAGGTATATGTATATGCGTCCTGAAATCCGCCGGACAGTATTATGAAAACTGCCGCCCTAAAGCTGTCCGACATTTGTCCTCTTAATCTGAACGGTTTAACAGCTTTCATTTTTCTCACTCTTTTTTGAAAGTATCACTGCAAAGGCATCAACGGAAATCATGAATCCGAAAACAAAAAGCGCAAACGCAACGGGACTTCCGCCGAACGCAAATTTTTCAATTGCACCAAGCAAAAAGCCAACGGCAAAAGAACCGAACAGCAAGCCGTATTTGCCTTTTTCATTGCTTTCGTGTTTTGCCAAATGAAGAATAAGAAGCAGTACAGCCGCATTAAAAAACACACCCATAATAATTTCAAATATTGATTCCATTTTTAAGACCTTTCTTTCATGATTTTTTCTATACTTTTAAGTTTTGTGCAAAGGCACAAAACCAAGATTGCTTTTTTAATTTCCTCGGTTGTCGCAAAAGACGGAGCGAGGCGGATGTTTTTATCCTCCGGGTCATATCCGTGCGGATATGTCGAACCGGCCGGAGTGAATTTTACGCCGTATTCCGCACACATATTTACGACGTTTTTTGCACAGCCGGGCAAAGTGTCAAACGAAAGGAAGTATCCGCCCTTCGGGGTTGTCCAATCGGCAATACCGGTTTTTCCGAGTTCGGTTTCAAGCGTTTCATATACCGCATCAAACTTCGGCTTTAAAATTGCGGCATGCTTTTCCATCTGGTTTTTAAGTCCCGCACTGCCTTTAAAGAATCTTGCGTGCCGAAGCTGATTGAGTTTATCCGGCCCGATAGTCGCAAAATCCATGAAAGAATGTATATCAATAAGATTAGCCGGACTTGCCGCAACAGCGGAAATTCCCGAGCCGGGAAACGTAACTTTACTCGTTGAGCAGAATTCGTAAACAAAGTCGGCATTTCCGTACTTTTCACATTCTTCAATAATATCGGGTATTTCTGTGCAATCACCGCTGAAGCAGTGCATGCAATAAGCATTATCCCAAAAGATTCTGAAATCCTCGGAGGCAGGTTTGAGCCGGGCAAATCGGCGAACAACTTCGTCACTGTATACTATGCCTGTCGGATTCTGATACTTCGGCACACACCAGATTCCTTTCACGTCCGGATCTTTCACAAGCTCTTCAACCTTATCCATATCGGGTCCGTCGTCATTCATGGGAACACTTATAAGTTCAAACCCAAAGTGTTCGGTAATTGCAAAGTGACGATCATAACCGGGAACAGGACACAAAAATTTGCGTCTTTTTATCTCTTGCCAAGGTGTTCCGCCGCAAATTCCGTCTGTCATACCGTGGCTTACAAGCTGATACATAAGCGTCAGGCTGCTGTTTCCGCCGACGATTGTATGTACAACGTGAGTACCCATCATGTGAGCAAGAAGTCTTCGTGCTTCCGGTATGCCGTCAGATCCACCGTAATTTCGGCAATCCAATCCGTTTTCGCTGTCGAGGATACTTTTGCGATCCAAAACGTCAAGCATTGGAAGAGAAAGCGAAAGTTGTTCATCGGACGGCTTTCCACGTGAAAGGTCAAGCGAAAGACCTTCTTTTTTTATTGCTTCCAACTCCTTTTTACATTTCTCGGTTTCGGAAACAAGCGAATGCAAATCTGCTTCAAAATAATTCATTTTATCACTCCTTGACTTTCAATACCTGCGGTATTATAATACAAAAACAAACATGTGTAAAATGTATGTTATATATGTTTTACATATAAAATTGATATATGGAGAGAAACAATGTACATCAACTACGATTATTACCGCATATTTTATTATGTTGCAAAGTATCGCAACATTTCTCAGGCAGCAAAACTTCTTTTGAACAATCAACCGAACCTTACCCGAACAATAAAAAAACTTGAAGCAGAACTCGGCTGTCCTCTTTTTTTGCGTTCAAGAAAAGGAATGAAACTGACTCCGGAAGGCGAAAGATTATATGAACATATTCGCATTGCGATTGAACACATTGACGCCGGTGAATCGGAAATTACCGAAAGCAGAAACCTTCAAAACGGAACGGTATATATTGCGGCGAGCGAAGTTGCTTTGCGTTGTCTGTTGCTTCCCGTATTAAAAAAATACCGATTACTGTATCCGGGAATCCACGTCAGAATAAGCAACCATTCAACTCCACAGGCAATCGAAGCTTTGAGGGACGGCTCCGCCGACATTGCGGTTGTCACCACGCCGACCGTTCGTGCCGCTTCGCTTGTTGAAACAAATGTAAAACCCATAAAAGAAGTTGCCGTTTGCTCCTCGTATTTTTCAGCTCTTTCCGGCAGGCAAATTACACTCTCCGAGCTGACAGGTTTTCCGCTGATATCGCTCGGTAAAGACACAAAATCGTTTGAATTTTACTCCGCACTTTTCACAACGCACGGTTTAACTTACAACCCGGACATTGAAGCGTTCACGGCCGACCAGATTTTGCCTATGGTTGAAGCCGATCTCGGAATCGGATTTGTTCCGGAAGAATTTTTGCGCGGTGAAAACGGTGTTTTTAAAATCAACCTGAAAGAAACCATTCCGGAGCGAAATGTTGTTTTGATAAAAAGAAAAGAGCAGCCGCTGAGCGTGGCTGCAAAAGAACTTGAACGTATGATTTTGGAGAATGTGGATGAATAGAATTATTTTAGAACTGACACAAAAGCCATTTT
>JAUNFH010000140.1 GCA_030525185.1 Clostridia bacterium
GTTGTCTCTGTCCATTGCGTAGTAACGGCCCATAACGGTTGCGACCTTGCCTACACCGATTTCATTAAGTTTTGCGATTGTTTCTGCAACGTAATCTGCGCCCGAAGCCGGGGGAACGTCACGTCCGTCAAGGAAGCAGTGAACAAAAACTTTTTCAAGTCCCATTCTTTTTGCAAGCTCAACGATTGCATACATATGCGTGTTATGGCTGTGAACGCCGCCGTCACTCATGAGTCCCATGAGGTGAAGGGCGGAGCCGTTCTTTTTGCAGTTTTCCATTGCGCCGACAAGCGCTTCGTTTTTGAAGAAGTCGCCGTCCTGAATGGACTTTGTGATTCTTGTGAGTTCCTGGTAAACAACGCGGCCTGCGCCGATGTTTGTGTGGCCGACTTCGCTGTTGCCCATCTGACCGTCGGGAAGACCAACATCCATTCCGGAAGCGCCGATATAGGTCATCGGGTTTTCGCTCATAAGGCGGTCAAGGTTCGGCTTGTTCGCCGCGGCGATAGCGTTTCCTTCGGTTGACGGATTTTTTCCGAAACCGTCCATGATGCAAAGTAAAACAGTTTTTTTCATATCAGATCTGCCTTTCGATAACTTTTTACTTTTCAAAAAAGGGCTGCGAAGCAACCCTTTCAGTGATGTTTAATTATTTGCTTGCGGCCTTAACGATTACCGAGAAGTCCTGAGCCTTGAGTGATGCGCCGCCGATAAGTCCGCCGTCAACGTTGACCTTTGAAACAAGTTCGTCGGCGTTCTTTGCGTTCATCGAACCGCCGTACTGAACGGTAACGGTTTCTGCAACGTCTGCGCCGTAAGCTTCTGCGATTGCCGCGCGGACAAAGCCGTTGCCTTCGTCTGCCTGGTCGGCTGTTGCGGTAACGCCGGTTCCGATTGCCCAAACGGGTTCGTAAGCGATGATAACGTTCTTGAGCTGTTCGGCCGTAACGTTTGTGAGAGCCATCTTGGTCTGATACTTGAGGAGGGTTTCGGTGTAGCCGAGTTCTCTCTGCTCAAGGGTTTCGCCGACGCAAACGATGGTCTTGAGTCCTGCGTTGAGGGCTGCAAGAGTACGAAGGTTAACGGTCTGATCGGTTTCGCCGAAGTAGGTTCTTCTTTCGCTGTGGCCGATAACAACATATTCAACGCCTGCTTCTTTGAGCATATCGGTTGAAACTTCACCGGTGTAAGCGCCCGAAGCTTTGAAGTGAACGTTTTCTGCGCCGATTTTGATGTTTGAACCCTTGGCTGCTTCAACGGCTGCGGGAATGTCAATATAAGGAACGCAAAGAACAACGTCGCAATCTGCGTCGGCAACAAGCGGCTTCATCTCGTTGATGAGAGCGGTTGTCTGCGAGGGGGTGTTGTTCATTTTCCAGTTTCCGGCAATAACTGCCTTGCGAAGTTCTTTTTTCATTTTGGAAGACTCCTTTATTTTAAAAGTATGGATTAACAAAAATTATTTGTCGTTGAGAGCCGCAACGCCCGGAAGTTCCTTGCCTTCAAGGAATTCAAGCGAAGCTCCGCCGCCGGTTGAAATGTGGCTCATCTTGTCTGCAAAGCCGAGTTTTTCGATTGCAGCTGCGCTGTCGCCGCCGCCGATGATTGAAATTGCGTTGCTGTCTGCAATTGCGGTTGCAACGCCGATTGTGCCGGCAGCGAAGTGTTCCCATTCGGAAACGCCCATCGGTCCGTTCCAAATTACGGTGCCTGCGTCCTTAACGGCGTCGGCAAAGATTTTTGTGGTCTTCGGTCCGATGTCAAGACCCATCCAACCGTCAGGAATGTCGTCCGAGTTAACGGTCATATATTCGGTGTCGGGTTTGTATTCCTTGCCGACAACGTTGTCAACGGGGATAAGGAAGTTGACGCCCTTTTCCTTTGCGTCGGCCATCATCTGCTTTGCAAGGTCAATCTTGTCCTCTTCACAGATTGAAGTACCTACCGAGTGACCGAGAGCGGCAAAGAAGGTGTATGCCATACCGCCGCCGACGATAAGGGTGTCAACCTTGTTGAGAAGGTTGGTGATTACGCCGATCTTGTCCGAAACCTTTGCGCCGCCGAGAATTGCAACGAGGGGTCTCTTCGGGTCTTCAAGAGCGCCGCCGATGTATTTGAGTTCTTTCTGAATAAGGAAGCCGCAAACAGCGGGAAGATAATCGGCAACACCTGTTGTTGAGCTGTGAGCTCTGTGAGCGGAACCGAAAGCGTCGTTGACATAGATTTCTGCAAGAGAAGCAAGAGCCTTTGAAAATTCGGGGTCGTTCTTGGTTTCTTCTGCGTGGAAACGAACGTTTTCAAGGAGCATTACTTCGCCGTCCTTGAGCGAGGAAGCAAGTTCCTTTGCGCTGTCGCCGACAACGTCCTTTGCCATTTTTACGTCCTGACCGAGAAGTTCGCCGAGTCTTTTTGCAACGGGAGCGAGAGAAAATTCGGGATTGAATTCTCCCTTGGGTCTTCCGAGGTGAGAGCAGAGGATAACCTTTGCGCCGTGGTCGATGAGATATTTAATGGTCGGAAGCGAAGCAACAATTCTCTTGTCGCTTGTGATTACGCCGTTTTCCATCTTTACGTTGAAGTCGCAGCGAACAAGAACTTTCTTGCCCTTAACGTCGATGTCTTCAACTGATTTTTTGTTCAGTACGTTCATTTGGTTCTTTCCTTTCGTTTTATAAGATAGTTTTGATTAATAACATAAGTAATTGTTTCCAATCAACAGACATTTTATAACAAGTGCGGATTTTTTTCAAGTCTTTTGAGTAAAAAAAGCGGTAACAATGCAGTTAAAATTGAAAAAGAAAAAAGCGGAAGCGAAGATTGACCGAGTCACAGGGCAATATGCACAAAAAAGGGCTTACTCACCCTTTTTCTTTCTCTTTTTCGGAAGGGGAGTGACTTTTTCAAGAATGCACAAAGTCTCTTTTAAAAGTTCTTCGTTTTCAACGTCAAGAATGAAATGTTCCTTTGCGCCGTCATACGGAAATCCGCACTCCGCGTTTTCAAAAAGACTTGAAACTTCCGGAATCTTTTTGACGAAAACGGTGTTGTCGCAAATGAGGAGAACCGGTTTTTCGTTTATGTATATCATGTATTCGCCGAACATTTTTTTCGCTTTTACGTTCTCAAAGCCGTGAATGTTTTCAAGAACAAAGTCAATGTATTCTTTTGATGTTGCCATGGTTTACCTCCTGATTTGTTTTTTTGTCAAATCAAAGCCGTTCCGAATTCGGAACGGCTTTGCGGTTATTTCAGCAAAACACTGAACGGATTGTCGGCCTTGTCTTTTTCCTTTTCTTTTGCGGCCTGCTTTCTCATGTAATTGAGAACGTCGTGTTTTCCCGCACCGTCGCCTGACTTGCGTTTGTTGAAATCGGAAAGTTTTTCGCGGTATCCGCAAACGCAGGCGAAAATTCTTTTGTCGCCCTCGCCGCGAAGTTCAAGCTTCTTGTGGCAGTTCGGGCAGCGTGCGTTTGTTGTCTGGGTCAGTCCTTTGCGGTAGCCGCACTCTCTGTCCTGGCAAACAAGCATCTTGCCTTTTTTGCCGTTGACTTCAAGGAGATACTTTCCGCAAACGGGGCATTTCTCTTTGGTCGCATTGTCGTGCGTGTACTGAGCGTCGCTCGAAATTACCATTGAAACAAGCTTTGTTGCGTATTCGCGCATTTCTTTAATGAACGTTTTCATGCTTGCCGTGCCTCGGCTGATGTTTTGAAGCTGCTGTTCCCACTGGGCGGTGAGTTCTGCGCTTTTGAGGTCGGGCGGAACGATTCTGATAAGCTGTTTTCCCTTTGCCGTCGGATGAATTTCTTTTCCGACGCGCTCGATCGAAAAGTTGTCGAAAAGCTTTTCGATTATGTCGGCTCTCGTTGCAGGTGTGCCGAGTCCGCTTGTGGTTTCGATAATCGCTTTGAGCTTTTTGTCGGCAATTTGCTTTGACGGGTTTTCCATTGCGGAAAGGAGGGTCGCTTCGGTGTATCTTGCCGGCGGCCTCGTTTTGCCCGTGACGATTTTTGTGTTGAGTACGGGGAGCGTCATACCTTGGCGAAGTTCCGGAAGCTGTTGGTTTTTGATTTCGGAATCCTCGTCCTCTTCGTCCGAGACGGAGCCGTAAATCTCTTTCCAGCCGCTTTTTTTCATAACTTTTCCCTTGGCATAAAAGTTCTTCCCGCTGATGTCGAGCGTAACTTTGACCTCGTCATATTCGCACGGGTCGGAAAGAACGGCGATGAAACGCTTGACAACGAGGTCGTAAATGTTCCTCTCGTCAAAAGTAAGCTTTGAAAAATTCGCCGGCTGTTCGGTCGGAATGATTGCGTGGTGGTCGGTAACTTTTGCGTTGTTGACGATATACTTCGTCGAAAGCGGCTTGCGGTAAAGAGTCATTGCCGCCTTTTGATAAGGTCCCTGCGCGATTGAACGAAGCCGTTCCGGAATCGTTGCAACGATGTCGTCGGTTATGTATCGCGAATCCGTTCTCGGATAGGTGAGCACCTTGTGGCGCTCGTAAAGGCTTTGCATGAGCGAAAGCGTCTGCTTCGCGGAATAGCCGAACTTTTTGTTTGCGTCGCGCTGAAGCTCCGTGAGGTCGTAAGCCGCCGGCGGAGCTTGCTTTTTTGCCGTCTTTTCAAGCTTTGAAACGCTTGCGCTTTTGCCTGTGACTGCTTTTTGAATACTTTCCGCAAAGGCTTTGTCCGAAAAACGTGTGTTGTTTTTTGAGTCGCGGAACGTTGCCGAAAAGCCTTTGAAAAGCGCCTGAACGGTGAAGTAATCCTTCGGTTTGAAAGCGAGAATTTCTTCTTCGCGCCGGACGATAAGCGCAAGGGTCGGAGTCTGAACGCGACCGGCGGAAAGTTGCGCGTTGAAGCGGCAGGTCAGCGCCCTTGTGACGTTGAGTCCGACGAGCCAGTCCGCCTCGGCCCGTGCCTGTGCGGAGCAGTAAAGGTTGTCGTATTCCTTTGCGGGTTTGAGGTTTGCAAAGCCTTCTTTAATCGCTTTGTCGGTCTGCGACGAAATCCAAAGGCGGAACGCAGGCTTTTTGAAGTGGGCTTTCATCATGATCCACCGCGCAACAAGTGCACCCTCGCGTCCTGCGTCGGTCGCAATGATAAGGCGGTCAATGTCCGCTCTGCCCATGAGCTTTGAAACGGTGCGGTATTGCTTTGAAGTCTGCTTGATTACAACAAGCTTCATTTTTTCCGGAAGCATCGGAAGATCCTCAAGCCGCCAGGCTTTGTATTTGTCGTCATAAGCGTCCGGATCGGCGAGGGTAACAAGGTGACCGAGCGCCCATGTTATAACATATTTGTCGCCTTCGATAAAGCCGTCGGCGCTCTTTTTTGCGCCGAGAACCCGGGCAATATCCCTTGCAACGGACGGCTTTTCGGCAAGGACAAGTGCTTTTGCCATAAAGTTTTTCTCCTTATTTTCGGTTGATATATTCCTGTTCAAGGTTTTCCGTAAGATAGGCGTCGCTCATGCAGTGCATATCCGAAACGCCGTTTTTCATAAAATCATAGGTTTCGGAATGATAGAAAAATCCGAGCGCTTCATCAAGCGTAATGCCTTCCTTTTTTGAAAAAGCTTCAATTATTCTTGCGTACTTTTTTTGAAGAAGAACAGGATTTGCGTTCATAATTTTTCGCCCCTTTCTTTCATGAGAGAAAGGATATCTTCGGTGATATACTCCTTCCCCTG
>JAUNFH010000141.1 GCA_030525185.1 Clostridia bacterium
CGAAAGTATAAATCTTTCCGAAAGCCTGAGCCATAATTTCGCCCTGGAGCTGACCTGAAACCGTGAGATATGCGCTCTTTCCGAAAAAGTCCTGAGAAAAATCAACCGTGCCGTCTTCTTTTCTCGGCGGGTTTTCCATGTCGAGCGTTGTTACGCGGAACATTTCTCCGGCGCCTTCGCAGTCGCTGCATGAAATGAGCGGAGTATGAGCATAAACAAAGTTTCTTTCTCTGAAAAAGCTGTGGATTGCAAATGCAGCCGCAGAACGGACGCGGAAAGCCGCGGAGTATATATTTGTTCTCGGACGAAGGTGAGCGATTGTGCGAAGATACTCAAGCGAATGACGCTTTTTCTGAAGAGGATAATCCGGCGTTGACGCACCTTCAACTTCAACTTTTGTTGCGTTGATTTCAAACGGTTGCTTTGCTTCCGGGGTGAGAATGACGTTGCCTGTTACGATAACGGCGGTTCCGACATTGAGCTTTGCTGTGTCGGCAAAATTTTCAAGTTTTTCTCTTTCAAAAACAACCTGAACGCCTTTAAAACAACTTCCGTCATTAACCTCCATAAAGCCGAGGTTCTTTGAGTCACGGTTGGTTCTGATCCAACCGCAGACCGTTACGGGCGCTTCCGTGAAAGAAGCAGCGTCTTTGAAAATTTCAGCGATTTCGGTTCGTTTCATAAGTGATTCCCCCAAACGGCGACCGCAGGCGGTTGCCAAGAATTTAATTAGATACCGTCTTATTATAGCATAAACGGTAAAAAAATCAAGTATTGTTCATTTCTTTTCCTTGACATATCGCAAATGATTTGATAAAATAAGCTTATTAAAAGTTGATCCCATAATAAAGCGTTGAAAGAGAAAACTTTTTTCACTGTTCTTTTCAAAAAGAGATGCGCCGCCGAGGCTGAAAACGGTGCTTTGAAAAGCGAAAAAGGTTACCGCTCCGGAGCTGTGTGCCGAAGCATTTTTTGATAAGGCACAACGTACAACTGCGTTAAAGTTTTTTCAGAGTGCCGCATTTTTGCGGAATACGGGTGGAACCGTGGAACTGATTTTTCAGCTTCATCCCTGTGCATTTTTTTGCAATGGGTGAAGCTTTTTTATTTTATCATTTTTCTGATGAAAGGAAGTATTAACGATGATTAACGTTACACTCAAAGGCGGCGTCGTTAAGGAATTTGAAAACGGAACGACCGTCCTTGAAATTGCAAAAAGCCTCGGTGCCGGTCTTTACAAGGCAACCTGCGGCTGCAAAGTCAACGGAACCGAAAAGGATCTTCGCACTCCTCTGAACGAAGACTGTGAGGTTGAAATTCTTACATTTGACAGCCCGGAAGGAAAAGAAAACTTCCGCCATACCTGCTCTCACATTCTTGCCCAGGCTGTAAAGCGCCTTTATCCCGAAACGAAACTTGCAATCGGACCCGCAATTGAAAACGGTTTTTACTATGATTTTGACTCCGATGTAACTTTCACCCCGGAAGTTCTTGAGCAGATTGAAAAAGAAATGAAGAAAATTGTGAAAGAGGCTCTTCCTCTTGAAAAATTCGAGCTTGACCCCGATGAAGCAATCGCTCTCATGGAAGGCAGAAACGAACCTTACAAAGTTGAGCTTATTAAAGAGCATGCCGAAAAGGGTGAAAAAATTTCATTCTATCGCCAGGGCGAATTTGAAGAGCTTTGCGCAGGTCCGCACATTCCAGACACGGGAAGAATCAAGGCTTTCAAACTCACGAGCTGTACCGGCGCTTATTGGCGCGGAGATTCTAAGAATAAGATGCTTCAGAGAATTTACGGAACGGCTTTTACCAAGGCGTCAGACCTCGAGGCTTATCTTCAAATGATTGAGGAAGCAAAAAAGCGTGACCACAGAAAGCTCGGAAAAGAGCTTGGTCTCTTCATGCTTCTTGACGAAGGTCCCGGCTTCCCCTTCTTCCTTCCGAAGGGCATGCTTCTTCGCAACACGCTCATTGATTACTGGCGTCAGGTTCACAAAAAGTACGGCTATGTTGAAATCAGCACTCCGATGATGCTCAACCGTTCTCTTTGGGAACGTTCCGGTCACTGGGATCACTATAAAGAGAATATGTATACAACGGTAATTGATGACACAGATTTTGCAATTAAGCCGATGAACTGCCCGGGCGGAATGCTTGTTTATAAATCTCAGCCTCATTCCTATCGCGATCTTCCCCTTCGTATGGGCGAACTCGGTCTTGTTCACCGTCACGAGCTTTCCGGCGCTCTCCACGGACTTTTCCGTGTTCGTTGCTTCACTCAGGACGATGCTCACATTTTCATGACATGGGATCAGATGAAAGACGAGATTAAAAACGTTGTAAAGCTTTTTGATGAAGTGTACAGCGTTTTCGGCCTCAGCTATCAGATCGAAGTTTCGACAATGCCGGAAGATCACATGGGCGACATCAAGGATTGGGAATTTGCAACAGAGACTCTTGAAAAGGCTATTGAAGAAATGGGCAAAGACTACGTCATTAATGAAGGTGACGGCGCTTTCTACGGCCCGAAGCTCGACTTCCACCTTTCGGACAGTCTCGGAAGAACATGGCAGTGCGGAACAATTCAGCTTGACATGCAGCTTCCCGAAAGATTTGAACTTGAATATACCGGTGCCGACAACGAAAAGCACCGTCCGGTTATGATTCACCGCGTTGTTCTCGGTTCAATTGAGCGCTTTATCGGTGTAATTACAGAACACTTTGCAGGCGCATTCCCCGTCTGGCTCGCTCCGGAGCAGGTTCGCATTGCTCCGATTGCCGACAGACACCAAGAGGCAGCCTTTGAACTTAAAAAGAAACTTGAAGAAGCCGGAATCGAGCGTGTTGAAGTTGACGTAAGAAGCGAAAAACTCGGATATAAGCTTCGTGAAAGCCAGCTTGCAAAAGTTCCGTATACTCTTGTCATCGGTGACAAAGAAGCTGAGACCGGTTCCGTTTCGGTTCGTAAACGTAGCGTCGGTGATATCGGATCATATTCAATTGAGGACTTTGAAGCAATGATCAAGAAAGACATTGCAGAAAAGGCAATTTGGTAATTTAAGGCAAAATGTTTTCCCACCCGTTAAAAAATTCGGGTGGGAAAAATTTTACCCGCCGACGTCAGTTCGTCGACGGGCAATTCATTTAAAAGTTTAATCGGCATCTTCGGCTGCAAGAAACTGTTGGAGTTTTTTGAGCTTTTTGTTTTTGCGGATTTCTTTGCGTCTTTGCTTTGCTTCTTCAAGCTCGACATAAAAATTTTTGACTGCATTATTCCAACCGCTGAAAGCAGGATCGTTGCGTTTGTCCTGAAATGAATCGGTTTCAAAAAGATACTTTCCGAGGTATGCGGAAACTTTTTGCGCGCCGTAATAATTCATGTGGTCGCCTTTATCGTAAGTGTCCTTTTTCCAATTCACCTTGACTTCTTTTTGAGCAAGATTCATGTCAACATATTTGACACCGAGTTGTTCGGCAAGGTCTGAAATGCTGTTATGCTTTTTATAATTATAATTTTGTGTACTCGGGATACTTAAAAATATAAGCTCGGCACCGTTGATTTTGCAGTATTCATTAATTTTTTTGATATACTTGATATTGTTGTCTGAAATCGGTTCGCGCTCTTTTGAAAAAGCCATGTGATCTTTTTGGGATTTTCTTCCGCGAACTTTGAGACTGAGTCTGTAGCCCTTGTCGTTGATTTCCGAAGAATAATCGGTCTGAGCAAAAATCTGATCAAAATTGAAACCGTTTTTCAAAATGTTTTTCAGTACGGTTTTAATATTGGTGTGATATCTCAAAATCGGAAAAATATTTTCTGCATGGTTCTCAATCAGTTGCGAAACAGTAAATTCGGTGAAAAAACAGTTTGTTTCAAGAAAAATATACTTCGGATTCTGTGATTTGAATGTTGCTTCAAGCAATTCCTTTGAATAAAACAATTTTTGTGCAGGCGTTGAACAAACGTAGCTTGTAATTCCGTAATCTTCAAAAATTTTCAGCGGCATTATCGAACGGTACACTTCGCTGTCTCCGACAAAGACGGCATCAATTGTGTTTTGGGGTTCGCTTATAATTCCGCGCGCAGTTGCGTCTTTCATTCCCGCTTCCTTTGAATTGCTTTTCGGAACGGCAACAAAAGAAGCGACCGAAAGCGAACCGATTATAAGAGCGACAAAAAGAACGCTGCAAACAATATTTTTAAAAATCGTTTTTTTCATGTGAGCAGCCTCCTTTTAAAATCCTGCGTAAATCGGATCAACGGGAACATAATCCGGTCCGTATGCGCCAAACATGAAAATAAACATAATGAAAGCATAGAGAATCAGCCAGCGAAGAACAATATTTTTGCTTCTTAATCTTTCTCTGATGTTTATTCCCTTTTCGTTAATCACGCTGACAGTGAAAAGAATCACAAGAGAAATTGCAAGAGTAAATATTCCGCCGTAGCTGATTTTGAATGTTCCGCTTAAAAACTCTGATAACGGAAGGAACGAAAAATCGCAAACAGCCTTTTTAATCATTGCAAAACCGTCTTTCAGCGATTCGGCTCGGAAAAACATTTCTCCGATAACAACGAGAGCCGATGTGCGGATAATTTGTATCAAACGATACAGAAATGATTCCGGGTTTATGTGTAGCTTTTTGTTTACAGTCAAAACAAGAGGAGCAATCATATTGCCGAGAAGAATCAAAATGAAATGATACATCCCGAAAAAGATATAATGCCACCCTGCTCCGTGCCAAAGTCCGTTGCAAAACCAAACGCAGAAAAGAGCAACGCTTCCCGCAAGGAGCGGTCCGAAATGATTTCCGAGTTTCTTTCTTGCCGACGAAGTCAGTTTTTTCATCGGCTTTGACATGGTGACCGGATAAAATATGTAATCTTTAAACCATGCGCCGAGAGTGATATGCCATCTCTGCCAAAATTCGGAAATTGTTCTTGAAAAGAACGGTCTCTTAAAATTCTCAGGCATTTCAATACCAAAAATTTGAGCTGTGCCCATGACGGCATCCATTGCACCGGAAAAATCACAGTAAAGCTGAATGGTATAGAAAACCGCCGCAACAAGAACAAGACCGCCGGGATATTCGTCATAATGCTTGAATAATTCCTTTACCGGTGCATTAAGTCTGTCGGCAACAACAATCTTCTTGAAAAGTCCGTATGTAAAACGTTCAAGTCCGAGGACAAGATTTTCATACTTAATTTTCTCAACGTTCCAAAGCTGCTCTGCCGTCTGGCTGTATCGACAAATCGGTCCTTCGACAATTTGCGGAAAGAACGACATAAAAAGACCGAGCCTAAAAATATTCTCATCGGCTTTAATTGTTCCTCTGTAAACATCAAAAAGATATGAAACAGCCTGCAACGAAAAGAACGAAATGCCGAGCGGCTGTAGGAATGACGGAATTTCAAATCTGAAGGACGTTTTAAAAAGGCCGATAATTGCATTGATGTTTTCGGTAAAAAACGGCGAATACTTGAGAACAAGGAGTACTCCGATATGAAGCACCGCGGCAAGAAGAAGCACCATCCTGCTTTTTGACGTATACTTCTTTTTAATTTCCTTCCGTTCCGATTTTTCGGCCGCTTTCACTGCGTCGCTTTTTTGAACGTTGATTCTGTCCAACCACAAGCCGAAATAATGAACCGAAAGAATTGAAAGTAAAAGATAAATAACGAGG
>JAUNFH010000142.1 GCA_030525185.1 Clostridia bacterium
AGGCGGACAAGGAAACGGAAACATGACTCCGCCCAAAAACGGAAACGAAGCCGAGACAACCGAAAGTCAAAACGAAAATTCTTCAAAAGACAGCGAAAACGTTTCGGTCCTTTCAATCTCAAAAAGCGGCGAAGAAAGCTCGGAAACTTCCGCCGCGAAAGCTCAAGACCCAGAATCCGGACCTGAAACCAAGCCCGAACAAAACGGCGGATTCTCAATGGGCGGAAACGGCGCGGACCTTAATTACACCGATGACGAACTTGACAGTTACTCGACAATTTGGGACGGAGAAATCAACGGTGTAAAAAAGAGCGACAAAAAACGTGTCGTCACGGCACTCAAAAATATTTCCGAAGGAACGGACCTTGAAAATTACATGGACATTGACAATCTTGTGAAATATATGGCCGTTCACGTTTTTTCGGTCAACGATGACAGCCTTTCCGGAACAATGGCGCATAACTATTATCTTTATGAGTACGACGGAAAGCTGAACCTTATTCCGTGGGATTACAACCTTGCTTTCGGCGGAATGGGCGGAAAAGGCAACGCAACTTCCGTTGTCAACGACGCAATTGACAACGCCTTTTCGGCAACGGACTTTTTTGACACTCTGACTGCAAACGACGAATACAACGCAAGGTACTATGAAAATCTCGAAAAGGTTGTCGAATATATAAACGGCGGTGAATTTGAAAAGTTTTACAATCGGGTGAGAAGCCAAATTAACGAACTTGTGAAAACCGATCCGAACGCTTTTTACAGCTATGACGAATACAACGAAGCGGCCGAAACGCTTTATAAACTCGTAAAGCTCCGCGGAGAATCGATTGAAAAGCAACTTTCGGGAACAATTCCGTCAACCCAAGAACTTCAAAACAATTCAAACGCTCTTGTTGACGCTTCAAGCCTTGACCTCAGTGTTCTCGGCGGAATGGATAACGGAAACAAAGGCGGAAAAGATTTCATGAACACGAACGTTTCAAAAGATGAAAATTCGTCTTCGGCTTTTGAAAACAGCAACACTTCATCAAACGACGTAAGCACACCGTCGAAAGAAGCTTCGGCCGAAAATCAGACTCAAGCTCAAAACGGTTCGGGCGATACGGCGGGACAAAACGGTTCACCGCCTGCGATTCCGAACAAAGAGCAACCTTCGGGTGGTTTTCCGGGCGGAACGCCGCCGGACATGAACAAAGGCGCTTCGGATTCAGGAAACGAAAGTTCAACTCAAAACGTTCAGGGCGAAACTTCTTCTGCGCAATCCGAAAACACCGAAAGTTCCGATTCGTCTTCGGCCGAAAGCGAGACATCGGGAACGCAGAACACGCAAAACAGTTCCGAACCCTTCGGAGAAAGACCGGACAATAATTTTCCCGGTATGGGACAAGGCGGCTTCCCCGGAAACGGACAAAACAACACATCGTCTTTGAATTTCAAAAATCTTGCCGTTTACGGAATATGTTTTCTTGTGATGATTCTCTTTTTGGTCTTTGCGCTTCTTTATAAGCGAAGACCCGGAAAAGGATAAAACACTAAAAGCCGAGAATGTAAAAATTCTCGGCTTTTGTTTTTCTCTATTAACTTTTATCAATACGTTTTTGTTTTTCGGACACCGTCATTCGATTACCAAAAAGTCCGAAAAACCGGTGATGTCAAAAATTTCCTTAACGGCTTTCGTCACTTTTATAAGTTTAAGTCCGTTTTTCGGAGCAAGCGCCTTCTGCGCTTTGAGAACAACGCGAAGACCGGCCGACGAAATATACTCAAGCTTTTCAAAATCAAGCGTAAGGCTGTCGTTCTGCGAAAGAAGCGCTCCAATCTCCTTTTCAAAATCCGCCGCGGTGACTGTATCCAACCGACCCTCCAAAGCAAGAAACGTCGGGGCGCCGTCTTTCTTTTCAATTTTTAAACTCATTATCAATTACTCCTTGTTTCTGTTTTGAATCCGTCCGTCAATTTTGAACCGAAAAACTTTCTTTCGTTCAAAAATTTTTCTTCTTCAAGCCCCGTCTTTTCGTGAAAAAACAACCGTGAGACGATTTTCGCCGTCTTCGTTTTTATAAAGAAGCTCTTTTGCAAGCTTCTTTACCATGAAAATTCCGAGACCGCCGATTTCGCGTTCCTCGGCCGAAAGCGTTGTGTCCGGTTCTTTTGCGGTTGTCGGATCATAAAAAACTCCGTTGTCGGCAAAGACGAGAGTCAGATTTTCATCGGAAAGAAAAACGGTGAGTCTCGCCTTTTCGGCTTTGCTGTAATAAACAATATTGGAATAAATTTCGTCAACGGCTATCTGCGCGTGATTTGAAAGTTTCAAAGGAACGCCCCATTTTTCAAGCGTATCCGCAAGAAAAGACGTCACTCTTTCAATCGAAGTCTCATCGGGTACCGCAGAAATTTCCGCCTTTTTTTCATCGGTATTAAGCTTTACGCACATCATTGTGATATCGTCGGATTGCTCCGCTTCTTTCACAAAGTTTTCGATGTCGGTGTGTACCGCCGCGCACATTTCCGCCGGTTCTCCTTTTGTTGAAGAAAGAATTTTTTGGAGACGCTGTTCGCCGTAAAGATTGTTCTCAAAATCGGTCGCTTCGGTCACGCCGTCGGTATAAAGAAAAATTTCATCGCCTTTTTTAAGAGCAATTTCATTCTTTCGATATCTCGTCATATCCATTCCGGCGAGAATAAAGTTCGGCTTGGTGCGAAGATATTCAAAATTTCCGTCTCCGTGGCGAACAAGCGGCGGATTGTGTCCCGCATTGACATATTCCAAAACCCCGTTTTCAAGGTTCAGCCTGCCCATCCACGCCGTGACGAACATTTCGGCCTCATTGTTTTCGCAAAGCTTTTTGTTCGCTTCGGTAAACACCTCATCAAGTTCAAGGCCGCTTTCAACCAAATTTTTAATCAGCGTCTTTGCCCTCATCATGAAAAGCGCACCGGGAATACCTTTTCCCGAAACATCGGCAACAATGAAAGTCAAATGTTCCGGATCGGTCAGGGTGAAATCATAGAAATCGCCTCCGACCTCCTTCGCCGCCTCCATTGAAGCAAAAATCGAAAAATCCTTTCTGTCCGGATACGGCGGAAAAACTGACGGCAGAGACGAACGCTGAATTTGTCTTGCAAATTCAAGTTCCCGGTCAATCCGGCTTTCCGCTTCCGAAATATAGTGTTTCAACGTGTCAACCGTTGCGTTTATGTCATCGGAAAGGGAGGCAAACTCCTCGTTTTCCCTCACGTTGACGTGAACGTTCAAATTTCCGTCCGTGATTTGAGAAAGCGATTTGTTGATTTTATGAATGTTATCGACAATCACACGTTTGATGAGAAAATAACTGTGTGCAAAAAGCGCCGCAAAAACAATGATTTCCATGAACATCAAAATCGAAATTGCAATGTTCCTTGAAAACATTGCTTCGCTTACGGGAATTGTCGCAATGAGATAAAATCCTTCCGCAGTGTCATACATACAGTAAGATTCCGTTCCTCCGATTTTTGCGGTGAAACGTTCTCCGATTTTTGCGCCGATGTTTTGCGTCTCGCTTTTCGCAACGACCGACTCGCCGATATGCCCGCCGTTGTCGGCAATAACCGTCAGACTTTCATCGCAGACAATGATTCCTCCGTTTTTTCCGATGTGGCGGTTTTTCACAGCCTCTTCAATTCGTTCTTTGAGGTCGGAAACGAACTGTTCCGAGTCATAACCGACCTGAACAAAGCCTCCGCCCGAAAGCGTAACTGCGGCATATTTTCTTGAAATGTTCCGGTTTTCCGAAAGCGGCTGGTAGCTTTGAACAAAGCTATTTTCCCCGTGAAGCAAACACAGAAATTCGGACGACTGCTTTCCCGACGACATATCATAGCCGACAAATTCGGAAAGTGTGCTTTTCCTTATGACTCCGTTTTCATCAATGATGTTGATTCCGGCAACATTATATTCCTTCATAAGCGCGGTTAATTGCTTTTCTTCGGTGTTCCCGTCCACCTTTCCGGCAACCGCGCGCGTGATTTTGAGAAGATTTTCGTCCGACGCTTCTTTGATATCCTCTTTAACGTCGTTCAAATTAAGCGAAAGAAGGCTGTCTGCGTTTGAAAGCGCAAGCCGTGTTTGCAATGAATTTGTGAAAAGGCAAGTTACCGCAAATGCAAGAACAACACAGATCAAAAGCAAAAACTGAAAGACCTGAGAAATCTGACGATTTTGTTTTTGCTTTTTCACCCTTTCCTTGCCCAAAAGAGAAACCGAAAGAAGCGACAACATCACGGAAACTCCGCAGCACAAAATCATCGGGGCGGCGCACAGTGAAACAACCCGAAACGCGCCTTCGATATCGCTCATGTTGGTCAAAAAAACAAGGAGCATGTGAGTAACTTCGGTTGTGATTCCGATTGCAAGGCCATAAAACCACGAAGCTTTTTTGTTGTCAAACATAAACTTTCTGCATGCCGCACCGACAAGTCCGGCAAGAACGCAACCGATTGTGCAGGCAAGCCTGCTGAAATATCCGGCGCCGAAATAAACGGCGAACCACCGATAAGCGCCGCCTATAACACCGGAAAGAATTCCGGCCGGACCCCCGAACAAAAGTCCCGCGGTGAGCGGTGCGGCATTGCGAACATTCAAAACGGCACCTTCAATCGGTATTCCGTATGCGGTTGCAAGCACGGAAACACCTCCGAACAAAAGCCCGACCAAAATCTGCTTTTTCCAAAACCCGATTTTTCCGAAGCGGGTTTTCTTTTCCGCAAGATACAGCAAAACCGAGAGCAAAACCGGAAGCAACGTTGCCGCCGCAAGTTTAACAATTGTAACGAAATCGTATTTCATAATTTTTCCTTCATTTTTTCCTGTTTGAATCGTTATCAAGGCCTCAGCCGAATTGCGTGCGGGCGAATGACATCGAAAGTTCCTCTTCGCCGCAGTGTCGTATTAAGTATATATCAAAGGTTGTCCAAGGTCAAATGATTTTGAACATAAATATGTGATTTTTCTCCGAAAAAGTTTTCTTAAAATGCCCTCGGCCGACCGATCGGAAGCGCGCACATCGGGCAAACGGCAATTTATCTTATACATATGGAAATCTGATTTTGAATCTGATATAATATTCAGGCATAAAAACAAAAAAACTCTCCGACAAAACCCTGTTCTCAATCGTTATATATACAGGAGGAAAAGAATATGCCAAAAATCAACGAACGACCGGAGAATTGGTTTGAGGCATTCTATGAACGGAATTATAAACAGGTGTACCGAATCTGCTTCACATATATGAAAAATCAATCGGAAGCGGAAGACTGCACAGAGGACGTTTTTGTTAAGGTACTCACGGGAGACTTTTCTTTCAATGACGAGACCCACGAAAAAAAGTGGCTGACGGTGACCGCAATGAATCTTTGCAAAGACCGCCTTAAACACTGGTGGAGAAAGAAAACGTCGCCTATTGACGAAGTGCCCGAAATTCCGGACGAGAATGCCGCAACCATTGACGAAACACTTGAAGCAGTGATGAAACTGCCCGAAAAATATAAAGACGTCATCTATTTGCATTACTATCTCGATTACAAAACAGACGAAATTGCAAAAATGCTCAAAAAGCCGTCTTCCACCGTCCGCAATCATTTGCGTGAGGCGCGGGAACTGCTTAGGCGGCAGATTGGAGGTATTTAACCGTGAACGAAAACAA
>JAUNFH010000143.1 GCA_030525185.1 Clostridia bacterium
ATCCTTTTTGTTTTATTTTTATCATTATATTATCCGCAATGAACTTAAAAATTAATAAAATCTTTCATTTATATATATGTCTTTTTATGTTATCACAATCGGCGGATATTGTCAAATAAAAATGCCGCTTGACAAATATCAGGCGGCCGAGTATAATATAAATGAAAAGGGTGCCGCGATAAGCGGTTGCTCCTTATTGATGAAGTTTATTTAAGAAACATCGCCAACTCGGAACGGGCGGTGTTTCTTAGTTTTTATTTATATGAAAAGCCGAATCGTGCTTTTCATATCAGACCAAGATTACTTATCTTTGCTGAAAATTATGTAGCAAAGAGAGATGACTTGAACAAGAAGTCCGAGAACTGCGAGCAGTTCAACAAGGGTTATTGTCAAAATCATCACCTCCTTCCTGCGAAGGAGCAAACCGCCTACCGTATATCCGGCACCGAAAGTATGCTAACATATTTGCACCCTTTTGTCAATCAATCGGATGTTTCATAATTTTTCAAAAAATTTCGGTTATTTTTTGTTTTACGGTTGCTCTTTGTGAATAAATGTGTATAATATTAAAGTGTTTTATTATGTCCTTGAAAGGATATTTCTTATGATTTAATATTTTTATGTTCAGAGAGAAATTTACTTATATTATGACGCACGAAAGGAATGTGTAATTTAAATGATTCAGTTTGAAGAACTCAGACTCCGCCTTTTGGAAAGCGAAAAGCCCCTGACCGAGCTTGCCGACGCACTCGGCCTCAAAAAAATGAGCGACGAAATTGCGGAGCTTGAAAAGCAGACCGCCGCCGAAGATTTTTGGGGCGACCTTGCAAATTCTCAAAAGGTTCTCCAGCGCATCGCTTCGCTCAAAAACAAAATCAAAGCCTATGACGACCTTAAAACCGCTTATGACGACGCAATGATGATGATTGAGCTTTCCGATGAAGAAGGCGACCTTGACCTCGTTGACGAATGCCGTGAAAGCGTTGAAAAGGTTGAAAAAGAACTTGAAAAACAAACGCTTTCAACTCTCCTCTCCGGTGAGTACGACGCAAAGAACGCAATTCTCACCTTCCACGCCGGTGCAGGCGGAACGGAGGCTCAGGATTGGTGTCAGATGCTTTTCAGAATGTACGGCCAGTGGGCAACAAAACACGGCTATAAATTCACAACGCTCGACTTCCTTGACGGCGACGAAGCCGGACTCAAATCCGCCGTCGTTCTCGTTGAAGGCGAAAACGCATATGGCTATCTTAAAAGCGAAATGGGCGTTCACCGCCTTGTCCGCGTTTCTCCGTTCGATTCCTCGGGAAGAAGACACACTTCATTCGCTTCGCTTGAAGTTATGCCGGAAATCGACGACACAATCGAAGTTGAAATCAATCCCGAAGACATCAAAATGGAAGTTTACCGCGCTTCCGGTGCAGGCGGACAGAAAGTCAACAAAACTTCATCCGCTGTTCGTCTTATTCATATTCCGACCGGAATCGTTGTCAGCTGTCAGGTTGAACGAAGCCAGCACCAAAACCGTGAAGTCTGCATGAGAATGCTCAAATCAAAGCTCATTGAAATCAAAGAGCGCGAACACCTTGACAAAATTGAAGACATCAAAGGCGACCAAAAGGAAATCGGCTGGGGCAGTCAGATCCGTTCATATGTTTTCATGCCGTATACCCTTGCGAAAGACCACAGAACCGGCTATGAAATGGGCAACATCAATGCCGTTATGGACGGCGACATTGACGGCTTCATCAACGCATACCTCAAAAAACAGTCGCTTGACGCTCTTTCGGCGAATCAGGAATAACAACAAAAAAACAGTGCTGTTCTTTTTCGGAACAGCACTTATTTTTTTATTTTGGAATAGTTATTTTATAGACAAAACTTTCTTCCGTTTCTTCTCTTTTCACGTCGGCATTGATTCCGGCGTTTTTCATTGTCTTTACCGCTCCTTCAACCGTGTTGAGAAAAATTTTTACACTGCTGAACGAACGCTTCGTCACCCTTTTCGGCGGATTTCTTTCCGACGTAAACTCTTCGATATATTTTTCTGTTTGAGCAACATTAAATTTTTTATCAATAATCTTTTTTAATATCGGAACAACGTCTTCTTCGTCAAGCTTTAAAAGTGCTCGTGCGTGGCGCTCCGAAAGCGAATTTTGAACAAGAAGCTTTTGCGCTTCAAGCGGAAGCGTAAGAAGTCTCAGTTTGTTTGAAACCGTTGACGGCGCTTTTCCGAGCCGCCGAGCCGCCTCCTCCTGAGAAAGCGAAAACTGATCCATCAGCTTTTCAATTGCGAGCGCTTCTTCAAAATAGCCGAGATTCTGCCTTTGAAGATTTTCAATCAGTGAGTAAATTGCGGATTTCAGCTCGTTGACGTCAATAATAATGCACGGAACGGCAACCATTCCGGCAAGTCTTGACGCTCTGAGCCTTCTTTCGCCGGAAACGAGTTCATATCCCTTTTCCGTTTGCCGAACCGTAATCGGCTGAAGAATTCCGTTCATTCTGATACTGATTGCAAGATTGACAAGTTCGCCTTGGTCAAAAACTTTTCTCGGCTGATTCGGATTCGGATAGATTTTTTCGTTTGGAATGAGCAAAACCTGTCCTGCCGAGCGCAGCTTTTCTTCAATCAAAGAGAAAACCTCCCCTTACTGTAATTATCATTACTTTATCACAGCGGGAAAGGTTTGTCCAATATATTCGTTTTTTGTTTTTTGTCCAAGTTCTCTTTATTTTCGGCTTATTCGAGCGGATTTTTTGCGATTTTTGCCGACGGGCGCGGATATTTGCCGGGTGTTGACGAAACTTTTTTAATCATAATGATGTTTCTCTCCCCCGCTTCGCCGAGGACAAAACTTTCGGCTTTTTCGATTTTTCCGCCAAGGACGGCGATTGCTTTCTTTGCACCGGAGATTTCTTCGTCGGCTTTTGCTGCTTTCATTGAGATGAACGAACCGCTTTTTTTGACGAACGGAAGGCAGTACTCCGAAAGTTCTCTTAGGTTTGCAACCGCTCTCGCCGTTGCAAAATCAAACTTTTCACGGTATTCTTCTTTTTGACCCGCCTCTTCGGCTCTGGAATGAAGAAGTTCAGCCGAAAGACCGATGTTTGAAAGTATATCTTCAATCACCGTGAGCTTTTTTTTCGTGCTGTCAAGAAGAGTCAGTTTTATGTCCGGACGGGCAATCAAAAGGGCAAGACCGGGAAAACCCGCGCCCGTTCCCACGTCGATAAGGCTTGCGCCCTCACCTATTTCGCAGTACTTCAAAACGGAAAGGCTATCCGCAAAATGTTTGAGTGCAATCCCTTCCGGGTCGGTGATTGCGGTGAGATTGATTTTTTCGTTCCATTCGGCAAGAAGTCTGCCGTAAGTATCAAACCGTTCGAGCGCCGTATCGTCGAGTAGGACTCCAAAGTTCAGCGCATATTCTTTAAGTTTTTCAAGAGGTATAAACATATTATATCCTTTCGGCAAGCATTGTTTCACGTGAAACAATGCTCAGATTTCATTTTTTCTCAGATATATCAGAAGAACCGAGATATCTGCCGGACTGACGCCTGAAATTCTTGAGGCTTGACCGAGGTTTTTCGGTTTAACCTTATCAAGCTTTTCCTGTGCCTCCATGCGAAGGCCGGTGATTTCACTGTAATTAAGTGTTTCCGGAAGAGCACGGCTTTCAAGTCGGCGCATCTCCTTCGCCTGTGCAAGTTGACGCTTGATATAGCCTTCATATTTTACTTCAATCTCAACCTGTTCAAAAACCTCGTCCGGGTAGTCGGGTCTTGTGAGGTCGAACGGCTTCAAAAGTTCGTATGAAAGCTGCGGTCGGCGAATGAGGTCAATCAATCGGCAACCGTTCGTCATTGCGGATGTTTCACGTGAAACAAGGAGTTCGTTGAGTTCATCACTCGGCGCAAGTCCGGTTGTTTCAATGCGTTTGAGTTCTTTTTTTATAAGCTCCTGCTTTTTAAGCAGCCTCTCGTGCTTTTCTTCACCGACAAGTCCGATTTGGTAGCCGATTTCGGTCAGTCTGAGGTCGGCATTGTCCTGACGGAGAATAAGGCGATATTCGGAACGTGAAGTCATCATTCGGTAAGGGTCGCTGCAGCCTTTTGTAACAAGGTCGTCAATGAGCGTTCCAATATATGAACTCGCTCGGTCAAGAATGAGCGGTTCTTTTTTCTGAACCTTTTTTGCGGCGTTGATTCCGGCAATAAGTCCCTGAGCGGCGGCTTCTTCGTATCCGCTTGAGCCGTTGAACTGCCCCGCACCGAAAAGGCCGGGATAGTTTTTGAACTCAAGAGAAGCATACAAAGCGAGCGGATCGACGCAGTCATATTCAATCGCATACGCCGTTCTCATAACCTGAACGTTTTCAAGTCCGGGAATAGTACGCAAAAATTGAAGCTGAACGTCCTCCGGAAGAGAGGACGACATCCCTTGAAGGTACATTTCCTGAGTGTGCTCGCCACAAGGCTCAATGAAAAGCTGATGGCGCTCCTTTTCGGAAAAGCGGACAATTTTATCTTCAATGCTCGGACAATACCTCGGACCGACTCCGTCGATCTTTCCGCCGTAAAGCGGAGAACGGTGAATGTTTTCAAGAATAACTCGCTTTGTTTCGCTGTTGGTATAGGTCATGTAGCACGAAAGCTTGTTTTCAATCGGATGCTCGGTATCAAAAGAAAATGGAACCGGCCTTTTGTCTCCATCCTGCTTTTCAAGGCGAGAAAAGTCAATGCTTCTTTTGTTGACTCTTGACGGCGTTCCGGTTTTGAACCTTCTTGTCGGTACTCCCAAACTCTTGAGCGAGGCGGCAAGCTCGGTTGAAGCGAACATTCCGTCCGGCCCGCCTTCATAGGAAACGTCACCGACATAGATCTTTCCGCCGAGAAAAGTTCCCGTTGCAAGAACAACGCACTTAGCCTTATGAATCGCTTCAAGGCGGGTAAGAAGTTGCCACTCCCCTGTTTCAAGCTGTTTGATATCGGTAATCTCGGCCTGAACAATTTCAAGATTCGGCTGAGACTCCATGACGTTTTTCATGTATTCGCTGTATCTTCTCCGGTCAATCTGAGCACGAAGCGAATGAACGGCCGGGCCTTTTCCGCGGTTGAGAATTCGACTTTGAAGAGTGTTTTCGTCAGCGGCCTTACCCATCTCTCCGCCGAGAGCGTCGATCTCACGGACAAGGTGGCCTTTGCTCGTTCCGCCGATTGAAGGATTGCACGGCATATTGCCGACCCAGTCCATATTGATTGTGAAAACGCCGACGGACACACCAAGCCTTGCTGCGGCAAGACCGGCTTCGATTCCGGCGTGACCTGCGCCTATAACAATGACGTCATAATTTTTAGCATTATATTGCATTTTGACCTCCGTTTGCAGGCAGGCGTCTGCATTTAATAATTTTTTCTTTCATGAGTATTCCATCGTTTTGAAAATTTTTATCAAACGGACGGAATATCTTATTTTTTACCCGTTTTTGAAGGTATTTTTGGTTGAAAATAAAAATTATCAACATTTTTATAACAACGGGTGGAAAAATGTAACGGTTGAATTTTGAAGTTCAATTAATATTTATTTAAATATATATATTATATATTTAAAATATTATATTTGATTTTAAATAAATTTATATGGTGAAAAAAGTTATGTTGACAAGAGTTTCAATCGACTCGCC
>JAUNFH010000144.1 GCA_030525185.1 Clostridia bacterium
AAACCAAAAACTGTAATAATGTTTCTTTCGGTTGACTGAATATAATAAAAAAGGACAGCAGTTCATATAAACTGCTGTCCTTTACTGTAGGCTTTATTTTGACGCAACTTTCTTGATCATTTCAACAACCGTTGTCAGAATGTGAACCATCGAGAGAACGATTGCTTTGATTTGGATTGAAAAATCATAATTTGCAAGAGTTTCGTTTACGTCTGAACTTGATATGTAAACAGGACTTGTTTTAGCCTTCGTGAGCGGTTTTGAAGCGTCGTAATCTGCAAGCTCGGTGTTGTCAACCGAGAAATTGAATCTTCTTGAATCGATTGAGAAAAGGGAGTTGTCTTCGAGATAGTAAATTGTAACGGTAAAGTTTGTCATACCTTTTTCCTTAACCGAACCGGTAATTGGAAGGCTGATCTTTTCGCCGATTGCAATTTTCTTTCCGGCAACGTTTTCAAAAGCAATGTCCGAGCCTTCAACTTTGATTGAAACAAGTTCGATTCCGCTCTTCTTTGAAAGGTTTTCAATGATAAGAGCTGTGTCTTTTTCTGAAGCTCTGCCGTTAAGCGACTTGTCAAATTTTGCGTGAACACCGCATTTTGCGTTGTAAGTTGTTTCAAACTGCGGGAAGTTTGCGTCCGAGTGAACGTCGGTAAGATCCTTTGTGAGAAGAAGTTTGTTTGTAAGAGCAAGTGCATAGCTGTCAAACGCATACTGTGCATGGAACTGACCTTCGATGTACCATGTGTTTTCCGGAAGATATCCGTATGCGGCGTCAACATTCATTCCGGGAGAAACGTGATTGTGTGCTTTGTTTGTGCAATTGACGAGTGGATCGTTAACGTCGGTTGTGTAACCGTTGCTGAAACGATAACCATAGTCGGCAACTTTTGCGCCCGAAGCGGTTTTGGTTGCAACAAGACAGTCGCTGTTGACCGGAGAACCGGTTGCGGGGGTGATATCCGTTCCGCAAACAATGTTAACATTAACACCCTTGCTTCTTGCGTATGAAAGATTTTCATCAACATACGGCATTACATAGTAATGTGAATAGTCGGTATTTTTAATGATAGGTGCAAACGCAGCCTGTCTTTCGGGCGTGTTGAGTTTTGAAGCTTTGATTTCTTCGTAATGCTCGGTATCGACAAAATCCCAAAGACTTCCGAATGTCAAAACAATATTATACATAAGGTCATCGTTTTGAACGATTTTGTTGAGGAATCCGTTCGTTTTGTCGAGCTTTGCAAAGGCAAGGAGCCATTCGTATTCGGCTTCCCACATATATTCGTCTCCGCCAAAGATCTCATAAAGCGGGTTGTTTGCATATTCATAAAATTCAAGGATTCTTGTGATGTCTGCGTGCATTTGTCCTGAAATTATATCATATGCAATCTGAACGCCGCCGATTGCCGGCGAATTCATAACAGCGTTGTTGACGTAATCAAGGTTGAAAATAGTTTTAAGGTCGCTCGTTTTCATTCCGAGGAGGGAAGCGAGTTTTTCTGCCGCTTCGCCGCCCTTGTCAACGATTGAGCAAAGGGAAATATAAGTTCCTGTAGTCTGGCCGCCGTGGCTTTCACTGAAAATATTTACCTTTTTTGCTCCGGTGTAATCGAGAACCGATTTGATATACTTACCGAGATCGCGCGCGCAAAGAATTATTTCCTGACGCCAGTCTGTTGAAAACTGAAAAACGTTTTCCGCACCGATTTTCTCGCAGAGAATCGGTGTATATCTTTTTTCATGAATCGTTCCCTGAATATATTCGTTCGTTTCAAGGTTGTCATAGACATATTTCATGTTGCTTTCTTCGGGCTTTGTCGGCCATGCTCCGGTATTATACTTCGGAGTTCCGTCCGGGTTGCGCTTCATTTCGTCAACGGCACTGTTAACTGTTTTGCAAATCTGCTTATAAATCTTCTCGGGATTTTTGCTGACGAAATATTCGAGATTTGCGGCGGTGAGATACGGAATATCTTTGAGAGCCGTTGTGAGAATTCCGCCGACGTCGAGTCCCCAAACTCTGTGGTCGATGTTTCCTTCGTCGTCAAACATAAAAATCTGAGACGACGAATATCCCGAGTTGATTACAACGGGATAGCTTTCTTCTTTTGCGAATGCTGTCATCGGAACGGCCGTGACAAGCATTATCACTGCAAGAAAAAGACTGATTAATTTTTTGTTCATTTCCATTACCCCATTCTGCGTCCGTAACATATAATCGGACAAACTTTTCTGAAACTTGTACATTTAAAAATATATTGTTCTAAAATTTTTCGACAAAATGTACAAATGTCTATCATGCGTATTTTACAACTTTTTGGCGGGAAAGTCAATACAAATTATGACAAAATGTTGGATTAATTACAGAAGTGTTTCAAATGATTGCTCCGAAAAGCAAAATGAATCATCAGACAGGAAAAAACTCGGCAGGAGAGTACCCACCGAGTTTTTTTGTAATTATTTTCTTTTTAAAGATCTGAGATACGCTTTGTGTTCATCGGTAACACGGAAACTCTCAATTGCTTTTTGAATCGTTTTGTTGTGCACCCAAATCGGAAGAACGTGTTTTTCAAGAAGAGGAACGGTACTTTCATATTGCTTTGCAAGTGCCGTTGCAAAAAACCATGCCTGCATCATTTTCAGATAGTACTCCTCGCTTTTGACACCGGCAACCGATTCAAGATATTCATCTTTAAAATCATCGTCAAGAAAATACGTCATAAGCATTTTCATAGCAAAGCGTACGGTGTATGTGTCATCCGCTTTGATCCAAAGCAATATTTTTTCAAGCAAACGTTCTTTGTTTTTTTTGAAACACTTCGGCGAAAAGCAGTCGCAAACCGCCCAATTGTTTATGTACGGCAGAAAACGTTCCGTTTCAAAAACGGCTTTGTCAAAATCTTTGAAAAGTTCAATCATCATTGCATGGAGAAGATTTTCCTCGTGATATTCATGCGGAAGGGAAGCAAAAAAATCTTCGTATCCGCCTTCACGGAAAAGTTCTTTTGCAATTGCTCTGATTTTCGGAACTCTGACCCCGATTACAAAATTCTGATCAATTCCGGGAATCAGTTTGTTGTTAAAGTCACGGTACTTTTCGTCTTGATTTTCAAAAAGCAATTTTACGGCTTTTTCTCTGAAAGATTCCATTCGTCCGGAAATCAAAGCTTCATCGCAACGTCCCAAGCGCCCCAAATAACGGTGCGGAGGTTGCCGATTTTATCTGCGTCGCCGATAACGTGAACGTTCTTTCCTTCAACGGCGAGCGGTGTCGGAATGTATCCGACGGAAAGAATTACGCTGTCGGCGTCAATTTTAAAGCTCTTTCCGTCCTTGTCTGTTGCCATGATGCCGTCGGGAAGAACCTCGCCGAGTTTTGTCTCGAGATAAACGGGAACTTTGTTCGTTTTGAAGAAATCGCGAAGGAAGCTTGAGTTCGCAAGGCAGACACCTTTGACCGCAACAAGGTCGTCCTTCATTTCAACAATGACCGGTTTCTTTCCGTGGAGATAAAGGTCATACGCAATTTCGCAGCCGGTGAGTCCGCCTCCGACGATTACAACTTTGTCTCCGACGGTCTTTTCGCCGAGAAGAAATTCGGTTGCATCCATTGCAAGATCTGCTCCCTTAACGGGAATTTTTCTTGCCTTTGAGCCTGTTGCAACAATGATTTCGTCCGCGCCGAGTGAGTTGATGTCCTTAACTTCGGTGTTGAGTTTGACAGTTATCGGAAGCTTTGCGATTTCGCGCTTGTACCATTCGATGAGGTCTCTGTCTTTTTCTTTGTATGACGGAGCGGCTGCGGCAATGAAAATTCCGCCGAGTTTGTCGCTCTTTTCGTAGATTGTGACCTTGTGGCCGCGAAGCGCAAGAACTCTTGCGGCTTCCATTCCGCCGATTCCGCCGCCTATGACGGCAATGTTCTTGATTTTTGAGGCCTTGACGATTTTATATTTTCCGCTCTGCATTGTTTGCGGATTAAGGGCACAGCGGGCCATGTGGGCCGAATCGCTGAAGTCCTGGTCGTTTGCATGACCTTTATAGTGAGCCATGTTGAAGCAGCCGTTGTGGCAGCAGATGCAGGGAAGAATATCTTCAAGTTTTCCGCTCATCAGTTTTGTAATCCAAGCGGGATCGGCAAGGAACTGACGGGCAACGCCCATTGCGTCGATTTTTCCCTCTTCGATTGCCTTTGCTGCAACGTCGGGTTCCATTCTTCCGGCGCAGACGACAGGAATGTCAACAAATTCACGGATATGAGCAACATCGTCGAGGTTGCAGTTTTGCGGCATGTACGCCGGCGGATGTGCCCAGTACCATGCGTCGTAAGTACCGTTGTCGGCGTTGAGCATGTCATAGCCTGCGTCCTGAAGATATTTTGCAGCCTTTTCGCTTTCTTCCATGTCACGGCCGACTTCAGTGTAACCTTCTTCACCGGGAAGAGCGCCGTAGCAGAAATCTTTTGTTTTTGAAAGAACCGAATAGCGAAGCGAAACCGGATAATCATTTCCGCAGACTGCCTTGACGCGTTTTACTATTTCAACGGGGAAACGATAACGGTTTTCAAACGAGCCGCCGTATTCGTCGGTACGCTTGTTTGTATATTTCATTGTGAACTGGTCGATGAGGTAGCCCTCATGAACGGCGTGAATTTCAACGCCGTCAACACCTGCTTCCTTGCAGAGAGCGGCCGTTTTTGCAAAAGCTTCAACCATTTCTTCGATTTCGGCTTTTGAAAGCGCACGGCAGGTAACGTTTTCTGCCCAGCGTGACGGAAGTTCACTCGGACTTGCACAAAGATAGCCGAGGTCAAGAACGGGCTTCATGAGTGTGCGAAGGGGAGTGTTATACAGCTTTGCAAGCGGATCGGTGATTGCAAAAGAACGACCGAAGCCGGCTGTGAGCTGAACAAAAAGCTTTGCTCCGGTCTTATGAATTTCGTCCATGAAAACCTTGAGCTCTTTGAACATTTTTTTGTTCTGATAAAGCCAGCGGTTGCCGATTGTGTCTTTGAGCGGTGCAATGCCGGGGATGATGAGACCGACATTGTTCTTTGCTCTTTCAAGAAAGAACTTTGCTGATTCCTTGTCAAAATGGTTCGGTTCCATCCAACCAAAAAGCGACGTTCCGCCCATCGGGCAAAGAACAATTCTGTTTTTGATTTCAACGTTGCCGATCTTCCAAGGAGTGAAAAGTGATGAGTATTCTGCGTTCATTGTTTTTCTCCTCTCTGGTTATACGTATTTAAACGTTCATTTAATTATATTCGCTTAAGCTTTCAATGTCAATAATTTTTCACTTCTGCGGAGTGTTTTCGTCACTATTCAACAAAAATCAATGGCGCGTCTTGTCATTATAACACTCACAAAAGCGGCAGGCGAATGACGGTTCCTCGCCGCCCTTGTACAGATGGCTGAGGTCTCCGAAAGAAAGAATTCGGAAAGAGGCAATCCCTTTTTCTCTTTCTTCTGTAACAAGAGTCGTCACAGAAGTCGGAAGAGCCGCAAAATTATGCCAAAACGGCATCGGACTTACCGAAAGAAGATGGCTGAGAAGAACGCATTCAACGCCGAAATGACAGAAAAAGACGATTGTGTCATGATTGGGTTTTACGGCTTTAAAAATGCGTCCGTCGTGTTCGTACCCGTGTTCTTTCAGAAGTTC
>JAUNFH010000145.1 GCA_030525185.1 Clostridia bacterium
TTTCGGTAACGGCTTTTGCGTCAACGTAATCGGTGATTGCAAATCTTGTGTCCATAGTGTTGAGCCTCCTGAAAATATTTGAATGATTATTCATTAACACAGCTGAAGGTGAGCGATTGCTCACTGTTAGTCAATATTATACCTTATTTATCGGCTTATGTCAATTAAAAAAATTATTAATTTCTCTGTTTATTTTGCACAAAAAGCGCGCTTGCGTTCTGTCCAATTTCAACTTGCGTTATTTTTGAATTCGTGATAAAATAAGTTTTTGTTGAAACCACAGTATATACAGTATATTATTGAAAAAATTTGAAAAAACTAAGGTGAAATTATGGACGTCAGACAGGATATCAGAAATGTTGCAATCATTGCTCACGTTGACCACGGAAAGACCACCCTCGTTGACGAACTTTTGAAGCAAAGCGGAATCTTCCGCCAAAACGAGCAGGTTGCCGAAAGAGTCATGGACTCAAACGACCTTGAACGCGAAAGAGGAATCACAATTCTTTCAAAGAATACCGCTGTCCATTACAAGGACGTAAAAATAAACATTGTTGACACCCCGGGCCATGCCGACTTCGGCGGCGAGGTTGAACGCATTCTCATGATGGTTGACGGCGTTCTTCTTCTCGTTGACGCTTTTGAAGGCTGCATGCCGCAGACGAGATTCGTTCTCAAAAAAGCGCTCGGCCTTAAAAAGAAGGTAATTGTCGTTGTCAACAAAATCGACCGCCCCGGCGCAAGACCGGCCGAAGTTATCGACGAAGTTCTTGACCTTTTCATCGAACTCGGTGCGGACGAAGACCAGCTTGAGTTCCCCGTTGTCTATGCTTCCGCAAAAGACGGCTATTCCTCGCTCGACTCTTCCGTTCGCGAAGGCGACATGAGGCCGCTTTTCGATTCGATTCTCGAAAACATCGACCCGCCGCACGGCGACATGAACGGCCCGCTTCAGATTCTCTTTTCAAGCCTTGATTACGACGATTACATCGGAAGAATCGGCGTCGGCAGAGTTGAAAGAGGTCATATCAAGCGCAACGAACAGGTTGTTCTTTGCAAAACCGACGGCGAACGCGAAAACGTCAGAATTTCAAAACTTTATCAGTTTGAAGGACTCAAGCGCGTTGAAGTTGAAGAAGCGGCGCTCGGCGACCTTGTCTGCGTTTCGGGTATTGCCGACCTCAACATCGGCGAAACCGCCTGCGACCCGGAAAAAATTGAACCGCTCCCCTTCGTAAAAATCGACGAACCGACGATTTCAATGAACTTCATCGTCAACAACAGTCCCTTTGCCGGACAGGAAGGAAAATTCGTAACCTCGCGTAACCTTCGTGACCGCCTTTTCAAAGAAGTTGAAACTAACGTAAGTATGCGCGTTGAGGAAACCGATTCAACCGACACCTTCAAAGTCAGCGGACGCGGCGAACTTCATCTTTCAATCCTCATTGAAACAATGCGCCGCCAGGGTTACGAATTCCAGGTTTCCCGCCCGAAGGTAATCATGAAAAAGGAAAACGGCGTTCTTATGGAGCCGATGGAACTTCTTATCGTCGAAGTTCCGGAACAGTACGTCGGTTCGGTTATGGAAAAGCTCGGCTCAAGAAAGGGAGAACTTGAAAACATGGGTGTCCGTGACGGCGGAATGACTCACCTTGAATTCAAGATTCCGTCAAGAGGACTCATCGGTTATCGCAGCGAGTTCATGACCGACACAAACGGAAACGGAATCATCAACCAGCTCTTTGCCGGCTACGAGCCATATAAGGGCGACATTCAAACAAGAGACCGCGGTTCAATCGTTGTTCACGAAACGGGTGAAAGCACCGGTTACGGACTTTTCAACACTCAGGACAGAGGCCGTCTCTTCATCGGACCGGGCGTTCCGGTTTATGAGGGCATGATCGTCGGCGAATGCGCAAAAAGCGAGGACGTTGTTTGCAACGTTTGCAAGCAGAAGCACCTGACCAACACCCGTGCCTCCGGTTCGGACGATGCACTCCGCCTTGTTCCGCCCACAACGCTCAGCCTTGAGCAATGCATGGAATTCATCAAGGACGACGAACTTCTTGAAGTTACCCCCGTTTCGCTCAGACTCAGAAAGGTTATTCTTTCAAAAGAGCAGAGAATGAAACAGCAGTTCAGAAAGTAAACTAAAAGCATAAATAAAGGTTACGGTTCAAAGTTTTTGTTTTGCGCCGTAACCTTTTTTGTTTTAATGATTGACAAAAGGTGTGTTTCGGCGGATAATGAAAGTACCGAATTTTTCATATAAGGAGGAAGCATATGGCATTGACGGACGAAGAAAGAAAAGTTATTAACAACGCTTTTGAAATTATATTGAAACATACTCAAAACAACAAATCCGCTTCGGAATCTGTTCTGCGCTTCAAAGATACAGTTTTTCAGCTTATAGACACATGCGACCGAGGAACAAAAGAGAAAGAACAAGCAAAAAAAGAGGAAGCCAAAAGCACCCAAAGCAAAACCGCTCAAACAAAAGATGAACCGTTAACTTTTAAAGAAAAGTTTCACAACTTCATATTCGGTGCCAAACCGGAACCGGTAGTCAAAGAAACTCCGAAGCCACAGCCACCTAAACCAGAACCGCCTAAGCCCGAAGTTGAATCACCGGCAGAGCTTTTCAGAATTGAGCCTTACAGAGGCGGTGCGATGATTACAAAGTATGTCGGCTTTGATGACAAAAAAATCGTCATTCCAAAAGTGATTGACGGAATGCATGTTTATGCACTTGGAGAAGGCGTTTTCAGAAATATCGAAAGCATTACCGAAATTATAATTCCGTATGGAGTTATAAGTATAGGTAATTTCTGCTTTTTGGGATGTAGCTCTCTGCAAAAAATCAAACTGCCTGAAACGCTTAAAGTCATAGGAGACAGCGCCTTCTGCGGAACGCAAATACGAACATTGGAAATTCCTGAGTTTGTATATTATATCGGTAGTTCTGCGTTTGGAGGTTTACCGATTGAGGATGTCGTTTTACCGAAATCATTGTATGCAATATCTGTTGGTACATTTAGCTACTGCACTAAGCTAAAAAAAATAACCATACCTCAGGGTGTTGCACGTATTGGAAGCGATGCGTTTTCAAGCTGTTTTGCACTAAGCTCTGTGTCTTTGCCTACCGGTTTAAAAGAGATAGAAGAAGAAGCTTTTTCACGCTGTATAAATCTTAAAGCTATTGATATTCCGCCATCTGTAGAAAAAATAGGTGAAAAGGCATTTGCTTGGAAAAATGAAATCTCAGATGTCAATCGTTTCAGCTATTTAACAACGCTCGAATTTGCGAAATGGAGGCCCACCATAAAATGTGCTCCGGGAAGCTATGCTCAGGAATATGCGCGAAAGTACAAACTGCCAATGATTAAAAGCGACATTGTTTATGGCGAAAGCAAACTAAATATGCCTGTCTATGTTGCAAACTATGGCGTTCGTTCAAAGGAAAAACCTGACATGAATAAGCTTATTGACAATATGGCATATGACTGGGCGTTGCTTAGCTATAGCAAAATGGTTGCAAACCATAACCTTTGCATAAGAAGTAACAATCCCGACCTCAAAAAAAGCAATGTAACTTTTTATGCTGGATTTGACATATTTAAAAATTGATATTTCCAATCTTAGCCCGGTCTTTATATTACAAAAAAAATTCATGGTTTTATCTTCATATTAATTCATTTTTCGGAGGTGTCCATATGAACAAAAAAATCGTTTCGCTTTTTCTCGTTCTTGCGGCGGTGTTTACGTCTGTCTTTTGCGTTTCGTTTCCGTCTTTTGCAAAAGAACCGTTACGAATCGAAGCCGTGCAAAAGGCCGTAAACATAAACAACTGCAAAATTCAAGTAAAAAGAAACTGCGAATACACCGGAAAGTTTATACGGCCTGAAATCACCGTTTCGTTTAACGGCGAACAACTTTCGGAAAATGTTGATTACACCGTAAAATATTACAACAACAAAAGAATCGGCTTTGCTTCAATAACGGTTACAGGCATCGAAAAAAGCGGTTTTTCGGGTTCAAAAACCGTAAAATTCAAAATCGTTCCCAAACGGGTTTCAGAACTCAAAGTTGCAAAAGCGACACAAACTTCCGTGACCCTGACTTGGAAAAAACGCGGAAAAAACGTTCGCTTTCTTCTTCTCGAATATGATTGCGAATCGGGAAAGTATATTCCGATAAAAAGGCTGAAAACGAACAGCGTCAAACTTAACAACCTTCTTCCGAAAAGCGTTCACCGATATTCGGTCAAAGCATACAGAAACGTCGACGGGAAAAACTTTTATTCTTTTCCTTCAAAAGCGGCAAGGGTAAAAATCCCAAATCGAAAACTTTCCGAAAGCGGCCGCCTTCTTGTTGACCTTGAGGGTCAGGATTGGAAACTTGTCGTTGTCAATTTTACAAGGGAATTTTCAAGGAATCACGAAACGGAAGTTTCTTACGTATTAGACAGCGGAACAAGACTTGACAAACGTGTCACGCCGTATTACGTCAAAATGTACCGTGCGGCAAAAAATGACGGCATTACGCTCACAGCCTATTCCGGCTACCGCAGCTACATTCATCAGGAATGGAACTATAACAACCTCACGAACGTTTACATGAATCAATACGGGTTAAGCCGAAAGGCCGCGGCAAAAAAAGCCGCCGAAGTTATTCTTCCCCCAGGAACGAGCGAACACAATCTCGGCCTTGCAATGGATATCTGCAATACGCTTGATTCCTTTGCATATTCAAAAGAATATGCGTGGCTGATGAAAAACGCTCAAAATTACGGCTTTATTCTTCGGTATCCAAAGGACAAACAAAACGTCACCGGTGTGACATATGAACCGTGGCACTGGCGCTTTGTCGGAATTCAAAACGCAAGGCTCATCAAAAAAAGCGGCCTTTGCCTTGAAGAATGGCTGGACGCAAACAATATTGTGTATTAAAAAATCAACCGACAGTTTCTGTGCGAATCTGCCGGTTGATTGATTTTTGAATTGTTTTATTCTTCGCTTTCTTCTTCCTGTTCGGAAAGTTTGAGAATTTCGGTCTGGTTTGAAAAGAACAAAAGCTCGTCAATGTTCTTGTTGTATACCTTCTTGCAGGAAGCGCTCATGAGCGGCATCATCTTTGATTCGACAACAGTATTGATTGACGCAAAGTCAATGAGAATCTTTATCTGATTTTTGAAGAAATCAACGTCCTTGTCTTCAAAAAATCTGTCGTCAACGTCACCGATCACAACGCCGGAAAGCTCCATGTCCTTTTCATAAAGCGCACCGTTTTTTTCAAAGCATTTCTGCATGAGCGACTTCATGAGTTCAACGTCTCCGCCTTTGAGAGCGTTTTGAAGCGAGGTTGATTTAAGCTTGAATTTGAAAGAGGTTTTTGTTGCTTTGATGATTGAGTTTGAAAGTCTTGTGAGCTCCGGATTGATGCTTTCCGGAATAAAAACTTCGCCGTCTTTGAGATAAAACTTGCTCATTTTTAAGTTCCTCCGATATAATGAATTTTCCGTCGGATATTCTATCACAATTTTCCCGAAAATTCAACAGTTAAAATCACTTTCCTTCATTGACACAACCGTTCATTGCTGATATAATATCAATCGTATTTTGTTTTTCGAGGTGTAATT
>JAUNFH010000018.1 GCA_030525185.1 Clostridia bacterium
CGCAGGCAGTGTCAGACAGTTAGGCTTGTTCAAATCCGCCGTTCAGTATCTTGAGCCTAAACCCGACAATGAGTTTGTCATCGGCGGTGAAAAAGCTCTGTCGTACACACAGGTTCGCAGAATGTGCGACAGAATTCAAAAGGAAATGGACTTTGACGATAAGATTACTCCTATTCGTTTCAGACCTACCGTTCTTACCGATATATATGAGCAGACAAAAGATGTTTCGGCTGTTCAAAAAGCGGCAGGACATACAAGTCCGACAATGACTTTCAAACATTATGTCAACGGCAGGGGAACACCTACCAAAACAACAGAAGCGGTTGAAGCGCTTTACACTGTGTGAGTTGCAAAAAAAGTTGCAACTGAAAAATGGCGAAAACCGTTGATACATAAGGCTTTGAGGGTGCTTCGGCAATCAAAAAGTTGCACAAAAGGTTGAATTTTGCCCTCATTTTCATTCCGAGGTCTGATTTTTTAGGGGAGCTGTTAGGTTAAAAGGCAAAAAAAGAAACGCCCGAAACCCTTATAAATAAAGGCTTTGAGCGTTTTCGCGTTTGTGGAGCTGCTAACCAGATTTGAACTGGTGACCTCATCCTTACCAAGGATGCGCGCTACCGACTGCGCCATAGCAGCACTTTCAACACAGCTCCGCTATTATAACCTATATTGTGGCAAATGTCAACAGTTAAATCATAAAAAATCAAAAAAATTCAAATCTTTTTTGATTTGAAAACGTACAAAAGCCGAAACGGACTTTTGAAAAAGATCAAAAACGCCGAGCCGAAAATTTTCGCCGGATAAAAACAGCGTCAGTAAGACACGGATAAGACCCCAAAATGAAACTTCGGAAAGGAAAAGGAGCAATTGTCCGTTTCCTTTGCAACGGACGATAATGTACAGAAAAACGAAAATCAATCGCAGTATTCTGACGCACGGATGCGAGAGACGTAAAAAATCCCGAAGCTTGAATGCCTCGGGATTTTTTTCGATTATGTTTTTCAGCCGAGAAGTCCTGCGCCGCCGTTGATGAGAACAAAGAGCGGTGCAAAAACGAGCGAAACAATTGTCATAAGCTTGATGAGAATGTTGATTGACGGGCCCGAAGTGTCTTTGAACGGGTCGCCGACGGTATCTCCGACAACGGCCGCTTTGTGTGCGTCGCTGCCTTTTCCGCCGTGATTTCCGCTCTCGATATATTTCTTTGCGTTGTCCCATGCGCCGCCTGCATTTGACATGAAAATCGCAAGAAGAACGCCTGTGACAAGTGAACCCGCAAGAAGTCCGCCGAGAGCGTTTACGCCGAGAACACAGCCGATAAGAATCGGAGCCGCAATCGCAAGAAGGCCGGGAACGATCATTTCGCGAAGCGAAGCTTTTGTTGAAATCGCAACGCAGGTTTTGTAGTCGGGCTTGCTCTTGCCTTCAAGAATTCCGGGAATTGTTCTGAACTGACGGCGTACCTCTTCAATCATCTGATAAGCCGCTTTGCTGACCGATTCCATTGTGAAAGCCGAAAAGATGAACGGGAGCATTCCGCCGATGAAAAGTCCGATAACAACGTTGCTGTTGAGAATGTCAATTGAACCGATTCCGACCGCTTCCTTGTATGAGAAGAAGAGGGCGAGGGCGGTGAGTGCCGCCGAGCCGATTGCAAAACCTTTGCCCATTGCGGCGGTTGTGTTTCCGACCGAGTCAAGCTTGTCGGTGATGTCGCGAACAGATTCGTCAAGACCGCTCATTTCGGCAATTCCGCCGGCGTTGTCGGCAATCGGACCGTAGGCGTCAACCGCAACGGTGATTCCCGTTGTTGAAAGCATTCCGACTGCGGCGAGAGCGATTCCGTAAATTCCGCCGCCTTCGCCGCACTTGCTTCCGAAGAAGAAGGCAACGAAAATTCCGATGCAGATGAAGATGATCGAAACGGCCGTTGATTGGAATCCGGTTGCAATTCCGGAAATTATGTTCGTTGCCGAACCGGTTTCTGACTGCTTTGCGATTTTTTTGACGAATCGGTAAGCGTCCGATGTGTAAACCTCGGTGAAATATCCGATGAGAACGCCGACAACAAGACCGGCAACGATTGTGATTCCGTAATAAAGCGAACCGAATAAAATTTGGCTGAGAACGAGCGAACCGACGAGAACAATTCCGGAAGCAACGTATGTTCCGGTTTTGAGAGCCTTCGCCGGGTTCTTGTCTCCGCGAACAAAGAATGTTCCGAGAATTGAGGAAACGAGTCCGAGCGCGGCAATCAGGAGCGGATACATTGCTCCGTAAGTGAGCTTTTCGGGCATTGCGTTTTTGCAGAAAATGAGACCGAGCGTGATTGCGGAAACAACCGCTCCGCCGTAGCTTTCAAAAAGGTCTGCGCCCATTCCCGCAACGTCACCGACGTTGTCGCCCACGTTGTCGGCAATAACGGCGGGGTTTCTCGGGTCGTCTTCGGGAATTCCGGCTTCAACTTTTCCGACGAGGTCTGCGCCGACGTCCGCCGCTTTGGTATAAATTCCGCCGCCTACACGGGCGAAAAGAGCGATTGACGAAGCGCCGAGGCTGAAACCGAAAAGAACGGCATCGTTCTTTGTGAGTATGTAGATTACCGAAATTCCGAGAAGGCCGAGTCCCGCAACGCAAAGACCCATGACCGAACCGCCGGAAAACGCAACGGAAAGGGCTTTTGCCATTCCGTGGTCCTTTGCGGCATTTGCCGTTCTGACGTTTGCAAGGGTCGCAACGCGCATTCCGCAATAGCCGGCGGCAACCGAGAACAGCGCACCGACAACGAAACAGACGGCTTCAAGCCAGTTTTTGAGCAGAAGACCGATTGCAAGGAAGATCACTGCAACAAAGATGACGATGATTTTGTACTCCGAAAAAAGAAAAGCCGTTGCGCCTTCGTGAATCGAAGCGGCGATTTCTTTCATTCTTTCGGTACCTGCCGGTTGCTTTTTAACCTTGAGCGCAAGGAAGAGAGCGAACAGCAGACCGAGAGCACTGACGACGGGAACTGCATAGAGAAGTTTGTCCATTTTTAATAACTCCTTTTGCGGCATAGGACAAGCCGCGTCAATATTTTCTCCATAGCTATTCTCTCCAAAATCACTTCACTATGAGGTAACTTATATGTTATTACAAATTTTGGTAATTGTCAAGGTATTTTACAAAACCAACCGTAAAATTTTGTTAAACATCAACAAAATTTTAAAATCGACAAACCTTCATTGCGCTTTTCTGCGTTTCGGTAGGTAAAAAGGAAAAAGCCGTTCCGGTTTTCGGAGCGGCTTTTTGTCTCTCTTATTATACTATTAAATATAGCGGCATAACGGCGCATGCGTTTCGTCAGTTGTTTTTGAGATCATCTATTGAAACACCGTCAAGATAAGAAGAAATGAGGCGGTTAAGGTTTTCCCACATCGGAAGGGTTTTGCAGTCCGTACAGCGCTCGCAGGTGTTTTCGTCTCCTTCAAGGCAGGAGACGGGAGCAAGCGTTCCTTCGGTAAGACGAAGAATTTCGCCGACGGAGTAATCTTTTGCGCTTCGGTTGAGACGGTAGCCGCCGCCTTTTCCGCGCAGACCGTCAAGCAACCCCGCCTTTGAGAGGACTCCGATGATGCTTTCAAGATATTTTTCGGAAATGTTCTGAGCTGTCTGAACATATTCGCCTTCTTCATGAGTCGCAAGTTCAATCATGACTCTCAACGCATATCTTCCCTTTGTTGAAACAAGCATTTGTTTTTTCTCCGTTCAAAAATCAATCTTTTTAACATATTATACTGCAAGGTTTATGGGATTTCAAGAAGATTACGGCAAAAAAGATTTCTTTTTTTGAATTCAGGGGAAAGATTTATTAATATTTGCTTGCATTTTAGCGAATAATGTGGTAAACTGAAACTGCTTTAATGAACGTTGAAATCAAAAAGTGTTTTGATTTATTTGATGTTCTTCCTTTGAAGGCGGTATATTTTTGCCGCAGCCCTTTTTAATTATCCGTACGGCACACTGAGCGTGGGGTGTGCGCTTTCAACGAGTGTGCTTTCGGATGAGGGCCTAAGCGTGAGGTGAAGGGCGCGCTTAGACCCTCCGGCTGCGGCAGTAATATGCCGCTTTTTCTTTTTATCTTCTTTCGCCGTGAAGCAACAGCTTTTAGAAAATTTAATAATCTTTCGACAAAGTGTGACAAAAATTTTGACGGTGTTGATGTATGATGTCAATGCAGTCGGGAAACGAAAGGCCACATCGAAAACGACTGAATAAAATAAAGTGAAGGCAGGAAAAATCATGAATACATTCAAAATAAAACTTCTCGCAGTTCCGTTAAAAATCCGCTCAATCGATATTTTTCTGATGAACGGACTTCTTTCCCTTCTCGTTAAAAAAAGAAAATTGCGTTCGTCAAAGCTTGTTCTTTTTCTTGACGACGTTCTCACCGGAAAAAGGGAACGCATGAACAAAAAGACGGAAGAATTCATCAAAAACCATTATCTTGCTCTCGAAAACTGAAAAAGGAAAAATTCTTTGCTGATTTTGAAAAACCGTTGCCGTTTTCGGCGGCGGTTTTTATTTTTAAGGCGACAGAACAATCTTTTGAGTCAAATTACTTGCATTTTTTGTCAGCAGTTGATAAAATAGAGTGGTTATACATTCTTTAATTTTTAAAACAGGGGGAAATAAAGAGAATGCCCGAAAGAAAAGAGGTTTATCACAAGGCAACTTTTGAAAACATTTCCGAGGAGAAACGAAAAAAAATTCTTGATGTTGCGGTGAACGAATTCGCAACGAAGGGCTTTGAAAACGCAAACATCAATACCATCGCAAAAAAAGCCGAAGTCAGCGTCGGCTCGCTTTATAAATATTTTGACACAAAGACGGACCTTTTCCTCACAAGCGTAAGTTACGGAATTTCTTCCCTTGAAGAGATTCTTGACGCAATCAACGAGGTTGAGGAAGACGTCATTCTCAAACTCGAAAAGCTGATTCGCGCGGCGATTGATTTTTCAAGAAGAAACGCCGTAATGATCAAGCTTTACAATGAATTCACAACGGAAAGAAACGCCGAACTCGGAAAAAAACTTGCGGAAAAAATGGAGTCAATCACCGCAGACGCTTATAAAACCGCAATAATTCAGGGTCAGATTTCCGGAGAAATCAGAACGGATATCGATCCCGGAATGGCCGCTTTTCTTATGGATAACCTTCTCGTCACCCTTCAGTTTTCCTATGCCTGCGATTATTATTCGGAGCGGTACAGAATCTATGCCGGAGACGATATTTTTGAAAAAGACGAATTCGCGGTAAGGAATATTGTAAAATTCGTAAAAGCCGCCCTTAAACCTAATATTTATCCGAAAGGAATGTGATAATATGAAATACGCTCTTGCATATGATATCGGAACAACCGGAGTCAAAACCTGCCTTTTTGGAATTGACAAAACCGTTGAGCTTCTTGCCGACGCAATTGAAGGCTATGAACTTTATGTTTTTCCGGACGGCGGCGCCGAACAGGACCCCGACGAATGGTGGGCGGCAATGTGCAAAACAACGAAAGAAATTTTTACCAAAACCGACGTAACTCCGGACGATATCGACGGAATTTCGTTCTGCTCCCAGATGCAGGGCCTTGTTCTTGTTGACAAGGACGGACTTCCCGTTCGCCGCGCAATGAGCTATATGGATCAGCGCGCAAGGAAAGAGCTTAAAGAAAACATGGCTCACGGACTTAAAGTTGCCGGCGGAAACGTTGTGAAACTTCTCAAGTCGCTTTCAATCACAAAAGCGGCCGCTCTCAGCGTAAAGGATCCCGTTTACAAATATCTTTGGGTTAAAAACAACGAACCCGACGTTTTCAAAAAAGTTTATAAATGGCTTGACGTCAAGGAAGCTCTCATCGCAAGAATGACCGGAAAGTTCATTATGACCCCGGACTCGGCTTTCGGAACGCTCCTTTATGACGTTCGCCCCGGAAAACAGGGCTGGAGCCGAGAAATGTGCAAAATGTTCGGCGTCAACACCGATCACCTTGCAACAATCGTAAAAAGCACCGACAGAGTCGGCGGACTCACAAAGAAGGCTGCCGAAGAACTCGGTCTCAAGGAAGGAACCGCTGTTTTCGGCGGCGGCGGAGACGCAACCCTCATCGGAGTCGGCGCAGGCGCGGTTTCAAACGGAGAAACTCACATTTATATGGGAACTTCCGGTTGGGTTTCAACCGTTGTTGACAAAAACGTTGTTGACGCTTCCTCAATGATCGCCGCAATCGTCGGCGCTCAGGACGGACTTTACAACTACTTTGCGGAGCTTGAAACCGCAGGAAAATGCCTCGAGTGGGTGAAGGATCACCTTGCGCTCGACGAAATCGGCATTTATCTTAAAAAGACCCATGTTGCCGAAGACATGGAAAGCAAGTATACGAACCTTTATCAGTTCCTTTCGGACGTTATCGAAAGAGTTCCGGCCGGTTCAAACGGCGTTGTTTTCACTCCGTGGTTCCACGGAAACCGTTGCCCGTTTGAAGATCCGAACTCAAGGGCAATGTTCTTCAATATCAGTCTTGACACCGGAAAGAGCGAGATTATCCGCGCAATGGTTGAAGGAGTTTGCTTCCATATGCGCTGGATGCTTGAAACCCAGGACAAGAAAATCAAAACTTCAAACGTTATCCGCTTTGTCGGCGGCGGTGCGCTCAACGATTCAACGAGCCGAATTCTTGCCGATTGCACCGGAAGAACGATTGAAACCGTTGAAAGCCCGCAGAATGTCGGTGCCGTAGGTGCGGCGGTTGTTGTTGCGGCCGGAATCGGCGTAATCGATTCGATTGCCGACGCCGGAAAGCTCATCAAGAGCGTCAAAACGTTCAAGCCCAACCCGGAAAACAAGCCGGCTTATGACAAAAACTATGAAGTTTACAAGCAACTTTACAAAACCAACAAAGAAAATTTCAAAATTCTCAACGGCTGATTAACTGCCGCAATAAACTAACGAAAGGTAGTGTAAGTTTGAAAGAAAAACCGTCATATTACAGAAGTTTCGCCCGCATTGACCTTGACGCGATTGAAAACAATTTCAACGAACTCAAAGCTTTGCTTGCGCCTGATGTAAAAACGATGTGTGTTATCAAAGCCGACGCTTACGGTCACGGCTCACGCAGAATTGCACTCTTTTTGCAAAACAAATGCGATTACTTTGCCGTTGCCTCAATCAACGAAGGCGAAGCAATCCGCGCCGCCGGCGTAAAAACGCCGTTGCTCATCCTTTCATATACAAGTCCGCTTGAGTATGAAGATCTTATCAGAAACGACATTACGGCAACGATATTTAACGTTGAAAACGCAAAGGCTCTTTCCGAAACCGCACTCAAAATGAACAAGACGGCAAAAGTTCACATTGCCGTTGACACCGGAATGGGACGAATCGGCTTCACCGACGACGAGAACGGTGCGGATGCGGTTGAAAAAATCAGAAGGCTTCCCGGCCTTTATGTCGAAGGACTTTTCAGCCATTACGCCTGTTCCGACGAAAAGGACAAAACGAGCGCAAACGAGCAGACGGAACGTTTTGAAAACTTTATTTCAATTCTTGAAAAACGCGGAATTGAAATTCCGATTAAACATATCTGCAACAGCGCAGCCGTAATTGAGGGCGAAAAGAGTTTTGACATGGTTCGTTTCGGTGTTTCGCTTTACGGCCTTTATCCTTCGGAAGACGTTCACAAAGAACGCGTTCACCTCATTCCCGCAATGCAGGTTGAAAGCCACGTTGCGTTCGTCAAAACCGTTAAAAAGGGAACAAAAATCGGCTACGGACAGATTTATACCGCTCCGTGCGAAAGAAAAATCGCAACTGTCTGCATCGGTTATGCCGACGGATACAACCGCTGTTTTTCAAACAAAGGATATGTTCTTATTAACGGAAAAAAAGCCCCCGTTGTCGGAAAAGTTTGCATGGATCAGATTATGGTTGACGTTTCGGACATTGAACAGGTCAAAGAGGGCGACCGGGCGATTGTCCTCGGAAAAAACGGCTCTTTGGCAATTACCGCGGAAGAACTCGGAGAAATGAGCGACAGCTTCGGTTACGAAGTGCTTTGCAACTTTATGCCGAGAATCAAACGGATTTATGTCAGACACGGTGAAACCGAAAATCAATGAATAATTATTAATCAAAAACAACCGTCGTTTTCGACGGTTGTTTTTTTGCATTATATTCAAAGATTCGCAAAAAAAAATCGCAAGACGAAAAACAGCGTGAATAATTATGCGAAAATATGCCGAAATGCAAAGTGAATATTCACTCACCGAGGTGAGCCGCCGCTCATTGGTAAATCGGTTATAAGCAGGCTTTTATAGTGGATTTTTTTTGTAAGATTTTATCGTTGACACCGTTGTGAATTTTGTAATACAATTATCACTGTAATCATTTAATGCGATTATAAATTTTGATTATATTAAAATTAAGATCTTTAAGGAGTTGTTTGACGTGAGCTACATAGAAAGAGTCATCGAATCGGTCAAAAAGAAAAATGCCGGAGAGCCGGAATTCATTCAGACCGTAACAGAGGTTCTCACCTCGATTGCGCCGTATGTTGAAAAGCACCCGGAGTTTGAAAAGGCGGCTTTGCTTGAAAGAATGGTTGAGCCGGAAAGAATCGTTTCGTTCCGCGTCACATGGGTTGACGACAGCGGAAAAGTTCAGGTCAACCGCGGTTACAGAGTTCAGTTCAACGGAGCGATTGGACCTTATAAAGGCGGTCTTCGTTTCCATTCATCGGTATATCAGGGACTTCTCAAATTCCTCGGCTTTGAACAGACGTTCAAAAACAGCCTCACCGGTCTTCCGATCGGCGGTGCAAAGGGCGGAAGTGACTTTGACCCCCATGGAAAGAGCGACGGAGAAATCATGCGTTTCTGCCAGAGCTTCATGACCGAACTTTATAAGCACATCGGACCTGAAATTGACGTTCCCGCAGGCGACATCGGCGTCGGCGAAAAGGAAATCGGATATCTCTACGGCTGGTACAGACACGTCAAGGGCGTTTTTGAAAACGGCGTTCTCACCGGAAAGAGCATGTCCTACGGCGGATCATACATCCGTCCGGAAGCAACCGGTTACGGTGCGGTTTACTACACAATTGAAATGCTCAAGCATTTCGGCGACAGCGTAAAGGGCAAGACCGTTGTTGTTTCGGGTTACGGCAACGTTTCGTGGGGCGCAATCAAAAAGCTCAGCGAACTCGGCGCAAAGGTCATCACAATCTCCGGTTCGGACGGATATATTCTTGACGAAGACGGAATCAACACCGACGAAAAGATTGATTACCTCCTTAAAATCCGCGCCTGCTCGGATATCAAACTCAAAGACTATGCCGAAAAGTTCGGTGCAAAGTTCTTCCCGGGTGAAAAACCGTGGGGCGTTAAGGCTGACATCGTAATGCCCTGTGCAACTCAGAACGAAGTCGGAATTGAAGAAGCAAAGCAGATTGTCGAAAACGGAACTCAGTATTATGTTGAAGTTTCAAATATGCCGACGACCAACGAAGCTTTGGAATACCTCAAGAAGAATCTTAAAGCCGTTGCTCCGTCAAAGGCTGCGAACGCAGGCGGAGTTGCCGTTTCGGCTCTTGAAATGAGCCAGAACTCGATCCGTTACACATGGACTGCGGAAGAAGTTGACGCAAAGCTTTATGACATCATGAAAAACATTCATGATTCAAGCGCAAGAGCTGCCGAAGAAAACGGCCTCGGCTATGACCTCGTTGCCGGCGCAAACATTGCCGGTTTTGAAAAGGTTGCAAACGCAATGATGTTCCAGGGACTCATCTGATTGTAAATAATATAAAGAAAAGCGGTCGATTTTATTTATCGGCCGCTTTTGTCTTTGAAAAAAATACTGCCACGGCAAGCGGTGTCAGTATTTTTTGTTTTTTTATACACTTAAATCTCGATTGCGGAAAGGTCAACTCTGTGCGCCTCAAGGTCTTCAAGAACTTCTTCTTTGACTTTTTCGCTGCGCTCATTGACAACAACGAGCTTGACGCTGTCTTTGATGATGTCTCTTGAACCGCTGAAAGTTTCCTTGAGCTCTTCCCTTGATTCTTCGTCAAAGTTTTTCCATGTGTTCATTGCACCTTTGACGGAGGACGGAAGGTGTTTTGTGAATCCGGTGAGGTTGACTTGACCAGTTCCTTCAATCATTGCCGCGGCGATTCGGTCAAAGTTTTCGCCCTGCTCGCTGTTGATGCGGTAAAGAATTCCGGAAAGGCAAATTTCGTTGATTTTTGCAAGCTTTGAAGCGCGCGGAAGGGTTTTCAGGTCGCTGTCCGCGGTTTGCCACGTTGAAAGGTCGTGCTGCATCGGGCCGAGAAGCCGTTTGCTTTTGACAACGGTATAATCTTTGTCAAAAGCCATGAGAACGCCGACGAAAGAAGAACTCGGAATGAGGTGGTTATATCTCGGAAGAAGATCGGCATACTGCTTTGTTCTGAAAAGCGAATAATCAAAAAATCCCGGGCCGTCGTTGTTGTAAAGAGCCTTGATTCTTGAACGCGTTTTTTCCGAACAGTTGAGTCCGGCGAAAAGGGCAACGTTTCCGCCCTTTGAATGACCGAGAACGATAATGTCTCCGTCAAAATGTTTTGCAACGTTTTCAAGGTAATTGACGGCAAGCGCATGGGAAGGAATTGAACGTTTGACAAAAATGTCGCAATCTTCTTTCCAACCGATGAGGCTGTCGTCGGTTCCTCTGAAAACAACAACGAGCGTGTTGTCGGGAAGGATGAATGTTGCGGCGGCGAACTGAACCGCCGGGTTGGTTTTGAAAACTTCCGTGCAGGCAACGATTTTCATTTCGGAATATCTTTTCTGCTTCGCCATTTCCATCATTTTTACGGAAATTGACTTTTTGAGCATGATTCCGGGTGCACGGTGGCGGTTCCCGTTATAGCTGAACATTGCACGGCAGGCTTCGTCAAACGGACGAGGCTCGTCGGTGAAGCTGTCTGAAACAACTTTTTCAAGAGGCATATAAAAAATTTCGCAAAGGGCAACATTGTCAACGTCACCGAAGGGCATTTCGGTGAAAGAAACGTTGCCGAATTTCTTAATGAACTGAAGTGATCCGGCCATATTAAATTCCCCATTCTTCAAAAATTGCAGCCTTTTCTGTTTAAAGGCTACTCAAATCTTTTCTCTTTAATTCCATATTTTTACATATAACGCAGAAAATGTCAACAATTCAGAAGAAAAATAAGCGACTTTTGAAACGTTTTTCATGCGATTTGTTTGATTATTTCGGGTCCTTTGTCTGCTCGTGCGGCTGATTTTAATTTCATGTTTTGCTTTTTTAGGGCGTTCTTTGGGTGACAGCCCGAAACTTACTCTGTCGTTCGGACACAAAAATTTAATAATTCAAAATCGGATTTTTTTAAAAATGGGGTGAAAAATGAAAACGTTTGTGATATAATAATATGAACTTTAACTTTAAAAAGGAAAGTTTTGCCGATTAACGGTTTTAAATGACAGAAACAGATATTATACATGAGGTGAAATAATGGGCATTTTTAAAAAGCTTTTCGGCGATTATTCAAGCAAAGAAATTAAAAGAATAAAGCCGACGGTCAATAAGATTCTCGCCCTTGAAAGCGAGATTGAAAAGCTCTCCGACGAAGAACTTCGCGCAAAAACCGACGAATTCAAAAAGCGTATCGCCGACGGAGAATCACTCGACAGCATCCTTCCCGAAGCGTTTGCCGTTTGCCGCGAAGCGTCGTGGCGTGTTCTCGGAATGAAGCATTTCCCGGTTCAGCTTGAAGGCGGAATCGTTATTCACCAGGGCAGAATCGCAGAAATGAAAACCGGTGAAGGAAAAACCCTCGTCGCAACCCTTCCGGCGTATCTCAACGCGCTCACCGGCAAAGGCGTTCATATCGTTACGGTCAACGATTACCTTGCCCGCCGCGACAGCGAGTGGATGGGAAAGGTTTACCGCTTCCTCGGTCTTTCGGTCGGACTCATTGTCAACGGACTTGACACCGAGGAAAGAAGAAAAGCCTATGCCGCCGACATCACATACGGAACGAACAACGAGATGGGCTTTGATTATCTTCGTGACAACATGGTTCAGTACATTGAGGAAAAAGTTCAGCGCGGTCATTACTTTGCCGTTGTCGATGAGGTTGACTCAATTCTCATCGATGAAGCGAGAACACCGCTCATCATTTCCGGAATGGGAAGCAAATCTTCCGAGCTCTATACCCTCGCAAACGATTTTGTAAAACACCTTAAATGCCTTCGCATTCCCGAAACGGATTCAAAAATGAACCTTGAAGAAATTGCGGAAGAGCAGGGCGCGGATTATGTTGTTGACGAAAAAGGAAAGGTCGCTTCGCTGACAAAAAGCGGTATTGCAAAGGCGGAAAAGTTCTTCAACGTTGAAAATCTTTCCGACCCCGACAATCTCACCCTTTCGCACCACATCAACATTGCAATCAAGGCTCACGGTGTTATGAAACGCGACGTTGACTATGTTGTTAAGGACGGCCAGGTTCTCATCGTTGACGAATTCACAGGACGTATCATGATCGGCCGCCGATACAACGAAGGTCTTCATCAGGCGATTGAAGCCAAGGAAGGCGTAAAAATCGCAAAAGAAAACAAAACCCTTGCAACAATCACATTCCAGAACTACTTCCGTCTTTATGAAAAGCTTTCCGGTATGACCGGTACTGCAATGACCGAAGTTCAGGAATTCAGAGAAATTTACAGCCTTGACGCCGTTGAAGTTCCGACGAACAAACCCGTCAAGCGTATTGACCGCGACGACGTTATCTATCAGACTGAGCAGTTCAAGTTTAACGCAATCATCGAACAGATTATTGCGTGCCACGAAAAAGGTCAGCCGGTTTTGGTCGGTACCGTTTCAATCGATAAGAGCGAAAAGCTTTCCGCCGCCCTCAAAAAGCGCGGAATCAAGCACAACGTTCTCAACGCAAAGCACCACGAAAAAGAAGCGGAAATCATCGCCCAGGCCGGTAAGCTCGGCGCGGTAACAATCGCAACCAACATGGCGGGCCGCGGAACCGACATCATGCTCGGCGGTAACGCTGAATATCTCGCAAAGAGCGAAATGAGAAAACGTGAGTACCCGGAAGAACTGATTGCGGAAGCAACAGGCTTCGGCGAAACTCAGGACGAAAGCATTCTTGAAGCGAGAGAAACCTTCAAAAAACTTGAAAAAATGTATAAGGAAGAAATTTCCGAAGAGGCCGAACAGGTCAGAGCCGCCGGCGGTCTTTACATCATCGGTACCGAACGCCATGAATCAAGACGAATCGACAACCAGTTGCGCGGACGTTCCGGACGTCAGGGAGATCCCGGCGAAAGCAGATTTTATCTTTCGATGCAGGACGACCTCCTTCGTCTTTTCGGCGGCGACAGAATGATGAGCATCATGAAGAGCCTTCCCGTTGACGACGACATGCCGATTGAAGTCGGACTTCTTTCAAAGCAGGTTGAAGCCGCTCAGCGCAAGGTTGAAGGAAACAACTTTGCCGTCCGTCGCCACGTTCTTGCGTTCGACGACGTTATGAACCGCCAGCGTACCGTTATTTACGCTCAGCGTGATATGGTTCTCAAGGGCGAAGACATGAAACCCGTAATTTCAAAAATGATTGACGAATCGATTGCCGACTCCGTTGCGTTCTTCTGCCCGGCAAACATTCCGAGCAAGGAATGGCACATCGCTTCGCTTCGCGAAAAATATCTCGGTTGGCTCACAACGGAAAACGATTTCACCGACGAAGACCTTTCTTCCGAAGAAATCGAAGCAACGCTTTGCGAAAGAGCTCACGCTCTTCACGAGGAACGCGAAAAAGAGTTCGGACCGGAATTCATGCGTGAAATCGAACGCGCAATGCTTCTTCGTTGCGTTGACCTCAAATGGATGGATCACATCGACGCGGTTGACGAACTCAAGCAGGGAATCGGCCTTGTTGCATACGGTCAGAAGGATCCGATCGTTGCTTTCCGTGAGGAAACGGCGGATATGTTTGACGCAATGGTTGCTTCAATCCGTGAGGATACCGTAAAAATTGTTCTTTCCGCAAAGTTCAGAACCGACGAGGAAGTCAAGCGCGAACAGGTTGCAAAAGTTACCGGTGCATCCGGTTCGGGTGACGGAAGCGAAAAGGCAAGACCGGTTAAAAAATCAAAAACCGAAAAAATCGGCGTAAACGATCCCTGCCCCTGCGGAAGCGGCAAAAAGTATAAAAAATGCTGCGGACGTCCCGGCGCAAGAAACAATCAGGAATAAGAAAAAACGTTGCCGCTCTTCGTGCTTGCGAAAAGCGGCAATATTTTTTGTGTTTTACCTTCGGCAAGACGTGAAGCCGCGGACTTTTGAACTGCATTTTCAAGTCGAAACGTCGAACGGTTCTTTTCCTTTGCGCTATTGAATTTCGGGGAAAAATCAAGTATAATAATATAATTATAATTTTTGAAAAAATTGGGAGCATATAATAATGAAAACTTTCACTTTGCATATTCTTCGCCACGGGCTCACAAAAGGAAACCTTGAGGGGCTTTATATCGGACACACCGACACGGAGCTTTGCGCCGAGGGAAAAGAACAGCTTCTTCAAATGAAGAGAGAATTTTCTTATCCGGACTCGAAGTTCGTCTTTTCAAGTCCGCTCAAACGTTGCCTTCAAACGGCCGAGATTCTTTATCCCGGTGTAAAGCCGATTGTTATCGACGGACTGATTGAATATAACTTCGGTTCGTTCGACGGAAAAAGCGCAGCGGAACTTTATGAAAAGCAGCCGCTTTTCGCTCCGTGGCTTGCGGGACAGGAAGGTGTTGCTCCGCCGTTCGGCGAAACGAATGAGGAGTTTGCAAAACGCGTTTGCGAGTCCTTTGTGAAGATTGTTGACGGTGTTCTCAAAACTGGCGTTGACGGCGCTTGCATAATCACTCATGGCGGTGTCATGACCGCAATTCTTGAAAACTTCGGTCTCCCCGAAGCGGCGGCTCACGAATGGCTCGCTCCGGCCGGTTGCGGATACACAATGAGAATCACACCGACACTTTGGACAACGGGACATAAGCTTGAGGTCATTGAAGAAATTCCACTCACTCAGGAGAGCGGCGGAAACTATTATGACGGTTGGGATTATTATCCGGACGACGACGGAGACTTTGACGTTTCCGAATATCTTGACGACTGAAAAAACTTTTTTGGAGAAAACTTATGAATATTCTTGTTCTCGGCGACGTTGTTTCGCAGTGCGGCTGCGAAAAAGTCCGCCGCACTCTTCCTTCATTCAAGCGGCTCAAAAAAATTGATCTCTGCCTTGCAAACGGTGAAAATTCCGCAAAAGGAAACGGAATTACCCCCGAAAGCGCCGATTACCTTTTTTCAAGCGGAGTTGACTTCATCACGACCGGAAACCATGCTTTCAGAAGAAGCGAGATGTATGATTATTTTGACCGAAGCGACTGCGTGATCCGTCCGTTCAATTACCCCGTCGGCGCACCCGGAAAGGGAACGGGAATCATTGACATGGGAAGGGTTCGCGTCGGTGTTATCAACCTTTCGGGAACAATGTTCATGGAAAACCTTGAAAACCCGTTTTATGCGGTTGAAAAGGCACTGGACGAGGTCAGGGACTGCAAGATTAAACTCCTTGATTTTCACGCCGAAACAACGAGCGAAAAGAAAGCTCTTGCGTATTATCTCGACGGAAGAATTTCCGCCTTTTTCGGAACGCACACTCACGTTCAAACGAGCGACGAAAGAATTCTTCCGAAGAAAACGGGTTATATCACCGACCTCGGAATGTGCGGCCCGAAGGAGAGCGTGCTCGGAGTGAAAAAGGAGATTGTGATTGAAAAATTCAAAACGAATCTTCCGGTTCGTTTTGACACGGACGAAAACTCTCCGTGCACTCTTTGCGGCTGCATTTTCACCGTTGACGAAAAAAGCGGTGAATGTCTCGGCGTTGAACGCTTTGAAATTGAATGATCGTGACCGATTGCCGAAAGAAAGGTAAGGATTGAAAACATGAAAACAAAAAAAATTCTTTCGATTTTCCTTTGCGCTGTTTTTCTCTGCGGAGTTTTTTGCTCGTGTAAAAAGAACGACGAAGCAACAACAGAAACCGAGAGCACAACTTCGGAAACAACGCAGGAACCCTCAACTTCTTCAAATACCGATCGCAGTGCGGTTATCGGATACTATGCCGCCGATTCTCTTAACCCCTATAAAACAAAAAGCAGAACGAATCAAACGGTCGCCGCGCTTCTTTACGATTCGCTTTTCAGAGTGAACGAAAAGTATGAAGCCGTTCCCTCAATTGCGGACTCGATTGAACTTGACGGAAAAAAAGTCACCGTTTCGGTTAAGGACTCCCTTTCGTTTTCCGACGGAAACGCGGTCACGTCTTCGGACGTTGCTTATTCATTTGTCCTTGCGAAAAGCAGCCCGCTTTATTCCGCGCAGCTTTCAAACGTCGCTTCCTGCACAGACAGCGGAAGCACGCTTGTTTTCACTCTTTCGGTTCCGGACGTTTTTGTTTCCGCCTGTCTTGATTTCCCGATCGTTGAAAAAGGAAGCGGAAAAAAATCCGTTCCGACGGGAAGCGGAAGATATACATTGAAAAAGAAAAACGGCGAGTATTTTCTTTCGGCTTCAAAAAACAGTTCAAGCGAAGAAATTATGGAACAAAGCCGGGTTAAACTTCTTGACCTCGGTTCGGTTGAAAACCATATCTATCTTCTCAGAACGGGCGAGCTTTCATGTTTCTGCGATTTTGACGGAGAAAAAAGCAACATCAAAACCGACGCCGGTGTTTCAAAAATTACGCTCAACAACCTCGTTTTTCTCGGAATGAACAGTGAAAGCGAAATTCTTTCTTCGCAGAAGGCTCGGCAGGCAATTTCGGCTCTTGTTGACAGAGACGAAATTGCCGCCTCGGCTTACGATTCGATGGCAAAAAGCGCATTTTGCGTTTTCAATCCGGATTGGGAAAAATGCGGAGCAATCGCTTCAAAGGCAACAACGGCGGACAACATCAAAGCTTCGTCGCTTCTTGACGAAGCGGGCTTTTCGTTCAATGCGGCGAACAATAAATACCGTCTCACGAAGGACGGAAACCTTGTTTCGCTGAAACTCATCGTCAATAAGGATGATTCAAGGCGCGTTAAGGCCGCAAAACTTATTGCCGAAAGGCTTGAAAAGAGCGGAATTTCGGTTGAAAGTTCGGCTTTGAGCTTTGAAGATTATGAGGAAGCTCTTTCGGACGGGGAATATGACCTTTATCTCGGAGAAGTCAGGCTTTCAAAAAACATGGATCTTTCTCCGTTCTTTTCGAGTGCCGGAAAAGCAAATTACGGAATTAATCTCAAATCGCCGCTTTGTGACGCATATTTTGACTTCAAAGAAGGAAAAATAGATATATCAACCTTTGAAAGCGTTTTCGACGAGGAAGTTTCGTTTGTTCCTCTCTGCTATCGCCAAGGCGCGGTTTACTATTCGCGCGCACTTTCTTTTGAAGGAAGTCCGAACGAAAGCGACATATATTCAAACATTTATTCCTGGAGCTTCTGAGCCTGAACGGTTTTTGCTGTTTACATATTTTTTTCAAAGGAGAAATCTATGACAGACAGCGAAATTTTCATCGGAGCCCTTTGGTGCGCTTATAACAGACTTGCTTCAAAACGTGCTTATCTTGACGAACTCAACGTTTTTCCGGTTCCGGATTCCGACACGGGAACGAACCTTTGCCGGACATTCAAAGCCGGAGCCGAAGCGGTGAAAAGGAGCGCAAACGAGGATGTTCCCGCGCTTCTTGAAAAAGCTTCAAAGGCAATGCTCAGAAACGCAAGGGGAAACTCCGGCGTAATTCTTTCGGCGCTTTTTAAGGGATTTTCCGATTATATGAACGAGGTCGGTTCGTTTTCGGTTTCAAATCTTTCGGCCGCATTTGACCGTGCGCTGAAAAACGCCTGCGGTGTAATCAGCCGTCCGATTTTCAAGGGAACGGTTCTTTCGGTTGTGATTGCGTGCCGCGACGCACTTTTGAAAAACAGATTTGAAAGCGCAAAGGCGGCATTCTCTTTTCTCGTTCCCGTTGCCGAAAATGCGCTCAAAAGAACCGGAGAAGAACTTCCGGAAGCGAAAAGGGCCGGAGTTGTCGATTCCGGGGCCGCAGGACTTTTTTTCATTATTGAGGCGGTTGACTTTTTTCTTTCCGAACGCACGGACGGAGAAGAAGTTCTTTTGAATCGGGAAGAAGACGGAGAAACGGTGATTTTCAAAAAATATACTTCGCCCGAAAATGTGAGGTATATTTACTGCACGGAGTTTCTTGTCATCAGAAAGAACCGTGAACCCGCGTCCGAACTTGAAAAAAAGCTTTTGCCGCTCGGTGACTGCGTGATTGTTGCTTCCGACGATGAAATCATCAAGGTTCATCTTCACACGAACGATCCCGGAAAGGCAATGTCGCTCGCCTCGGATTACGGCGCTTTGACGGATATCAAAATCGACAATATGCAGCTTCAGGCAAAAGAGGCAGCGAAGCTTTGAAAACGGCGAAAGGAGGAAAAAGAATGGACTCGAAAAGCGCATATGACATGAACATTCAGTACGTCAAAGGAGTCGGAGAAAAGCGGGCTAAGCTTTTTTCAAAGCTTGACGTTTTCACGCTGTATGATCTTGTTCATCTTTTTCCCCGCGATTATCTCGATTTCGGAAACGTTGTTCCGATCAAAGACCTCAAAGCCGGGGAAGTTTTTTGCGTGAAGGGAATCGTCGGTTGCGAGGTTTCCGCCGCAAGGATACGTCAGGGAATGACGATTTTCAAAACCGTTGTCACGGACGGCGACGGAATTTTACATATTACAATTTACAACAACCGCTTTCTCGCCGAAAGGCTCAAGGTCGGCGAAGAATTCCTCTTTCTCGGAAAAGTCATGAACAACCGGGGAACGCTTGAAATGGGAAGTCCGATTGTTGAGGCGGCGAACTGCGCATTGCCGCTTCGCCCGATTTATCCGCTGACGGCGTCGCTCACCTCAAAAACGGTTGAAAACGCCGTGAAAAACGCTCTTGAACTTTATTACAAAACGGAACCCGTTGACCCGATTCCGGACGAAATCAGAAAAAAGTTCAACCTTTGTCATGAACAGTATGCGCTCAAAAACATTCATTTTCCGTCTTGCATGAGGGACGCGGAAATTGCAAGGCGAAGGCTCGTTTTTGAAGAACTTCTTGTTTTGCAGACCGGAATGCTCGCAATGAGGAAAAGGAACAAGCAAAAAACCGACGTGATAATAAAAACCGATTTCACGCCCCGGTTTGTTTCTTCGTTGCCGTTCAGTTTGACGAACGCTCAGAAAAGGGCGGTTTCCGACTGCGTTTCGGACATGAAAAAGGATGAACCGATGAACCGCCTTGTTCAGGGTGACGTCGGCTCGGGAAAAACGGTTGTTGCCGCCGCATTGATGTTCTCGGCGGCGAAAAACGGTTTTCAGTCCGTACTCATGGCACCGACGGAGGTTCTTGCCGTTCAGCATTATAAAACGCTTTCAAAAATGATGCCTGAGGAAATTAAAATTTCACTTCTCACCGGTTCGATGACCGCAAAGGAAAAGCGCGAGGCGAAAAAGGCTCTTGAAAGCGGTGAAACGGATATTCTCATCGGTACCCACGCGATTTTGACCGACGACACGGTTTTTCACTCGCTCGGCCTTGTCGTTACCGACGAACAGCACCGTTTCGGCGTTCGTCAAAGAGGAGTTCTTTCCGCAAAAGGAAAGCGCCCTCACGTTCTTGTAATGTCCGCAACTCCGATTCCGAGAACGCTTTCATTGATTATTTACGGTGATCTTGACATTTCGGTGATTGACGAACTTCCGGCCGGACGGCAGAAGATAAAAACATATTTTGTCGATTCGTCTTACCGTCAAAGGGTATATAATTTTGTGAAGAAGCACCTTGACGAAGGATTTCAGGGATACATAGTCTGTCCGCTCGTTGAAGAAAACGAAAGCGAGCTTCTTTCGGCGGTGAAATATGCCGAAGACATTTCAAAAAAAGAGTTCTCCGCTTATCGCGTTGCGCTCCTTCACGGAAAGATGAAGCCGAAAGAAAAGGCACAAATCATGAAAGAGTTTTCCGAGGGAAAAATTCAACTTCTTGTTTCAACAACCGTAATCGAGGTTGGAATCGACGTTCCGAATGCGGTTGTGATGGTTATTGAAAACGCCGAACGCTTCGGCCTTTCAACGCTTCATCAGCTCAGGGGAAGAGTCGGAAGGGGAACGTTTCAATCAAGTTGCATCCTCATCAGTGACGCAGAAGGCGAAACGGCAAAACGCCGCCTTTCCGTAATGTGCAAAACAACGGACGGTTTCAAAATTGCAGACGAGGATCTTCACCTCAGAGGTCCGGGAGACTTTTTCGGTTCACGTCAGCACGGCCTTCCGACGCTTAAAATCAGCGGAATGCTTGATGACATGGTGACGCTTAATCAGACGAAGGAGGCGGCGCAGATGATTTTTGAAAGCGACCCGTTCCTTCAAAAAAAGGAGCATGAAAAACTGCGCGATTCGGTTTCAAGACTGTTTTCAAAAACGGGACAAAACGCACTGAATTGATAATTTTTTCGCTCAGTTTTAAAAGATAAATATTCATACCGAAAGGACGATAAAAATGAAAAAAATTGCAAGTTTTACGATTGACCACACAATTCTTCCGAAGGGAATGTATACTTCCAGAATCGACGGAGACTGCGTGACTTATGACATTCGTACACGCCGCCCGAACAAGGAAACCGTGATGGAAAACGGCGCAATCCATACACTTGAGCATCTTTTTGCAACCTACGTCAGAAACAGCGAACAAAGCGACAACGTCATTTATTTCGGACCGATGGGTTGCTGCACCGGTTTTTATTTCATCGTTCGCGACGCGGTTTCTCCGGCCGAGGCAATCAGACTGACAAAAGACGCGCTTTCTTTTTGCGCTTCCTTTGAAGGCGACGTTCCCGGCGTGAGCGAAAGAGAGTGCGGAAATTACCGTGACCATGACCTTCCCGGCGCAAAAAAAGAGGCCGCCGAAATGGTGAAGGTTCTTGAAAATTGGACGGTTTCCGATCTTGCATATCCGACAAAATAACAAAATTTGCATATTCTTTGATTATATGATAAAATATCCCGAATTTGTTGTTGAAAAGAGGTGAAACAATGCCGCCCGAAAATATCGAACAGCCTGAAAACGAAAATTTCATTTATCCGGAATTTGACAACAGCTTTGACTGCGAAGTGATTTTTCCCGTTGATGCGGATATATCGGTTCCGACCGTTCTTCCGGAAGAAAAAAAGGAAGAAAAAAAACCGTTCGGTGTTTTGAAGATTCTTTCTTATATCGCTTCCTTTACCGAAAAAACCGGTGAAAACACAAGGCGGCTTTTTTCGCTCGTTTTTTCAAAATTCGGTTTTCTCATTGTTTCGCCGGTTCTTTTTCTTCTTTCGTCGACGAAAAAATTCGGAAAAAGGGTCCGTGATTTTTTCAAAAACGCACCGAGAGATTTTTCCGCCGAACTGAGAGAGATAAAAAGAGAACTTTTAATCATCAAAAACAAAAAATTTGAAAACGCGCAGGATGTTCCTTTGATTCGGGCGCTTTCAAAGTATTTTCTTCTCTCGTTCAAAAGGCACAAAGATTTTTGGAAAACGCTTTTCAACACGGCGTTTCCCGTTGCCGCCTGCATTGCGGTTGCGCTTTTCTTTTTGTCGGGAAGAGGTTCGGTCACGGCGCTTGACGTGACGTATAAAAACGAGCATCTCGGCTACGTTGAAAAACAGGATATTTTTGAAGAAGCAAAGTCGCTTGCGGTTGAAATGCTTCCGCAAGACGTCCGCGAAAGCGGGGTTCCTTCGTCTCTTTTTGAGGCGGAACCTTCTTACAGCATCAAAAAAGTTCCCGTTTCAAAACTTTCAAACAGCAAGATGATTTGCGAAAAGCTTCTTTCCGCTTCGGGTGCTGAACTTGAAAGAGCCTGCGGAATTTATATTGACGGAAAATTTCTTTGCGCCGTCAAAAACGAGTCCGATGCTTCCTCTGTTTTCAATTCCATAATCGATCCTGTGAAAGAAAAAAGCGACAGCAACTCGATTGTTGCTTTCGTTGAAGAGATTGATTACGTTCAGGGACTTTATCCGAGCGACGAAAAAACCGTTTGGGATTCAAAAAAACTCAAGGAAACGCTTCTTAACCCGAAGTCGAACGCAAAGTATTACAAAACGAAAAAGGGAGACACCGCTTCATCCGTTGCAAGGGCGAACGGCCTTTCCTTCATTCAGCTCAGAGAACTCAACCCGGACGTTGATTTTTCAAAAAAGCTCAGAAAAAACACGTCTCTTCTCGTTAAGGCGCAAAGCGATTATGTGAAAATCAAAGTCATGAAAACGAACGTTACGAAAAAGCTCATCGGCTATGAAAAGGAAACAAGAGAAAGTTCGTCAATGCTCAAAGGCACGAAAAAAATCAGCCAAAACGGAAGCTACGGCGAAAAGCTTGTGACAACGCTCGTTACATACATCAACGGCGAAAGAACATATTCGACCATTGTTTCCGAAAAGCAGACGAAAGCTCCGGTCAATGAGATTACACTCGTCGGAACGAAATCGCCTTACAGCGGATATTACGGCTCATCCGATTCGTCGTCATACAGCTATTCTTCATCCGGTTTCATCTGGCCGACGAGGGGAGCATACAGCCTCTCTTCCGGCTACGGTTACAGAAGCGCGTCGATTTCCGGTTGGGGATACCACGGCGGACTGGACATCATTCGCGGCGGAGGTTCTTCCGCCGGAACGCCTGTAATCGCTTCCGCTTCCGGAACGGTTGTTACAGCTTATGCCGGTTCGACGGGTTACGGGAACACGGTTGTGATCGACCACGGAAACGGCTATCAGACGAGGTATGCTCACATGATGTGGGGTTCGATCACGGTTTCGGTCGGTCAGCATGTTTATCAGGGACAGCAGATCGGTCAAATCGGCTCAACCGGAAATTCAACCGGTCCGCATCTTCATTTTGAAATTCTCAGATACGGAAGCAAGGTCAACCCTCTTCCTTATATTGCTTAAAACCGAAATTCCCACGGATTGACTGCGCGAAAGCGAAAGCCTCTTTCCGTGGGATTTTTATGCTTTTTTTCGGTGAAACACTAAGCACGCCTTGCGGTATTAAGCGTTGACATTTTGAATGTTATTGAGAAAATTCACAAAAAAGCGCAAATTTTTAAGGAAAGATTCATTCGCCGTTTTTCGCTCTTTCTTGACAAAGCGAACTATTTATTCTATAATCAAAACGGATATGCACCGAGTGTTACCCAATTCAGAAAAAGGAGTTGTTTTTATGCCGCCGAAAGCAAAATTTTCAAAAGAAGAAATTGTTGACGCTGCATTGAATATCGTCAGGGAAAGGGGAGAAGCGGCTCTTTCAACGAGAGAGATTGCTGCGTTCCTCGGCGTTTCAACCCGCCCGATTTTTACATATTTCAGCACGATGAACGAACTTAAAGCCGAAGTTGAAAAAGCCGCTGCGGAAATTTACCGTGAGTATACCGAAAGCGGGCTCAAAGAAAAAGTTCCGCTCCTCGGTTTC
>JAUNFH010000146.1:0-2190 GCA_030525185.1 Clostridia bacterium
AAGAGGTCTCTTGCAAGCTTGATTGAGCCGAACTCCATCTTTGAACGATAGCTTTCGGGCTTCTGCTTGATTGTTACAAGATGATGATCCTTAACTCTGATCGTTGCGGAAACCGAGTCCTTGATGCTCATTTCGATGATTCCGTCGGGAATATAGCTTGCCGAGAAGCGGCCGATTTCATCGTTGTTTCCGATCTGAGCGAGTGCAACGGTGATTAAATAGAACATGAGTTTTGTGCTCGTTTCAAAGAACTTTTCGTCCTTGAGGTCTTCTTCGTCGGGTCTGAGATATTTTGTGAGAATATCGGTGAGCTTTGTGAAATTATTGAGGAGGAAGCCGATCTTTGTAAAGCCCTTTGCGGGGATCGGGGTGACGGTTCCGTCAATAAGTCCGTTGAATTTTTCGCATGACGAGAAAGGAAGAAGAACATTGCAATCCGGAGCAACGCCCTGTTCCATTCTGCATCTTCCGTTTTTAAAAGTAATTGTTGCGTCCGGGCCGTCCTTAACGCTGAAAGCGATTGAAATCGGCTTTTTGACGTTCGCAAGTTTGCTTGCCTCTTCGTCGAGTTCGCAAAGGTTTTCCAAAGCGCCGAGAATTCCGTAAAGATTGATGTACGCTAAGGTTTTTACATCTGTCATAAAAACTCCTCCTTATTATTTATATGCACCAAGCCAAACAGAGCGTAGCACACTATTATAATTGTAAATATTTTACCAAAAAGGTGTTAAAAAGTCAATGCCGTTTATTAAATATAACAAAATGTTTATATTTTATCCTTATGTGTTGTTTCACTTGATAATTCGGAACAACGTCCGTCGACACGCTTTCGTCATTTGTTGATTTGAAAGTTCTTTTTTCCGTTCGGGGCGTTTTTCGTTGATTTGAAAACGGTTTTGTGATATCATTTAACCGGAAGAACTTTTCGGAGGTGAACCTTTCTTGCAAAAAGTCATATACATGGACGAAATCGGAGCTTATTCCGATTATATCGATCAGTCGATAATCGATTATATCAACGAAGGTCAGATTGAAACCTATGAAAGCTTTGACTCTTTTGACCTCATTGCTTTTGATTGGTATGACCTTTCGGTCCGCGATTCCCGCCCGACTCAAATTTTGATTTATCTTGACGCGGACGACATTTTTTACATTTGCGAAAACGAGATTTCCTTCGCCGTTTCAAGAAAACTTTTCACTCCGGCCGAAACGAACGAACAGGCAATGTATCTCTTTTTCCGCAATCTTTTCAAAGGCAGCGGTGAACTTCTCGAAAAGCTTGAAAACCGGGTTGCCGCCCTTGACGACAGCGTTTCAAACGGAGTGAAGGCCGAACAGAAAAACCTGATTTCCGAACTTCGTTATGAGATTCTTCACGATAAAAAGTATTACGGTCAGCTTGAATTTATTTTTGACGAAATCTGTGACAACGACAACAATCTTATCAGTCGGGACTGCCTCAAATACTTTGAAATTCTTCACAACCGTTCGCTTCGCATTGTTTCGCAGCTGACCGATCTTCGCGAATATATCACGCAGGTTAAGGAATCTTATCTCGAACAAATCAGCATTGAGCAAAACAACCTCATGAAAGTTTTCACAATGGTGACGTCGATTTTTCTTCCGCTGACTCTTATTGTCGGCTGGTACGGAATGAACGTTCAGATGCCGGAATTCAAATGGCGCTTCGGCTATCCTTTCGTAATCGTTCTTTCCCTCGTTGTCTGCATTGTCTGGCTCATCTGGTTCAAAAAAAGAAAGTGGCTTTAAACATTATAAATATATAAAAAGATTGCGGCAAAAAACACCGCAATCTTTTTATTTGTTTTCCGAAACGGTTTTATATATTCCGTCGATAATTTTTTCGTTTTTGTCCGCTTTGTATTTTTCCGCAACGGAGGCGATTTTCTTTTCCACCCACGGCAGTTTGAGATATTCCAAAACTTCGCTTTCGTACCGCGCGAAAGCGTCTTCGTCACTCGTTGCGATTGTTTCGCGCTCAATGAGATAAATCGTGTTTTCCCCTTCAACAACGGCCGCGCTTCCGTGAGGAATTGCGCTGACTTCTTCAAAGAAGCCGTCGTCATACATGACGTCGTTCTTCTTTGCAAGGTTCACCTGAAGAGCCTGCGTTGCAACAAGGTTCTGCTTTTTGCAGTATTCCGCGTTGAGCGTGTCGATATCGGTTCC
>JAUNFH010000146.1:2200-5506 GCA_030525185.1 Clostridia bacterium
GCCATCGACTCAAATTCCGCCCTGAGCGCTTCCTTTTCCTTTTCCGAAAGCGCAGTCGTTTCGCCCTTTGTGTTGATTTTTGAAAGCGGAGCTTCAATCGCTTTGAAGCCGACATAAAGTTCGACGAAACTCTGCTTCAAATCGTCCTGAGAGACCTCGCTTTTTCCGCCCTTTCCGAAAAGAACGGAAACAATCTGCTTTTTTTCGCTTTCGCAAAGGGTAACTTTCAAAAGATCCGCTTTGCAAACGCCGATGCGCTTGTAATACTCACCGAAGAACGACCAAAGTCCGTCCGTTTTTTCGTTGGCCTCGCTTTTTATGTACTGCTCCGGTTTGATGCCAAGCTTTTTGCAGTAATTTGTGAGTGCGGCATACTTTTTGCAAAGCTCTTCCGTTTTCAAAAGAATGCTCTCTCTGTCGTCCGCTTTCGCGCCGAACTTTTCCGGATTTGAAAAAATGCGGTCAAGATAATAGGCATAAACACCCTTTGAAATTACGACGCCCTCAATTTCAAGCGGATAAACATCCCTTTTTCCGCAGGACGCAAAAGCAAAAACGAGCAACGAAAAGCAAAGGCAAACGCTCAAAAATTTTTTCATCATTCGGTGTCCTTTGCCGCCTTCATGTCAAAGCGATAGATTTCCTGATCTTCGATGTCAATGTTCTGAACGATAATCGGCTTGATTCCGGCGTTCGCCGTGATCGTCGTCACAAGTGCCTTTGCAAGCGGAAAAAGTTCTTTGAACGTGTCAACGTGAACAAACTCCTTTTCAACCCCGCTTTTGATTTCAAAAATGCCCTTAACCTCAACGGTGATGTTCAAAACGTCCGGATGATCCTTGTCAAGAACCTCGATTTTAAGCGTTGCTTCGCAAATTGATTTGTCGCTGTATTTCACGTTGTGCGAAACCTTGTTGTTGAGTTTGAGCTGAACCGTCGAATTGACGGCGTTGTTGAATGAAATTCGGCTGACTTTATATGCTTTAAGCTGAACATTCATCATTTTTAGGTTTCTCCTTTTTTAAATTACTTTCATTTTTGACGGAACTTTTGTGTGCTTTCCGAGATACTCCCTGTAAAGAAGCGGAAAAACAAGTCCTTCGTAAACATAAAAAAGCGCTTTTCCCCTTTTCGGCGAGGGAGCCGGAACGCTTTGCGCCTCAACGCCGACGAGCGACGCAATCACGCCCGCCCTCATGAGATGAAACTCGCTTGAAAGGAAGGCGATTTTTGCTTTTTTTCCGTCGGAGCGTGAATCAATGATTTTTTTTGCGTTGATGAAGTTTTCAAACGTTGTCTGCGACTTGTCTTCGAGCAAAATCCGCTCCTCTTCAACTCCCCTTTCAACGAGGATTTCTTTAATTGCCTGCGCTTCGCTTTTGATTTGGTCCTCATGAACAATTCCGCCGCAGCAAACGGCAACGGTGTTTTTATGGCCGAGCAAAAAATCGGCGGCGGCGTTCGCCCTGAGAGTGAGCATCTCGTCCGGCTTGTCAACAATTACACGGCAGCCGAGAATCAAAAGATAATCCGGTTCGGCGGAAAGATTTCCGTTTTTCGCCGCGGCTTCGCAAGCGGCAAAGCCCGAAACCGCCCCGGCAAGACCGGCAACGGCGGCGGCCAAAACAGCGTTTTTTATTTTCATAAAATTATTCAACTCCTCATCGTTTTCTTTTCTTCGTCAGTTCATTTTATCATAAAACCGCAGAGAATGGAACCGTTTCGGAAAAATCATTTGCGATAAAAAAATTTTTTCGCCTTCCGTTTCGTTTTTTCGGGTAATTATGCATATTGATTCACGCAATCCTTGACATTTTGCATAATTGTTGTATAATAATCAGTATCTTTTACATAAAACATCGGAGGAAAGAAAAAATGCCGCTCTGGACAGGAAGATTCAAAAAACAGCTTGACAAAAAAACAAACGATTTCAATTCCTCAATTTCCTTTGACTGCCGAATGGCTTCGCAGGACATCAAAGGTTCAATCGCACACGCAACCATGCTCGGAAAGCAGAACATCATTGAAAAAAGCGAAAGCGACAAAATCGTTGCCTCGCTTAAAGATATCGCCGCCGACCTTGAAAGCGGCGCACTCCAAATTGACATGACCGCCGAGGACATCCACACCTTCGTTGAAGGCGAACTTACAAAAAGGCTCGGCGACACCGGAAAGCGTCTTCACACCGCAAGAAGCAGAAACGACCAGGTTGCGCTTGACCTTCGGCTTTATCTCCTCGACGAAATCGAAAAGCTTGACCTTTCGCTCAAAGATTTCATTGACGTGATTCTCAAAAAAGCAAAAGAAAATTACGATGCCGTAATGCCCGGCTACACTCACCTTCAGCGTGCTCAGCCCGTAACCTTCGGCCATCATCTCATGGCCTATGCTTCAATGCTCCTTCGTGACAGAGACCGCCTCAAAGACTGCAAAAAAAGGACGGCCGTCTCTCCCCTCGGTTCGGGCGCTCTCGCCGGAACAACATATCCGCTTGACAGGGAGTACGCCGCAGAACTTCTCGGCCTTTCGGGCGTCTGCTCAAACAGCCTTGACGGCGTTTCCGACAGGGACTATGTCATTGAACTTCTCTCCTGCCTTTCAATTATTATGGTTCATCTTTCACGCTTTGCGGAAGAAGTCGTAATGTGGTGTTCGTGGGAGTTCAAGTTCATTGAACTTGACGACGCTTTTTCAACCGGAAGCAGCATCATGCCGCAAAAAAAGAACCCGGACATTGCAGAGCTTGTCCGCGGAAAATCCGGACGTGTTTTCGGTTCGCTCATGACTCTTCTCACCGTTATGAAGGGTATTCCGCTTGCGTACAACAAAGACATGCAGGAGGACAAGCAGGCGGTGTTTGACGCGGTTGACACGGTTCTCATCTGCACCGACACATTTTCCGCAATGCTCGACACGGCGAAGGTTCTCAAAGACAATATGCGTGCCGCCGCCGCAAAGGGCTTCATCAACGCAACCGACTGTGCGGACTACCTCGTCAAAAAAGGTCTTCCGTTCAGAGACGCATACAAAGCCGTCGGAGAAATTGTTGCTTTTTGCATTGAAAACGGCTTTACGCTTGAAACGCTTCCGCTTGAAGAATACAAGCGTGTTTGCGACCTTTTCGGAAACGACGTTTTTGAAGCGATCAATCTTGACAACTGCGTAAAGGGCAGAACGGTCAAAGGCGGTCCCGCTCCGAAGTGCGTTCTTGAAGAAATTGAAAACGCCGAAAAGCTGAACAAGTAAAAAATGTGATATAACCAACTTATAAGTCTGTCTCTACTAAGGAGGTAACAAATGAAAAAA
>JAUNFH010000147.1 GCA_030525185.1 Clostridia bacterium
TCCAGGGTCGGAATACCATTCCTTTGAATTGACAATCTTGCAGCAGCGCACGCAGTAATAAGCACCCTTTTCGCCGCTTTTCCCTTTGTCGGAAAGGGTGAGCGCGGTTCCGCTTTCGCTCCTTGAAATTTCGGTGAAGCCACCGTCCTTCTTTTCGCTTTTGAGAAGAACATAAAACGAAATTCCGGAAGTCAAACGGTAATTGATTGAAACTTTTCTGAAATGCTTTCTCTTCACTTCAAGAATTTCCGTGCTGTCAACGCAAACAAAGCATTCCTCTTTTCCGGTGTTGCTGAAAACACGTTCGCCGTTTTCGTCAAGAATGAAACTTTGAACGTTGTAATAATAAACCTGGCCGGAAACCGCAGTGTCGTCAATGAAAGAAAGGCTTTCGGAATCGGTTTCGCCGCGGATAACGGATTCGTTCATTTCCTCAAGGCGGCGGTTGATGACGTAGCCGACGGCGTTTTCGTCCTTTTCCCATGAGACGCTGACTTTTCCGAAGCCGGGACTGCTGATTTTTGTAACATTGACCGCCGGAATCGAAGAGATGTTCACTTCACGGGGAGAACCTTTTTTTGAAAGCGGTCTGAGCTTTCCTTCAATCGCCTTGAGTGCGTTGATCCGGTACTGGTAAACGCCGTCCTTCGGCTCCTTTTTGCAGGTGAAGGCGGTTGTTCCAGCGTCAACCGAACCGATTTTTACGAACTTATCCTTTTCGCGGTCATATCGTTCAATATTATAACCCGTTGCTTCCTTGACTTCTTTCCAGGAAAGTTCAACCGTTCTTTCGTCCGTAACGTCGGCAAAAACGATTTCGGGTTTTGTTTTCATTATGTCTTTAGCCATTGCAATTTTCCCTTTTCAAAGATATCATAAAAGTTTTGCGCTTTCTTTGTCAAGATAAATCACCGCGTCGCCGTGGTTTTGAAGAACGGACGCCGGGCAGGAAGGAGTTACTTCGCCTTTGACCATTTTGAAAACGGCATTCGCTTTGCTTTCTCCGGTTGCGATGAGGATGATTTTTTTTGCCCTCATGATGTCGCCGATTCCCATTGTGAGCGCATAACCGGGCATTTTTTTATCTTTAAAATACTTGCTGTTTGAATCAATCGTGCTCTGAGTGAGTTTAACTTTGAACGGTCCGTCCGAAAAGCTTTCCGACGGTTCGTTGAAACCGATGTGACCGTTCGTTCCGATTCCGAGGAGCTGAATGTCGATTCCGCCTGCGGCGGCGATTTTTTCCTCGTATTCGCGGCAGTTCTTTTCGCTTTGCGCTTCGTCGCCCGAAAGGAAGTTGACCTTTTCAAAATCAACGTCGGTCTTTCCGAAAAGGTTGTCTTTCATGAAGTAAAAATAGCTGTTTTCGTCTTCTCTTTCAAGGCCGCAGTATTCGTCAAGGTTGAACGTTGTGACGTCTTTAAAGCTGACTTTTCCGTCCTTATAAGCCTCAATCATTCGCTTGTATGTTTCAACGGGAGAAGCTCCGGTTGCAAAACCGAGAACCGCCTTCGGATTCTTTTTGACCTCGTCAATGATTATTGACGAAACGGCTTTTGAAATTTCAAAAGCATTGTCCATAACAATAACTTCCATAATTTATCCTGACCTTTCAAACGTAATCGGAACACAAAATTCCGCTTTTTTAACATGATATCACAAATCCCGACGTTTTACAATTGTTTTTTCGCTTTTTCGCCGCAAAAAGAAAAGCCCGCTTTTCTTTTTGGTTTCTTTTCGGCAGCTTCGGCTTTTCGTTTCCGAATCGTAAATCCGACTTTCCGAAGCATCATAAAAATTTTCTTTTTTGTTGACTTATAAAAATCTTCGGGTTATACTTTATATTAAGTATCTCGGAAGATACGAAGAAAAGAAAGAAGGATTTTTGCAATGGGATTTTTGAAAAATAAAACCGCAATCATCACCGGCGGCGGACGCGCCGTTTTGAGCGACGGAAGCTGCGGTTCAATCGGTTACGGAATTGCGACCGCTTATGCAAAAGAGGGCGCAAACCTTGTTCTCACCGGACGCAACCTCAAAAAACTTGAGGACGCAAAAGAGGAACTTGAAAGACTTTACGGAATTAAGGTTCTTGCCGTTCAGGCCGACGTGAGTGCCGGTTCGGACAACGAGGCAACCGTCAACGAAGTTGTTAAAAAAGCAATCGACGCTTTCGGAAGAATTGACGTTCTCATCAATAACGCACAGGCTTCCGCCTCCGGAGTAACAATTGCCGACCACACGACCGAACAGTTTGACCTTGCCGTTTATTCCGGTCTTTATGCAACATTTTATTACATGAAAGCCTGCTATCCTTATCTTAAGGAAACCAAAGGCAGCGTAATCAACTTTGCCTCCGGCGCAGGTCTTTTCGGAAACTTCGGCCAATGCGCTTATGCCGCGGCGAAGGAAGGAATCAGGGGTCTTTCAAGAGTTGCCGCAACGGAATGGGGCAAGGACGGAATAAACGTCAACGTTGTTTGTCCGCTCGCTTGGACCGCTCAGCTTGAAAACTTCCAAAAGGCATATCCCGAAGCTTTCAAAGCCAACGTCAAAATGCCTCCGATGGGTCATTACGGCGACGTTGAAAAGGAAATCGGCCGTGCCTGCGTTCAGCTCGCTTCACCCGATTTCAAATATATGAACGGCGAAACAATCACCCTTGAGGGCGGAATGGGCCAAAGACCGTAAAAACTTCGATAAGAAAACAAAAAACTGCACCGAATTTTGATTCGTTGCAGTTTTGCTTTTTTAAAACTCAGAAACGAAGGCTCTTGTCCTCTCCGATTCCGCTCATTCCGTCGAGAATATACTTGTTTCCGTCCGGGTCGCAGACGTAACCGGAAAGAGTGCCGAAAGTGACGTGATAATTGATGTCAATCACGCCGCCGGGAACGCGCATGATGAAACGGTCGCCGATGTCAAAGGTGATGTCAACCATTCCGTAAACGTCACGGATTCGCCATTTGTTGTATTCGGGATGTTCAAAACGGACGGGTGTGAGGAGCGTTGTGTTGCCTTCAAACCAGATGAGGTTTTCGTTGTAATCGTTTTGATTCGTCGATTGATTTCTTGTGAGATTGAAGCCGAAGAATTTTCTTTCTCCGTTAATTTCCATCTTTCCCATGGTTGTTACCCAGTCATAATGGGCAACATAAGGATAGTATCCTCTGTGGTCGTCGATGATTGCGGTGCTTTCTTCGTCGGTTTCATATTTTACACCGTTGAATTCCACCCAACCGGAAAGCTTGAAAAGGTCCTTTTGAGAATAAAGCGGGCGGTTTGCGCCGAAGGGAATCGAAACGATACTCGGAAGTGAAACACGGTTAAGTTCAACGTCGTAGCTGACGGAATTTCCGCTCTTTGCGTCTTTTGCGTGGCCGGTAACAAAAGCCTGCCCGTTTTCAAAATGATTGACGCATTTGAGAACAACGTTCTTTCCTCTCGATTCCGTTGTGTCTCCGTTGAGGAGAGTGTCGGAAATCACGGCGCAGTTTTTCGGGAACATATCCTGGAATTTTGTAACTTTTTTCGTTCTCTTGTCATAAACGAGCGTAAGTCCGGTTCCGAAAACACCCATGTCGCAAACAGCGGTGAGAACGATGATGTCTTTGAGGTTGAGTTCAATCGCTTCCCAAAGAGTGAGCTTCATTTTGTTGAGAGCGTTCGGAAATTTTGAAGGTTTGTTGACTTTCAAAAAGTCCATCCTCGGAAATTCCTTTTCAAAAGTTCCGAAATATGCGTTTCCGTTTTCGTCAACAACATTTTCGGGCGTCGGAACGGCTTTTCTTTTTTCGGAAAGCACGTCATAAAAATTCATATGTATTTCCTCCTTTTGTTCCGCGTGCCGAATGCGGCGGAATATAAATCTTTTTCCAATTATATACTTTTTTACCGACTTATGTCAATCGGTTTTCGGGGGTAAAAAGCGCTCATTGGGAAAAGAACAACAGATTTTTTGAAAATGATTGTGAATATTTTTCGTTTTTATAACAGTAAGTTACAAAAACGATTAAAAATTAAAAAAGAGTTCACAGTCAATTGACAAGTTGATTTTCAATTGCTAAAATGGGTGTTAGAAAAACGAACCCTTTTTCCGAATTTTTAAAATTGTACTTATTCAGGTTCGTTTTAATCGGAGGTGTTACTATGGAAAACGAAAAGAAAAAGGTTCTTTTAATCGTTAACCCATGCGCCGGAAGAACAAAGACAAGAACGGCAACGTTTGATATAGTTGATAAGTTTTCAAAAAGTGATTACGAATTTTCAATTCAGACAACCACCTGTCAGGGCGACGCAACGAATATTGTCAAAAAGAACAGCGACGAAGCCGACCTTGTTGTCTGCTGCGGAGGCGACGGAACGCTCAACGAAACAATCAACGGCGTTATGGACATTCCGCGCCGACTTCCGATCGGATATATTCCGATGGGCTCGACGAATGACCTCGCTTCAACGCTGAAAATTCCCCGCGACGTTGAAGAGGCGGCCAACCTCATTATGTCCGGAAGAACGAACAGCTATGACATAGGCCTTTTCAACAACAGATACTTTTCTTACGTTGCTTCTTTCGGAGCTTTCACAAAATCATCATATGCAACGAGCCAGAAGATGAAGAACCGCTTCGGCCATCTTGCGTATATTTTCAACGGAATCGGCGAATGGAAAAACATGAAGCCGACTCACATGAGAATCGAATATGACGGAGGAGTAATTGAGGACGACTTTTCGTTCGGCGCAATTTCAAATTCAACTTCGGTTGCAGGAATTTTCAAGTTCAATATTGACGACGTCAAGCTCAACGACGGATTTTTTGAAATTCTTCTCGTCAGAAAAATCAAACCGATCACCGCGCCGACGATTCTCGGAAAGGTTATCCGCCAGGAATACGACGGAAAGCAGATTGTTTTTCTCCGAACGAGCAAGGCAAAAATCACTTCTCCGGAAGAGGTTCCATGGACTCTTGACGGTGAATACGGCGGAGCTCACAAAACGGTCATGATTCACGTTCTTTCAAAGGCGGTTGAAATCTGTTCTCCGCAGAATCCCCTTTTTGAAGAAGACGCAATCATTGCGGAAAACTTGAAATAATGAAATTTTGTGAAGTTATGGAATTTTAACAATCTTTTCCAAACAATTAAAAATTTTTGAATAAATTGTTGACAAACTCTGAGTAATGCTATATAATGTGCAATGTAGATAGTTGTATCGGTGTATGTGAAAAGGAGGATATCAATATGGACAATGGCTTCATGGCATATATTCAGGCCTTCATTGACTTCATTTTGAAAATTATTTCAATTTTCAAATCCAATGATAACAATTCGGATAATAACGAAAAAAAATGAAACCAAATGTAAACTGCCGCTGAAATTCAGTGGCAGTTCATTTTTTATTCACAAAAGAATGAACAAATTTGTCACCGCTTTCGACGGTGACTTTTTCTTTTAACCGCAAGGATTTCTTTTTGTATTTA
>JAUNFH010000148.1 GCA_030525185.1 Clostridia bacterium
CGGAAAACCTCTTGCCGCTCTTATGCTTAAGGCTAACGCCACCGTTACCGTTTGCCATTCAAAGACCGAAAATCTTTCGGAAATTTGCAAAAACGCCGATATTCTCGTTGCGGCAATCGGAAAGCCTCAATTCATAAAAGAGGATATGGTTAAAGACGGCGCAGTGGTCATTGATGTCGGAATCAACAGGAAAGAAGACGGAAAACTTTGCGGTGACGTTGATTTTGAGTCCGTCAGCAAAAAGGCGTCTTTCATTACACCGGTTCCCGGAGGTTGCGGTCCGATGACAATTGCAATGCTCATGAAAAACACAGTTAAAGCCTGTGAAATTCAAAATAAAGGAGTTTGATTTATTATGAAGAAAAAACTTTATACAAGTCCCGACAAGAAGATTTGCGGTGTCTGTGCAGGTATCGCAGATTATTTCAATGTTGATCCGACGCTTGTCAGAGCAATTTTTGCCTCAATTGCATGCCTTACGGCGATTATCCCCGCCTTCATTGTTTATTTCATTGTTGCTTTGGTAATGCCGAAACCGCCCGAAAATTATTATCAGCTTTACAACAACACATCAAAAAGAATCACAAAGAGTGCCGATAAAAAAATCTTCGGTGTCTGCGGCGGAATCGCAGAGTACTTTGGAATTGATTCAACCGTTGTAAGACTTATTTTCGCTCTCATTTTCCTTCTTTTCGGCTATGGTCTTGCCGTTTACATTGCCTGTGCGATTATTTTCCCGAAAAGTCCGATTGAAGACGGTCAGTATTATGACGCTCAGCAGTTCGGTCAGGATCCCAATGCTCAGTATTATCAGCAGAACGGAAACTTTAATCAGCAAAATTACAATCAGCCGAACGATTCTTATGACTCAAACAACAACGGATGATTTACGTTTCCGACCTTTCGGATTTTGAAAGACCTTTCTTTGAAGCGGCGATTGAATTCCTTCCAACAATAAAGAAAGCCGAAATCAAAAGAATCAGTCATGAGCATTCAAAAAATGAGTCTGTTCTTGCTTGGGTGCTTCTCAAATTTGTTCTTTCCGATTACGGTTCTGAAATTTTTGAAAGATTGCGTTTTACCGAAAGGGGAAAACCGTACTTTTCCGACGGAAAACCGTACTTCAATTTGAGCCACAGCGGAAATAAAGTTTGCGTTGCAATTTCGGATTCAAATGAAATCGGAATTGATATTCAAAAAGAGAGCAATTTTTCACCGAATATGATTAAGCGTGTCTTTTCTGACAATGAACGAAATTCGGTTGATTTTTTCGGCGGGAATAATCGATTTTTCACAAAGCTTTGGGCTGTTAAGGAAAGCTTTCTTAAATACACCGGTGCCGGTATTTCGGTTGACTTGAAATCAATTGATTTTTCAAAAGAACTCAATCAAAGCGTTTTTATCAAGAATAATTTGTACTATTCGACTTTTGAAATTGATGATTACTTCATTTCCGCTTGTACAAAAGAAAATGACCGGCAGAGCATAAAGGCTGTGCCGGCCATCGAACTTATTAACTATGTAAAAAATAACGGCTGCGGCTGTAAAGGAGAGTATTAAAACATGAATTCCCTGAAGTTTATTAAAGGAAAGCTCGGCTACGGTGTCGGCGCCGTCGGTCTTGATCTCAGCTACGGAATGTTTTATTCGTTTCTTGCAAAGTATCTGACCGATGTCCTCGGCATGAAATCAAGCTTTTTGCTCATCCTCACCCCGATTGCCCGAATCTGGGACGGAATCAACGACCCGATGATGGGAACGCTCGTTGACAACACTCACACAAAGATGGGTAAATATCGCCCTTGGATTCTCACAGGTGCTTCACTCAATGCAATAGTTCTTGTTTTTCTATTCAGCAATCCGTTCAAGCTTTCAGGCGTCGGACTTTGCGCTTATGTCGCCGTAATGTATATACTTTGGGGAATGACTAACACTCTTGCCGACATCCCGTATTGGTCAATGGTTCCGTCATTCACAAGCGACCCTAAAGAACGAAACCTCATTTCAACCGTTGCAAGAGCATTTTCCGGCGTCGGACAAGGCCTTGTAACAATCGGCGCACCGCTTCTTATGACGGCTTTCAGTGCAACGGAAATTCTTGATTCAGAAACCAATCAGTTGGTCAAGGTTCATGATTCAAAGAGTTATTTTGTCAGTGCGCTCGTCTGTGCCGTTTGTCTTATTATTTTCGCTTCGGTTTGTGTCGGAACAACAAAAGAAAGAATTACAACAACTGCCGGAGAAAAGTTTTCGCTCGGCCGTGCCTTTAAAATCGTAAAAAGCAACGATCAACTTCTTGTCTTTATGCTTTTTGCAATGATTTCAAACGCAGGTTGGTATCTTACTTCCGGTGTTGCAACATATTATTTCGACACCGTTGTCGGCGACCCGAACAAGCAGTCGGCTTTCAGCACCGCTTCGGCAGTCGGATCCGTTATCGGAATGCTTTTGCTTCCGATTCTTACAAAGTATTTTTCAAAGCGTCGCGCTTATCAGATTTCACTCGGAATTTCAACTCTCGGATATGCGGGAATGGCAGTGTTCTCGTTTGCCGGAAATCTTGCCGCAATGAATATCTGCTATATTATCGGCGCCGTCGGAATTTCTTCAATGTTCATTGCTCAGACAATTTTCCTTGCAGATATTGTTGACTACGGCGAAGTTAAAATGGGATTCAGAGCCGAGTCAATCACTTTCTCAATGAAGGGCTTCCTTCAGAAAATGGCATATACTCTTCAGACAATTATTCTCTTTGCAACGCTCGGACTCACAAAATACGACCAGAACCTTCACATGAACAACTCTGCCGCCGTTAAAAACGGAATTACATTCATGCTTTGCGTAATTCCGCCGATTCTTTTCGTAATCTCACTCATAATTTTCTCAACAAAGTTCAAACTTCACGGCTCATTCATGGATGAAATTACAAAGACCGTTACCGAAAATCAGAGACAGCGTGAACTCGCCGAACAGGCAAATTAAATTTTTTCAAAAGTAAAAAGCGGTGAAACCGAAACTTTCGGCTTCACCGCTTTTGTTATTGCATATTTCGCTTTTAATCTTCGTCAAAAAATCCGAATCCCGCAACATCGGTAACCGGAACCGAGAAGGCGATCGAACCGGCTTTGGTTGCAGGACCTGCCGACTGAAGTATTGATTTCATAATTTCCGCTTTCTGTTCGGCGGTTGAAACAATCAAAATAATCTCTTTTTCGCTGGCGATTGAAACGTTGTAAAACTTTGCCGTTTCGTTATCCTGAGTTCCTTTTCCGTGGATAACAGTTCCGCCGCGTGCTCCGGCCGCCCTTGCGGCATTCATAACAATATCTGTGCTTCCCTCGTTGGAGATAACGGTTATCAGTTCATATGAAGGGTTAATTTTCGGAATGTGCTTTTCGATCGGTTCGTTTCCGTTAAGATAGCTCAATGTTTTTCCTCCTCCGACGCTTTTTATGGGTACGGAAATTACTATTCCGTGACCCGGAACGCCGATATGAATTTTTCTCTTTAAATTTTTAATAAGAGTTTCGGTTTTCTCATCGTTCGCAACGGTGAAAACAACGCTTCGCTCAGTGCTTTCAATTCCCAAAAGGTCAAGCATGCTTTTAATTGCCGTTCCTTTTGCATGAGCCGCAACCGTCAGCGTAAGAGAAAGCTCTTTGCAAAGTTCGGCCGTTTTCTTTGTTGAATCCGGATTTATTATTGAAATAATATAATTCACTCTGCATCGTCCTCCCAAAGCTCAATGATATCGTAATCTCCGTATTCGTCAGCTTTGCTTTCTTCGGCTTTAATCCGCTTTGAATAAACGAGGCCGATAAACTGAATTGTTATCAACGGCATCATTGCAACCATTGCAACAATTCCGAATGCGTCGCTCAAAATATTTCCTCCGTGAGCCGTGCAGGCGCCGATCATGAATTGGAGCATAAAGGTTGCCGTCATCGGTCCCGAAGCAACACCACCGGAGTCAAAAGCGATTGCCGTATATATGTCCGGAACAAAAAATGAAAGAATGAGCGCAAGAACATATCCCGGAACGATGAACCAAAGAACGGAAAGGCCGGTTGAAATTCTGAGCATTGAAATTCCCATTGCTACCGCAACCGCAATCGAAAGGCTGATTTTGATTGTTTTTCCGGGAATTGCACCGGCGCTTACTTCTTCAATTTGCTTTTGAAGAACCCCTACCGCCGGTTCGGCCGAAATAAGGAACCAGCCGAGAACAGCGGAAAGAATTATTAAAAACAGCGGCGGAAATTTTCCGAACAACTCCGAGCCGAGCTGAAACCCGAGAGGGGAGAATCCGATATTTACACCTGTCAGAAACAAAACAAGACCGACATATGTATAAATTATTCCGATTATTATTTTAAGAAGATTACGCTTTGAGATTTTGAGCGAAACCAACTGAAAAGCAAAGAATATCACAACAATCGGAACAAGCGCAACGGCCGTTTCTTTCATATAAGAAGGAATTTCACGCAAAAACGCTTTTCCGATTTCAGCCGTATTTTCATAATTAAGAATCTCGGTAACTTCGGAGTTTCCGCTTGACGGATAGAAAAAACCAAGAATCAGAACGGAAAGAATCGGCCCAATTGAGCAAAGAGCAACAAGGCCGAAGCTGTCCGCTTCTGCATTTTTATCGCTTCGGATTTTTGAAACGCCGAGTCCCATTGCAAGAATGAACGGAACAGTCATCGGCCCGGTAGTTACGCCTCCGGAATCGAAAGCGATTGAAAGAAATTCTTTATCAGAAAAGGCGGCCATAACAAAAACGATTGAATAACAAATCAAAAGCAGTTTTTTGAGACTTGCCCCTGTGATTATTCTGAACATACAAACCGACATAAACAGTCCGACCCCGGCCCCGACGGTGACAAGAAGAACAACATTGTTTATGTGCGGAACCGTATCGGCAAGAACTTGAAGATCCGGTTCGGAAATTGTTATTGCAAAACCGAGAAAAAAACTGATCAGCAAAATCAACGGCATTTTTTTCGTTTTTGTGAGCGCCGTTCCGATCTTGCTTCCGATCGGCGTCATCGAAGTTTCGGCTCCGAGTGAAAAAAGTCCCATTCCGGCAATCAGCATGAGTGCGCCGAGAAGAAAACATAAAAGCAAATCCGGCTTAATCGGGGAAACGGTTAAGCACAAGACAAGAACAATTGTCACAATCGGAAAAACAGAAAGAGCAGCTTCTTTGATTTTTTCGGGAATTACTGTACGGAATTTTTCAAAGCGGTAAAAATCACTTATATTAATCACCTCAAATTTTTAATATAATTATCACTCTTCGGTAACGCAAGTTCAGTGCTTGATGTATTTATTATAACATAAAACATCACACTCTGCAATCATAATCGCCGTACAGTAAGAATATGATAAAAAACGTCCGACAGCTTTTTAAAACTGCCGGACGTTCTACTGTATCAGTGTTTTGAAAGGAAGCGGAAAAGTTTG
>JAUNFH010000149.1 GCA_030525185.1 Clostridia bacterium
TGGGTACGCTCCTTCTTTCAAAGCTCAAAAATTCATTTCTCCAAAACCTGTTTTCGCTTTTCATGCTTTGGGCGGGCTTCAGGTTGGTGACGGGATAACATGAACATTCTTTTGATTCTCGGTTCGTTTCTTTCCGGAGTAATCGGTTCAATGGGCTTCGGAAGCGGAACGGTTCTCATCATTCTGATGACGGTTTTTCTTTCCTTCGATCAAAAAACGGCGCAGGGAGTGAACCTTCTTTTCTTCATCCACTGCGCGGTGTATTCGATTATTTTTTACCTCAAAAAACGACTTTTCAAAAAGAATTGCGTTTTTCCTCTTGTGATTCCCGGTCTTTTCGGAGCCGCCGCCGGCTATTTCATTCTTTCGTTTCTTTCTCCCGTTCTTTTGAAAAAGCTCTTCGGCGCAATGCTGATTATTATCGCTGCAAAACAGATTATTGAAACTCTGCTCAAAAAATTTTCAAAACGGGGCAAAAATCCGTGAACTGAAAAATTATTTTCCGACAATAACCCGAAGTTTAGTTTTCATAATGAGCTTTTCGATGAGGAACAGCATTGCCATTGAAAGAGCAAAAATCAGAATTTTCAAAAGCAGCTTTGAAACAATCGGAAACGATTCGTCAACAAAAATGAATTTTTCAAAAGTTCGGATTGCAAGCTGATTGAAACAAAGATAAACGATTGAATTTTTTCCGATTTCCGAAAGCCTTTTTCCGAAGAAACCGTTTCCGGCGAACTTATATATAAGCCTTGAAAAATTCAAAAGAACAACGGTTGCAAGAACAGCGTTGAGCCAAAAAAGCGGAACAATGTTATATTCTCCGGTTCTCATGTTGACATATCCGTTGACAAAAATCAAAGCCGTTGCCGCCACGCCGAAAACCGCGGTCAAAGGCCACGAAAGATTGAGAAAAAAACCGACCGCCTTCTTTTCCTCAAACTTTTTGAAAAGACTTCCGATATAATAAAAGCCGAGACCGACAAAACTCTGAGCGAGCGCAAACGGCAATTCAAACGGAAGAATCTTATTTTCAAAGCAGCCGAAAACCGCAACAGCGACAATGATTGCCGCTTTCAATTTTTCGTTTGAAACATATCTGTCAAGAAGGAAAAAGATGATATCCGTGAAAAAAAGCGCAGTCAAAAACCAAACCGCTCCGCAAATTGCGATTTTATCGGTGTTGACCCAAAAGAGATGAAAAAGCGGTTCGATTCCGATTGTATTATGTTCGGCAAAACTTTCAAAAAGCCTGACCGAATAGCAAAACAAACCGAAAACAAGATACGGCAAAAGAAGAGTTTTTGCCTTTTTAAGAACGAGCGAACCGAAACTTTGTTCATTTTTCGATCTTCTTTTGAATAAATATCCTGAAATGAAAAAGAACATCGGCATATGAAAAGCATGAATGAAAACATTGAAAATGTTTCCGAATGCGACGTGGCCCATTATCATAAAAATTATTCCGAAAGATCGAAAAAGGTCAATATATCCGATTCGTTCCGTCTTTTCGACGATTGTTTTTTCTGCCATATAAACACTCCCGACAAATCCGTCTGCAGCCGAAAGTCCGAAAGGACGCCGACAGCTTTCGATTATACACATCAAAAAGACAAAGTCAAGAACTTTAAAGCATTAAAAAGGACCGTTCCGCTCGGAACAGTCCTTTTTGTAGTTATCGATATTATTAATAACCGAAATACTGCTTGAAGAAATCTTCAAAGCTTCCCGAACCGCCTCTGTAATAACCGTCGTCCGTGTTAGCTTCGGTGGTGGTTTCGGTAGTGTTACCCTTGTCTTCAACGAGAGTGAGGGTTACGTCAAATTCGGTTGTTTTGTAAGTTCTGCTTTCAATTCTGCAAAGGTTGAGAGTGATTGTGTCGCCGACTGCACCGGTGTTGATGAGGTCAAGAAGAACGCTTGAATCGTCCATCTTCTTTCCGTTGACGCCGATGATGAGGTCACCGACCTGAGCCTTTGTGTTAACGAGTGAACTGTCGGTTGAAATTCCGGCAATTACAAGCGAACCGGCCGGAAGTCCCTTGATTGCAACAACCATGCTGTAAAGCTGATATGAGCTGACCGACGCATATTCGATTCCGAGCTTCGGTCTGTTGGGAACGTAGCCGTATTCGATAAGGCTTTCGGCAACTGATTTTGCGGTTGCGATCGGAACGGCAAAGCCCATGCCCTCATAATCGGTTGCGGCGATTTTTGAGGAGTTGATTCCGATAACCTGGCCTGCGGAGTTAACGAGCGCACCGCCGGAGTTTCCGGGGTTGATTGCGGCGTTGTGCTGAATGCAGGTCATTGTGTAAGTTGAGGAAACTGAACGGTCAATTGCGGAAATGATTCCGTCCGTCATTGAACCGAAGTACTCAGAACCGCCGGGATTTCCGATTGCATAAACGGTTTCGCCGACTTTAAGCGTTGTTGAATCGCCGAGTTCCGCAAGAGGAATGTCCGTTGCTTCAACCTTGAGAACGCCGATGTCGGTTCTTGTGTCATAAGCAACAAGGCTTGCTTCGTATGTCTTAGATTCAAGGGTCTGGATTCTGTAAGTTACATTCTTTTCGCTGATAACGTGAGCGCAAGTGAGAATGTAGGTATATTTTCCGCTCTTGTCGCGAGCCATTGCAACACCGGATCCTTCACCGGAAAGTTTTCCGCTTGCATAAGTCATTACGCCGACAACGCTCTTTCTTGCCTTGTCCGCAACTTCAACTGCGGAAAGTTCTTTGACCTCGGCCGAAGAGGTGTATTCAACGGGGGAAGAAGTGCTTTCGCTCGCCGCGGACTGCGAAGTGCTGTCAAGCGCCGATCCCGTTGTTGAAAGGCTGTTGTCCTTGTTTCCCTTTCCGAGGAAGGAAGCCACAATCGCCGCGATTGCAACGAGGACAACCAAAGCAACAACGATTCCGACGACCTTTTTTCCTCCGCTCTTTTTCGGCTGATTCTGTGTCGGCGGAGTTGTTCCGGCGTAGCCGTAAGGTCTGTACTGCGGATTTTGCTGAGGATTCTGCTGCGGCCGATTATACGGCGGGCGGTTTGCGTCATTGAAACCGTTCTGCGGATTCTGAGCCGAATAAGGATTTCTGTTCTGCTGAGGCTGAGAAGAATTCTGAGAGCCTGCGCCGTAACCGTAAGGCGTATAATTCGGCTGAGAAGGCTGAGTCTTCGGTTGTTCGGAAGAAGGAGTTGAAGTTTTTTCGCCGTTTTCGGTTCCGAACGGAGAAGCCGAAGGTTCAAAAACCCTTTCCTCATCGTGCTCTTCGGGCTTTGAATTTTCGTTTGAATTACCCGAAAAAGCGTCATATTCATTAGTTCTGTTTTCAAAATCATCTGACATTGTGATTCGCTCCTTTCATTATAAAACAGAAGCTTTTGCTTTGTTGAATGTAATATAATTCGTTTCGCTAAAACCTACTTAAAACGGAAACTAAAATTTGCTTAAAAGCCAACATTACCGAAAAAAATGTCAGTTTTCTTTCAGCGGAAGTTTGAAGGAAAACTCGGTGTACTCCCCTTCCTTGCTGCTTGCGGAAATTTCTCCGTCGTGCATATTGATTATTGTTTTAACGATATAAAGTCCGAGGCCGACGCCCTTGACGTCAAAGCTTCTTGATTTGTCAACCTTATAAAAGCGTTCAAAAATTCTTGAAATTTCTTCGTTTGAAACGCCGGCTCCGGTATTTCGGATTGTTACACAAGTTTCCTTTTCGGTGTCATTCACAAAAACGGTGATTTTTCCATTTTCCGGAGTGAATTTAACTGCGTTGTCAAAGAGGTTGTAGATAACCTGCTGAACAAGATCCCTGTCCGCATATGCCGTGACGGGAGACATATCTTCAAAGCCTTCGATTCTGATGTTCTTTTCGTCAATCCGCCTTTCAAAATTCAAAAGCGTTTCAACAACCTGTTTTGAAATGTCATACTCTACCGGCGAAAGCGAAACCTCGCCCGCTTCGATTTTTGAAAGATTGAGCATTGAAACAACGATTCTCGCAAGGCGCTTCACTTCGGTTGAAACGGTTTGAAGATATCTTCTCTGCTGGCTTTCGGGGATTGTTCCGTCAAGAATTCCGTCAATGAATCCGCCGATTGTTGTCATCGGGGTTTTCAGCTCATGGGAGACGTTTGCAATGAAGCTTTTTTGCGCTTCTTCATTCACCGCAAGTTCATCCGCCATCTTGTTGAGCGCCGCCGCAAACGAACTGAAATATCCGCGCTTGTAATTTTCGTTCGCCCTGTGGTCAAACTCGCCTTTTGCAAAGTGCTTTGTGACTTCCTCCATTTCCTCAAGAGGAACAGCAATGCCCTTGCAAAGCTGATAAATGACAAGAGAACTTATTCCGAGAAGAATTATCGTCGTGAAGAAAAAGACATTCAGAATTCCGAGAATATACGGCAAAAGACCTTCAACGGCGTTTTCAACGGCGAAAACCGCACCGATGCTTTCGCTTCCGGAAACGTCGTCCGGAATCGGAACGGCAACAACGAATTGGCCGCGGCCGAAAACATCATCCGAAACATAATTTGTGAAACCGTTGTTGAGCGCCCTTTTCATATAATCTTCGGTGATTTTCATTTTTCCGTGTTCGGCGCACGATCCGTTGACCGAGTTTTCGCAAATAAGGATATTTCCTTCTTTGTCCGTGATGAAATAATCGGACTTTGTTGCACCGGACATTGTGTTGAGCGTGCTGCTGAGAAGTTTTTTTGTGTGCTCGGCTTCGCTTTTGTCGGCAAGGTGATATTCTTTTGCAACGCTGATTATGTTTTTTGCGTTTCCGACGAGAGTGTCGGTTTTATCGTTCCACCACTGGCTTGAAACGAAAACAATCATAACAAGTCCGAGAACAACCATGCAAGCAAAAACGATCAATGCGGCGAAAGCAAAGTACCGTCGAAAAATCGTGCTTCTTTTATAAATCGGCTTTTTCTTTTTTTCCTTCCCTTTTTTCAACGTTTTTCTCTCCTTTCACAAAAACGTTCAGACACTGCTTTTTTGGGGCAGTGTCTGAAAAACTGTTTTCTTATTCCTTGGTTTCAAATTTATATCCGACACCCCAGACGGTACGAAGTTCCCACTTGTCGGAAACACCGTCAAGCTTTTCGCGAAGACGCTTGATGTGAACGTCAACCGTTCTTGAATCACCGTAATAATCAAAGCCCCAAACTTCGTCAAGAAGCTGATCACGGGTGAAAACCCTGTTCGGGTTCTTTGCAAGATGGAAGATGAGTTCCATTTCTTTCGGCGGGGTGTCAACCTGAACGCCGTTAACGCGAAGTTCGTAATTCGTGAGGTTGATTGAAAGTTTGTCGTAATGAACTTCCTTGACCTCGTCGGCCATGCTTGAAGCCGAGCGGCGAAGAACCGCCTTGATTC
>JAUNFH010000150.1 GCA_030525185.1 Clostridia bacterium
TCCTTCTTGCGATGACTCTTCTTGTTGCATACGTCATGAACATTCTCCTTGACCAGAAATACGGAAGAACAGGACTCGTTGAAGTCATTCCGCTTCAGTATATCTATGTTTTCCTTTTCATTGAAAACTTTACCGATCTTCTCAAAAAGGGCGAAAAGGAAAAAGCCGTTTCAAAATAAGAAAACACGCAAACATATAAATCCGTGGAAAACAAACTCGTTTTTCCACGGATTTCTTTTTAAAGTTTTTCGTTTGAAAGAAGTCTCTTTATGTTTTGCGAAGAAACTGCGGTTAAGCTTTTTATTTTATTCTTGCGGCGGCCGCCTTTGAATAGGCCGAAGAAAGAATTTTTCCTTCAACGTTTTTGTTCGCAACGACTTTGAAATAATAAACGGTGTTTTTTCCGAGACCAGAAATCGCACAGGCGTTTTTCTTTACCGAAAGTTTTCTGAATCCGGAATTCTTCTTTGTTCCGTAATAAACGGTGTATCCGGTTGCGCCGAAAACTTTTTCCCATGAAAGTTTTGCCCGTCCGTTTCCTGCGGCAACCGAGAGATTTTGCGGCGCGGCCGGTTTTGTTGCGGTCAAAATCATTTTTGAGCTTTCGCCGAGGACCGTTCCGTCGGAATTTTTTGAAATCGCTCTGACGCTGATTTTATATTTTGTTCCGCTTTGAAGCGAATTGAACCGAAAAGCGGTTTTGGTTGTTTCGGCCGTTTTCAAAAGTTTTCCGTTTTTGCCGAAAAGCGAAACTTTGTATCCCGTTGCTCCGTGAACGGCGTCCCACGTTGCCGTGATTGCGCCCGCATTCTGCCTTGAGGAAACGTTTTTCGGAACGGAAGGAAGAATTTCAAAAAGAATTTTTTCCGTTCCGCCGTAATCGCCGACAAAGTTCACTTCGCAAACGGCTTTTCCGGGTTCGGTGTTGTTTTTGTAAGTTATGTTATAGTGTGCGCCGGGATAAAGCGTTTTTCCGTTTTTGTCCGTCACAGAAACGGCTGGTGTGTGCGCTTTTCCGTCGTAACGAAAGCTCTTTTCCGAAACGGTCGGAGGGAGCGGCTTTGCAATCGGAGAGGAATAAGCGGTCTTTCCGCAGTATATGCATGAAACTTTGAAAAGTCCGTCCTCTTTCGTCGTTGCTTTTTGGGTCGAAGCGTCATACTTGTGTTCAAGCGCCGGAATCGTTTCGGTGTAACTGTTTCCGCAAACGCAGGTGAAGGTTTTCACTCCGCTTTTTCCGCAGGTTGCCGGCGTTGTGATTTTTTCGGTGTAGGAATGAGTGTGCGTCCAACGTGCGTAAAGAGTATGGTTCGCGGCCGTTTTGACCGTTGTTTTTGCCGTGACTTTTGTTCCGCCGCTTTTTGCCGTGTACCAACCGGCGAATTTATAGCCGGTTCGTTTCGGCGTCGGAAGCGTTCCGTATGCGGCGCCGTAAGAAACGGTTGCCTTTTTTACGGCGCAGGTTCCTCCGTTCGGGTTGAACGTGACCGTATATCCGCTGACGGCTTCAACGTTAATCGAGCTTTCGGGCGAATCTCCGTTTGAATTGAAAGCGGTGAGAAAAACGGTGTATTTTCCCTTTGAAAAGCTGTATTTTGCGCTCGTTGCATTTTTGAGAATCTCGTTTTTGACGCTTGCTCCGCCGTCGGTCAGAATACGGATTCTGTAACCGTCCGCACCGGAAACCGCGCTCCATGAAAAGATCAACGTTCCGCCGGAAACGCAGCTTTTTGCCGAGGCGGAAAGCGTCGGTTTTGACGGGCGGAGAAGGTCGGCTGCGTCCGGAACCTTATAAACGTAGCAAACGTCCCATTTTTTATAGTTTGAAAGAAGGCGGGTTCCGTAGGAATACTGCTCGCCCCAGGAGTCAAAACAGTAAAGAACGCCCTTTTTCATTGAAGTTTCGTTGTCGATATAGACATAGTGGCCGCCGCTGTTGAGCTGAACGATCGAGTAATAACCGTTTTTGATGTTCTCCCAAAGCTTCGCCTCGGTTGCGGTGAAATAGCCGAGATATTCAAGCGGTTTTTCCTTTTCTTTTGAATAGGCAACGGGCGAATATCCGCCGTTCGTCTGATAAAAACCGTTGTCAATAAAGCCGTTGTCCTTTTGCCAATAATAGTAAACATCGGGGTTAAAGCTCTCTTCGCGGTTGACGTTGGTTTCATAGATGAGCTTTGACTGGGCAACGACCCAGCAGCCGTATTTTCTCAGTTTTTCAATGTCCGACGCGCCCTGCGACCAGTAGCGGTAATCGGACGAATAGACCTCGGCCGCTTTTGCGGCAAAGAGTGCGCCCGAACACCCCGTGAAAAGAAGCACGGCGCAAAGGCAAAGCGAAAGAAGGCGCTTTGCCGGTTTTCTTTTTTTCATCTTCGTTTTCCTCCGGAAAAGTTTTCCGATTTTCCCAATATATTCATCATACCATGCAAAGTTGAAAAAGTAAAGCTCGGCCGCTTTGATTTTTTAAGTGGCCGAAAAAGAAAACGGCGTGGCAACTTTTCGATTCGTCGCTTCATTAACCGAAAAAACCGCCGTTTGCGTTTTTCACGCTTTTCGGCGGTTTTGATGTTTTGAATTTTTAACGCTGTCCCTTCGGAACGATTTTGAATTCGAGGTCGGCTTTTCCGAAGTATTTGTTTTTAAAAACAACTTTTACGCTGTGCTTTCCGACGTTCGTCCTTCCGTCAATGCCGTAAAGAAGGGTGTAATCTTCTCCGGCTTTGAGCTTTTTTCCGGCGGAGTCAATGACCGAAACGGAAACGTTTATCGGTTTTCCGGTGTATTTATAGCTTGTTTTTAAAAGCTTGATTTTTTTGACGGAAGAAATTTTCAAAAGCTTTTCCGTTTTGCAACGGGAACAAACGGCGAGCATTTCTCCGTCCCCTTTGACCGTTGCCGGACGAAGAACGGTATATTTGTATTTATGGTTTTCGTTCTTCGGAACAACCTTTGACGAACTTATGATGTTCTTGCAAACCTTGCAGTATATTTCGTCCGTCAAGCCGTCTTTGACGCAGGTTGCGGGAAATCCCTTCTTCACCGAAAGAGTGTTAAAACGCACGTTTTCGCCGCTTTCATGGTTGCAAACCGAGCTTTCGTTTGTAACCTTCAAAGGTTGTTCAACGGCGTCGTTCACCGCCTTTTTGATTGCCGGAAGATATGAAGCGGAAACAGAGTTGTCCTTCGGAAGCCAACCGATTTCTTCAATTGAAAAGCCGAGCGACTTCACAAATGTCATTGCGGCAACATATTTTCCGATTTTATTGAGATGGCGGCCGTCACGGTTGAGATTGTCTCCGATATAGCCCGTTCTCATGTTCTGAATTGCGGTTCCGACCGGAATGAGAAGATTGATTTTTTCGTTCACAAGAACTTTTCGGCTCACGGCGCTGCAGATTGCCTTATACATTTCCGCCTGACTGAAATGATATGCTTTGAAAATTTCGTTGCGATAATTCTTTGCATAAGCCCACGTCATGAACCAGCAAATTTTCGTTGTTTTCATCGGGCGGTTTTTGCTGACGTATTTTACAAGGTAATCAAAGTCGGCGTTGTATGTTTTTGAAATTCCGCTGAGTGCGCTCGCCTGCTGAAGAGAGATGTAATCCCAGTTTTCGTCCTTTATTGCGGAGAGAAGGCTGATGTCTCTGACAACCCTCTTTTTTCCGCCGCTTTCTTTGCTCCATTTGCTGTATCTGTAAACGGGAAGATCGCCCTGAGCGTTTTTGCGGTGGGTTTTCAAATCGCAGGCCGGAACGTCAAGGCTTCCGATTGCGATGTTTTTTGCTCCGGCGCTTTTTGCAAGCGAATAAAGAAAATTAAACGCGTCGTCGCTGTAGCTGTTTCCGATTGCAAGAATTTTGAAATCGCTTTTTCCTTCTTCGCTTTGAAACGGGTCTTGCCGAGCCGTTTCAAAAGCCGTTGCCGGAACGAAAAGGAAAAAAACAGAGAGTGCGGCAAGAACGGCCGCCAAAAATTTTTTGAATTTCATGTTAATTATCTCCGATAAAATTAATCAGCCGTAAAGTTCAACGCTTCTGATGACGGGATTGCTTCTCGACTGAGTGAAGCATATTCTGACTTCGTCCGTTGCGTTCTCAAAAGCGAAGCGGACAATTTTTTTGCTTCCGATTGTTGTTCCCGAAAAAACTTTTTTGAAGCCGAACGAAGTTTTGAAAAAGACCTCGAACTTTTCAACTCTTTGGCTTTGGGTGATGTCCTCGCGAAGAACGAGCGTTTTGATTTTTTCCTTTCCCGAAAGTGAAAGAGAAATTGAGCCGTCGCCTTTTTTGAATTCGGTTTTGTTGTTTCCGCCTTCAAAGTCTGAGGTCAGGTCACGTCCGTTTTCTGTCATTATACGGAAAGAAAGTTTTTTTGTGAATGCCTCGTCAACTCTTTTTTTGAAGTCTTCAAGGAGCTTCACGTCCTCTTCTTCGATTACGCCGTTTTTTGAGGGCGGAACGTTGAGAAGAAGAAGGGCGTTCCCGCCGACCGTGCGGAAATAGATTTTTTCAAGTTCCTTTGCCGTGCGGCGGCGGGGTTTCGGATTGAAAAACCAGTCTTTATGGATTGAAACGTCGGCTTCACCCGGCGACCAAATGAGGTTTTTGCTGTTTTTGAGAACCTCTCTTGAGCCGAGGTCTTTTGCGTAACAGTCAATGTCCTGAAGTTTGTCCGTTTCGTTTGCGCCCTGCTGGGAGCCGGCCATTACGGCTTCAACGGAAACCTGGCTTCCGGCGATTACGTTCCACTCGCTTTCGCGGACTTTTCCGGCCTCGTTTCCGATCCAACGGACGTCGGGACCGCAGTTGCAGATTGCGGCGTTCGGCTGAAGGGAGCGGATAACTTTGTAATAACGTTCAAAATCATATGTAAATTCCGGAGCATCCTTTCCCTTTGCGCCGTCGAACCAGAAGGTGAAAATTTCGCCGTAATTCGTGCAAAGCTCCGTGAGCTGATTGACGAAGTAATCGTCATACGCTTTTGTTGCGTAGGTTTTTTCGTGCATATCCCACGGGGAAAGGTAGATTCCGAAAAGAAGGCCGAATTTTTTGCAGCTTTCGGAAAGTTCTTTGACAACGTCGCCCTTTCCGTTTTTATAAGGGCTGTTTTTTACCGAATGTTCGGTGTAAGCGCTCGGAAAAAGGCAAAAACCGTCGTGGTGCTTTGCGGTGAGGATAATTCCCCGGCTTCCGGAGTTTTTGATAACTCTCGCCCATTGATCCGTGTCAAGATTTTTCGGGTTGAACTGCGAAGGGCTTTCTTTTCCGGTTCCCCATTCAACACCCGTGCAGGTGTTCATTCCGAAGTGAATGAATGTGTAATATTCAAGATCGGAAAACTTTGCCTGAAGGGG
>JAUNFH010000151.1 GCA_030525185.1 Clostridia bacterium
TCACTCGTGACCCGAGAATGAAGGAAAGAAAGAAATACGGTCTCAAAGGCGCTCGCCGCGCACCGCAGTTCTCAAAGAGATAATCGGTTTATCTCCTTGCAATTCAAAAATTACCCGTTCTTCAATCGAAGGACGGGTTTTTCATTTCGGAAAGGTCGGTTCAAACGCAGGAAGCAAGGCAATAAATCGGATTACAGTGTGATTTTTTTCGATTTTTCAGCGCAAAATAACACGAATAATTCTGAAAAATTCCACCGTCTGACAAGAAAAGATTTTTTTGACCGTTATAAATCGCACAGGATTGCACTTTTTGAACTATTGTGGTATTATTTCTAAAATACTGTCTAAAGGGCGTTGTTTATGGAACTTTGTCTTAATAACAAAACCGCAGATTATCATTCTGGTTCGCAAATCGCAAGAGTTCTTACCGAAGATTGGATGGACAAAAATATGTATTGCCCACGGTGTGGCAATTTACATATCACCCGTTTTGAGAACAATCGTCCGGTTGCGGATTTTTTCTGTCCTGTGTGCAACAGTGAATATGAACTGAAAAGCAAAAACGGCCCTTTAGGTAAAAAGATTACCGACGGAACTTATGAAACAATGATTGAACGGATAAACAGCAATCAAAATCCGGACTTCTTTTTCATGAGCTACTCAAAAGCGAGTTTAACTGTGAATGATTTGTTCTTTATTCCGAAGCATTTTTTCGTTCCGGATATCATTGAAAAACGAAAACCTTTATCCTCATCGGCTCGCCGTGCCGGTTGGGTTGGATGCAATATTTTACTCGACAAAATTCCGGAGCAGGGAAGAATACACATAATCTCCGGCGGAAGAGTTTCCGACACGGAAAGCGTTCTTTCAAAGGTCAAAAAGGGTATCGAACTTGAAACCATGGATATAAACGGCAGAGGATGGCTTTTTGACGTTTTGAATTGTGTCAACGCTTTGCCCCAACAATTCACTCTGAATGAAGTATATGAATTTGAAAGCGTACTGCAGGCAAAACACCCCAACAACAAAAACATAAGACCAAAAATCAGACAGCAATTGCAACTTCTGAGAGATAAAGATTTCATCGCTTTTCTCGGAAACGGAGTTTACAGAAAAATCTGACAAGGAGATAAGCGATGAAATATAAAATAATTATAGAAGAACTGATATCTCAGGAATTTGAAGTGTCGGCAAACACCGAAAATGAAGCGTATGAAGCCGCCAAGGAGAACTATTATAACGAAAACTTTGTATTGACTCCCGGAGAGGTTCACAACCGAAAAGTCGGAATTGCGAATCCGGAAAACGACAGTGAAATAAAATGGCTTAATTTTTAACAAGTATTTTGAAAGGAACCCTCACCATGACTTTTATCTGCTACCCCAAATGCACAACCTGCAAAAAGGCGCAAAATTGGCTCGACGAAAACAAAATCGACTATACTTTCAGAGACATCAAAGAAGAAAATCCTTCCGCTTGTGAACTTCGCGCGTGGCACGAAAAAAGCGGCCTTCCGCTCAAAAAATTCTTTAACACAAGCGGCATGCTTTACAGACAGCTTGAACTTAAAACAAAACTTCCCGACATGAGCGAAGACGAACAGCTTTCTCTCCTCTCATCCGACGGAATGCTTGTAAAACGTCCCCTTCTCGTCGGCGAAAACTTTGTCCTCGTCGGATTCAAAGAAGCCGCGTGGAAAGAGACACTTTTATAATCGACGCAAAAATCAAAAGCACCGTTTTCTTGGGTTTTAGTCCCATTGAAGCGGTGCTTTTTTTCATCCGGTTCTTTTTTCGGAATGTCACAAAGCGCACCCGAAAATAAACAGATTTTCCCTCTGCGTCGATTTTCACGGGCATTTTAATTTCAATTTATGTATATCATGTACTTTATTACAATGTAGTAATTTGTACTGCGAAAACCCCGAATAAAAATAAAGAGGTTTGAGAATGAGTAAAGAATACGGAAAATATGTCAGAGGCGGAAAACCCTCGGACGTAAAATTTGACATGAATATGCCTTATATAAAGCAGACGGTTTTTATCAACCGCTGCGTTGCAGGCTTTTCAAACATCCGCAAACTCCTTTTGAAAGGAAAAATTCACAAACACAAAATGGACGGTGTCAAACCGCCTTATATCCTTCTTGCAAACCACAACGCTTTTTATGATTTCTATATCATGAGTTCTGCAATTGCACCTTTCAGCGGAATTTTCCCGGCAGCCGTTGACGATTACATCGGAAGAGAAAAAATTCTGAGAGCGCTCGGAACGGTTCCTAAAAGAAAATACACCGCAGACATCGGCCTTTTGCGCCAATGCAGAAAAGTTCTCGGCGAAGGAACAATTTTCGGAATTTATCCCGAAGCAAGATATTCTCTCTGCGGACTGACCGAAGTTATCCCCGATTCGGTCGGCCAGCTCATCAAGCACCAAAAAGTTCCGGTCGTTACCCTCACCTGCAGAGGACATCATATTTATGACCCGTTTTGGGGCAACCACAGGCACAGACCCGTTCCCGTTGAAGCGGACATGACGCTCGCCTTCACTCCCGAACAGCTCAAAGAGCTGACCGCCGACGAAATCGGAGCAAAAATCAAAGAACTTCTTTATAACGACGACTTCAGATGGCAAAGCGAAAACCGAGTAAAAGTGACGTACAAAAAACGGGCCGAAGGCCTTCACAAGGTTCTTTATCAGTGTCCTCATTGCGGTGCGGAATATAAAACCGACTCAAAAGGCGACACGGTTTTTTGCAAAGCCTGCGGAAAAAAGTGGAAGCTTAATTATTACGGCGAACTTGAGGCGCAGGACGGAAAAACGGAATTCAAATTCCCGACCGACTGGTACAAATGGGAGCGCGAAAACGTCAAAAAAGAAGTCCTTGAAGGAAGCTATCGCTTTGAATGCAACGCTCACGTCAACGACCTTCCGAATTCAAAGGGCTTCGTCCGGCTCGGAAAGGCAAAGCTTGTTCACGACATGAACGGTTTTTCCGTCAAGGGAATCCGTGATTACGACGGCGAGCCGTTTGAAATGAAAATCGACTCGGCCGGACAATATGCCGTTCACGTCGAATACGCTTATCGATTCGGAAACTTTGAGGACTGCATTGACCTCAACACTCTCGACGACACATGGTATGTATTTCCCGAAAATTGCGAATTTTCGGTTACAAAAATATCACTCGCAACAGAAGAAATTTTTAATGAAATTTGGCGGAAAAGAAACGCCGAAAAGAACCCGGAGGTATAATTATGAATTTAAGAGACGAACTGCTTGAAATTTTGAAAGATTACACGGACGGAAGAATCACTTCCGTTGAACCCGACGACGTCATGACTTACGACCTCGGGCTGAACTCCTTTGAACTTTTTGACCTCATCTGCATCATTGAAGAAAAATACGGCCTTTCGATTCCGGACAGAGTTCTTCCGACTCTCGTCACGATCCGTGACGTTGTCGAGTACATTGAGGCCAACGTATAATTCAGTCGCAAAGGAAGTGTAAAATGAAAACGAATATCAAATATCAAAAATTTTCCGACTTTCCCGATTTTGAAACGCTGAAGGATATCATCCTTTTCGGTGCGGAAAAGGGAAAAGATAAAAAGCAATACCAATTCTATAACTTTGAAAACAAAGTTGAATCAAAGTCATTCAACGAAGTGAATTACGAAACAAAAGGTCTCGGACAGTATCTTTATTCAAAAGGAATCAAAAACGGAAAAAAGGTTGCGATTCTCAGCGAAAACAGCTATTACTGGATTGCCTGCTTTTATTCCGTAATCACGGGGTCAAACGTTGCAATCCCGCTTGACCCGAAGCTTCCCTTTGAAGAGCTTGCCGAACTTATGGTAAGAAGCGAATGCGACGCAATTTATTACAGCAACGATTTTGAAGAAGCGATTGAGCTAATGAAAAAAACCGACGGCGTCGTTATCCGCGAATATATCAAAATCGAAGATTTTTACAACGTCATCGAAGAAGGCCACAACCTTCTCAAAAGCGGCGCAAAAAGCTATCTCAACGACACCGTAAAGCCCGAAGACCTTGCAGTCATCGTCTTCACCTCGGGAACAACGGGAAAAAGCAAGGGCGTAATGCTCTCTCACAAAAACATTGCAACAAACGTCATTTCTTCCTGCAGAGTTCTCACCGGCGGCCACGCAATCGGCTTTCTTCCGCTTCACCACGCTTTTTCGTGGGTCAGTGCCCTCTTTTCGGGTACTCTCATCACGGAATACGGCTTTATCTGCCGCAGCATAAAGGACATTCAAAAGGACCTTACAACGTATCACCCGCAAAATTTTGCCGCCGTTCCCCTTGCGGTTGAGACAATTTTTAAAAAAATTTGGTACACCGCAAAGAAGAACGGAAAAGAAGACGTTCTAAAAAAAGGACTCAAAATCAGCAAATTCCTTTTGAAGTTCGGAATTGACGTCAGAAGAAAACTCTTCAAAGAGATCATCAACAATCTCGGCGGCGAACTTGAACTCATCATCTGCGGCGGAGCATACCTTGACGAAAAATACGAAAAAGGAATGTATGACTTCGGAATTCAGATAATCAACGGCTACGGAATTACGGAATGTTCCCCGGCCGTAACCTGCAACAGACTTGACAAATTCAAATTCGGAAGTGCCGGTGTTCCGCTCCCCTGCAACGAAATCAAAATCAACGACCCCGACGAAGACGGAATCGGCGAAATTTATGTTCGCGGAACGAATGTCATGATGGGTTACTACAACGACCCGGAAGCCACCGCCGAAGCGTTTGACGGCGATTGGTTCAAAACCGGAGACTACGGTTATATTGACGAAGACGGCTTCCTTTTCTTCAAAGGAAGGAAAAAGAACCTCATCGTTCTTTCAAACGGAAAGAACGTTTCTCCTGAAGAGATTGAAGACAAGCTTTCTTCAATCGAATACGTCAAAGAAGTTGTTGTTTATGAAGAAGACAATTTCATAACGGCGGAGTTTTTCCTTGACACCGTTTCGGTTCCCGACGCAAAGGAAAGAATCAGACGCGACGTCAACGAAATTAACAAGAAAATGCCGATGTACAAACAAGTTGCAAGAGTCAAAACAAGAGACAGCGAGTTTCCGAAAACAACAACGCTCAAAATTCTCAGAAATTACAAATAAACAAAAAAGCATCAGCGGTTCAAACACCGCCGATGCTTTTTGATTTCCTCAAAAAAATTCAAATAAAAAATCGAGTGTTCATTCAAAATGAACACTCGACTGGTGCGAGAGACGGGACTTGAACCCGTACGAGTCGCCCCACACGCCCCTCAAAC
>JAUNFH010000019.1:0-13208 GCA_030525185.1 Clostridia bacterium
AGCATATCAGCAAATTCTTCAATATAATACCCGGAATTGTTCTTTTTCCAAAAAGCACAATAAATTTTAGTAACCGGCTCGGAATTTCTGACCAATGGTATTCGGCTGACTTGTGTGTCAAAAAATTTTTGTTCTCCGATGACATCAACGGGCATATATCCCTGCCCTGTTACGATTTTCATCCTTGCTTCCCGAACCGAACCGACAAAGATAAAATCGCCCTTAAGTCCGACGATTTTTTCATAATACCGCTGTTCCTCCGTTCGGGATTTTTCGTTTGAAACAATAATACACGGCATGTTTTTTAAATCAGCCGGTTCTATTTTGTTCAACCTGCTCAAAGCGTTTCTTACGGAAAGTTCAATATACGTTCTGCTTTCCGAAAGTATAATATTATTATATGCGCCGGAAAAAGCACGGCGTTGATCGTTCAAAACAATGTCAACCGAATCGTTTTCCAACGCATTATACAGTTCTTCATGACTTCCCGACATAATTTGCATATCAACGGACGGATATTTTTCCGAAAATTCCGACACCGCATTTGTAAGCTCATTTCCGTAATAACCCTTGTAATATCCAAAACGCAAAACGGCACCGGATTTATTGCCTATTCGTTTTGTTTCTCTTATCAATCTTGTGAGATCCTCGGTTATCACAAGACTTTTTTGATAAAAATGTTCCCCGGCTTTTGTAAGGCTGAAAGTTCTGTTATGCCTTTCAAGGAGTTTTACGCCAAGTTCATCTTCAAGCTTTTTGATTTGCTGTGAAACAGCAGATTGCGAAATATGACATTCGTCCGCCGCAAGATAGAAGTTTTTATTTTTGACAACGGACTGAAAACACTCGATTTGTCTGAGCAACATAAAATCACCCCGTTTGTTATTATACAATGATTAGTTATACTAATCAATAGCGCAAGCATAAAGAATTGAAAGATTATTATTGCAATCGTATAATAAAGCCAAAAGGAGCTGAAGCAATGAACAAAAACTTAATTATTTATTACTCCCGCAAGGGCGAAAATTACCTCAACGGCAAAATAATAAATCTTTCAAAAGGAAACACGGAAATTTGCGCCGAGTTCGTTCGTGACGCCGTCGGCGGAGACATGTTTGAAATTGAAACGAAAAAAGAATACTCAAAGAATTATCACCTCTGTACCGAAGAAGCAAAAAAAGAGTTTAACAATCATGCCCGACCGGAACTTAAAGAATACCTCGGCGACATCGGTGATTACAAAAACATTTTCATATGCGGTCCCTGCTGGTGGGGAACATATCCGATGGCTGTTTTCTCACTGATTGAAGGACTTGATTTCAAAGGCAAAAACATCTACCCGCTTATGACACATGAAGGCAGCGGTCTCGGAAGTGCGGTAAAAGATTTGCAAAAAATTTGCAAAGGCGCCTGTGTAAAAACCGGGTTGGCCGTTCACGGCGCCGATGCGTCAAAGTCACGCCGGGCGGTTACCGATTGGGCAAAAGAAAGCGAGGAGGATTGAAACATGAAACGAATTTGGTTAATTACGGGCGTTTCAAGCGGTTTCGGCTTTGAAATGACAAAACAGCTTTTGGAAAAAGGCGACACCGTTATCGGAACGGTAAGAAAGAAAGAGAAAGTAAAAGAACTCATTGAAAAATATCCGAACAATTTTGACTGTAAAATTCTTGATGTTACCGACCTTGAAGCCGTGAAGAAAACGGTCAAAAACGGTTTTTGTGAACACGGAAGAATTGATGTTGTTGTCAGCAATGCGGGATACGGCCTGTTCGGTTGCGTTGAGGAATTGAACGACGATCAAATCAATCACATTATCGCAACCAACCTCGTCGGTTCAATCGGGCTTTTCAAAGCGGCAGTTCCGTTCATGAGAAAACAGGGAGGAGGAAGACTCATTCAAATGTCTTCTTACGGCGGTCAGGTTGCTTATGCGGCAAACTCAATGTATCACGCAACAAAATTCGGCATTGAAGGCTTCTGCGAAGCATTGGCGCAGGAAGTTGAGCAGTTCAACATCGGAGTCACTATCGTTGAACCCGGCGGAGCAAGAACGGAATTTCGGTACGCAAGCGCAAAAGTTGCAAACCTTATGCCGGAATATGAAAAATGCCACGGATTTTTAAACATGCTTGACGCTTCAAAAGGACTTGCCCCGGGTGACCCCGCAAAAATGGCAACACGCATTATCGAAAGCGTGGACAAAACTCCGGCACCGCTCAGAATGGTTCTCGGCTCACAGGCCTTGAGCGCAACCATTCAAAGACTTTCCGAGCGCATTGCCGACTACGAAACCCAAAAAGATCTTGCGGCATCAACGGACATTATAAGCTGATTGATAATCAACATTTTTTAATCCGTATTTTCAAACGCACCAAATCGGGCAGTCGTTTCATAGGCTGTCCGATTTTTTTGCACATACGACGCAGTTCTTCAGCCGAAAATCAAATTGAAAAATCCGACCCGAAGTGATATAATCTCTATACTATTATATATAAAGAGGTGAACGCGTTGAAAGAAGAGCATATCACACATCCGATTGCGCCGGTTTGGGACGAAAACAGCAGGGTGCTTATTCTCGGTTCGTTTCCGTCGGTGAAATCAAGGGAAAACGGGTTCTTTTACGGTCACAGGCAAAACCGCTTTTGGAAGGTACTTTCCGCCGTTTTTGACTGCCCCGTTCCGAAAACAACCGAAGAAAAAAAGCGGCTTTTGCTTCAAAACAGCGTTGCGCTTTGGGACGTTATCGCCTCATGTGACATAACCGGTTCGGCAGACAGCTCGATAAAAAACGCAAAGCCCAACGATATTCTTCCTATTATAATGAAAAGTAAAATCACCGCCGTTTTTGTCAACGGGAACACCGCCGCAAAGCTTTATGAAAAGTATCTTTTTCCCGAAACAAAAATCAAAGCGACCGTTCTTCCTTCAACAAGTCCGGCAAACGCAAGGTTTACGCTTGAAATGCTGGTTGAAAGGTGGAAAGTTATACAGATATAGCTGTTCCGAATTGTTAATTTCGGTAATTTAAAAAAGATGTTTTCGTATACAATATTGCGGGAATCGCTGTCGCGGTAATCGGCTATGTGGTCTTTTTTCGCAGACTTTTCAGAAAGTCCTGACGCAGGCGGAAAATCTTTCATTTTGCCCTTGACAAACAAAAATTTATGACTATAATAGTTTTAGCACTCGGAAGTGTAGAGTGCTAAAACTATTTTTATTACTTTTTCGTCTGCTGATTTTACAGGCGAATACAACATAAACAGGAGTGATTTTCAATGGCAAAAAAACAGTTCAAAGCTGAATCAAAAAAACTTCTTGATATGATGATCAATTCCATCTATACCAACAAGGACATCTTCCTTCGTGAGCTTATTTCAAACGCAAGCGACGCACTTGACAAGCTTTATTACAACTCGCTCTCGGAGGACGCTTCGGGTCTTTCAAGAGCGGATTACAAAATTCAAATCGAGCTTGACAAGGAAAACAGAACGCTGAAAATTTCCGATAACGGCTGCGGAATGGACGCAAAGGAACTTGAAACCAACCTCGGCACAATCGCAAAAAGCGGTTCGCTCGATTTCAAGAGCAACGCCGACAAGGAAAAGGACGTTGAAATTATCGGTCAGTTCGGCGTAGGCTTTTACTCAGCTTTCATGGTCAGCGACGAAGTTACCGTTGAAAGCCGTCCGCACGGTTCAAGCGAAGCTTACTGCTGGAAGTCAAGCGGAGTTGACGGCTACACGGTTACACCCTGCGAAAAGGAGACCGCCGGAACAACCGTAACGCTCAAAATCAAGGAAAACACCGAAAACGAAAACTACGACAAATATCTCGATCCCTATACCATTAAAGACATCGTTTCAAAGTACTCCGATTACATCCGTTATCCCATCATGATGGACATGGAAACGTCAAAGCTCAAGGAAGGCACAACGGATGAATATGAAACCGTTACCGAGCCGACTCAGCTCAACAGCATGGTTCCCCTTTGGAGAAAAAACAAGAACGAGATTACAAAAGAAGATTACGACAACTTCTATAAATCAAAGTTCTACGACTACGAAGATCCGCTTCTTACGATTCATTCAAAAACCGAAGGTCAGATTTCGTATGACGCGCTTCTCTATATTCCTCAGCACGCTTCGTATGACTACTACTCAAAGGAGTTTGAAAAGGGCTTGCAGCTTTATTCAAACGGCGTTTTGATTATGGACAAATGCGCCGACCTTCTTCCGGATTACTTCAGCTTTGTCAAGGGCCTTGTTGATTCGGCAGACCTCACGCTGAACATTTCGCGTGAAACGCTTCAGCAGGATCACCTTCTCAAAGTTATTGCAAAGAACCTTGAAAAGAAGATAAAATCCGAGCTTGAAAAAATGCTCAAGAACAAGCGTGAGGACTATGAAAAGTTTTATAGAGCTTTCGGACTTCAACTCAAATTCGGAATTTACAACGGCTTCGGCGTACACAAAGACGTTCTCAAAGACCTTGTTATGTTCTATTCTTCAAGCGAAAAGAAGCTTGTCACCCTCGGCGAATACGTTTCAAGGATGAAAGAGGATCAAAAGACGATTTACTACGCCTGCGGCGAAACGACCGACAAAATTGATATGCTTCCCCAGGCGGACGCGGTCAAGGCAAAGGGCTTTGAAATTCTTTACTGCACAGACGACGTTGACGAATTTGCAATTCAGATGCTTCGCGAATACAACGACAAAACCTTCACCAACATCTGCGCCGACAAGCTTGACCTTGACACCGAAGAGGAAAAGAAAGCGCTTGAGGACGAAAACAAGGATTCGACCGAACTTCTTGACGCAATCAAAACCGCTCTTGACGGAAAAGTTTCCGTTGTACGCTTCACAAACAATCTTCATGAGCACCCGGTTTGCCTGACGAGTGAGGGTATGCTTTCGCTTGAAATGGAAAAGGTTCTCAACTCGATGCCGAACGGTAATTCGATGAAAGCCGAACTTGCGCTTGAAATCAACAGGAATCACCCGATTGCCGAGAAGCTTAAAGCGCTCTTTGAAACGGACAAGGACAAGCTTTCAAAGTACGCAAAAATTCTTTATGCCGAAGCCTGCCTCATCAGCGGAAAGAGCATTGAAAACCCCGCCGAGTTCAGCGAACTTGTTTGCGAATTGATGTAAAAACAAAAATCCGACCGCTTGACAAATATCGGGCGGTCGGGTATAATATTAATAAAGAGGGTGCCGCAGTAAGCGGTTGCTCCGAAATGATGTGTATTATTAAGAAACACCGCCACTTCGAACCCGGCGGTGTTTCTTACGTTTTATGTAAGATTATTTCTTGTTAACGAAAATCGTATAACAGAGAGAGATAACTTCGACAAGAAGCGAAAGAATCGCCACAACTAAGCTGATAAAAGCAAAGTCTGTCATGCTATCACCTCCTCTTGCGAGGAGCAAGCCGCCTACCGTTTTATTACGGCACCGAAAGTATGGTAGCATAGGAGTCGAATTTTGTCAATAACAAAAATCCGACCGCTTGACAAACGTCGGGCGGTCGGGTATCATAAAAGAGCAATCGTTTGCGGTTGCCCTTTTATTTTTTTGTTTCGGAGAAAAGTATGGATATCAAAAAGCTTGAAGTTTTTATAAATGCCGTTGACCTCGGCAGTCTCACAAAGGTTGCCGAAATCATGGGTTACACCCAGTCCGGAATCACCCACGTTATCAGTGCGCTTGAAAAAGAAATGGGCTTTCCCCTTTTGGTCAGAAGCCGCAACGGTGTTGCACCGACTCCGGAGGGCGCGCGACTCATTCCTTCGATTCGTGCGATCCTTGTTCATTCCGGCCAGCTTGAAAAGGAAATTTCACTCGTCCGCCAACGCAAAAGCGGCGTTATCCGCGTTGCGGCATACACGAGTATGCTCATGCACTGGCTTCCGCTCATTGTCAAAAAGTTCCACGAAAAATTTCCGGACATTGCCGTTGAGCTGAGCTCATCAAGCATTGACGGAACCTATCAGATGCTTGAAGCCGGCGATATTGACCTTGCCTTTGTCAGCAGGCAAAAAAGCTATCCCGACTTTGACTACATTCACCTTCGCAACGATTCTCTCCTTGCAATACTCCCCAAAACCGAAGAGAATGAAAAGCTCAACTGCTTTCCGATCAGTCTTTACGAGGGAAAAGATTTTATTATGCCGTACTTCGGTTTTGACAAGGACATTCTTTGCGTTTTTGAACGCGAAAACGTTAAACCGAACATCGAACCCGCATATGTTGACGATCAAACGGTTATTATTATGGTTGAGCACGGAATGGGAATCAGCATGCTCTCCGAACTCGTAATGCTCGGAAACACAAACAACGTTGTTTCCGTTCCGGTTGTTCCCGAGGCACACCGCGAACTTGTAATCTGTCTTAAGTCGCTCAAAAACGCTTCTCTCCCCTTTCGGGAGTTCATAAATTGCGCCAAGGATGTCCTTTGCGAGCTTTATCCGGAGCAAAAATAATTCACTGAGGAATTAACATAATTTTACTATTCCGAGAAGTACGTCAAGTATTACAAATTGTAATACTTGACGTTTTGTTTGAATTGCGATTTCTCAGGATTTTCTTAGCGCATACCGCTGTATAAGTTGCGATTTTTTGTGCAATGTGTTAAAAAATTGAAATATTTTTTGTCGTTATCGCGCAAAAAAGCAGAAAATGAGAAGCTTTTCAAAACCTTGTTGACAATTAAAAACTGTAATGTTATAATTCTTTCAACATACCGAGAGAGGAGAAAACGGGGTTACCCGCAAAAAGCGAAAGCTCTCCCTTAGATATGAAATTAAAAAGTTCAGAAAGGACGACTCACAATGAAAACATTCAAAAGAGTAATGGCTCTTGTCATGGTTGCCGCTCTTTGCCTTTGCTGCTTCGCAGCTTGCGGCAGCGGTTCAACCGACGACACCACTTCATCAGCCCCTGCCGACAGCTCAAGCGCTGAAAACGGCAGCACTACCCCCGCAGCAGACGGCGCAGCTTTCAAGATCGGTTCAACCGGACCGCTCACCGGCGACGCAGCCATCTACGGCAAAGCAGTTATGAACGCAGCTCAGATCGCCGTTGACGAAATCAACGAACAGGGCAAGATCAAGCTTGAGTTCAAGGCAGAAGACGACGTTGCAGACGGCGAAACCGCTGTTAACGCTTACAACAAGCTCATGGACTGGGGCATGCAGATCCTCATGGGACCGGTTACCACAGGTTCTTCAATTGCTGTCGGCGCAAAGAGCTATGAAGACAGAGTTTTCTCACTCACTCCGTCAGGTTCTTCAACCGACATCATCGAAGGCAAGGACAACTTCTTCCAGGTTTGCTTCACCGACCCGAACCAGGGTACAGGATCGGCTGACTACATGGCAGAAAACATGAAGGATGCAAAGATCGCTGTTATCTATCGTAACGACGACGCTTATTCACAGGGTATCTTCAATACCTTTGAAAAGGAAGCAAAGGCTAAGGGTCTCAGCATTGTTTACACCGGTACATTCACAAAGGACACCGCAACAGACTTCTCGGTTCAGCTCACCGCAGCAAAAGCAGCAGGCGCCGACACCGTTTTCCTTCCGATTTATTATCAGCCCGCATCAGTTATCCTCAAGCAGGCTAACGACATGAACTACACTCCGACATTCTTCGGTGTTGACGGTATGGACGGTATCCTTACCATGAAGGGCTTTGACACAAAGCTTGCTGAAGGCGTAATGCTTCTTACTCCGTTCTCAGCCGACGCTGACGACGCAAAGACTCAGGCTTTCGTTAAGAAGTATCAGGAAAAATACGGTGACACTCCGAACCAGTTCGCAGCAGACGCATACGACGGAATTTACATCCTTGCAGAAGCTCTTCAGAAGTCAGGCTGCACACCGGATATGTCCGCTAAGGATATCTGCGAAAAGCTCATCGAAGTTATGCCGACTCTCAAGTTTGACGGTCTTACCGGCGAAGGCATGACATGGGCAAAGACCGGCGAAGTTTCAAAGGCTCCGCGCGCAGTTGTTATCAAAGACGGCGTTTATGTAACTCCCGGCAAATAATTTATCCCCTTTAAACTAAAAGCGGCCGGCCGTCCGAGCATCGTGTTCGGCGGTCGGCTTTCGGTTTTTATTGAGGTTTCTGAAAGCTGACCGCGGTTGCGGTCTTTCGTCACATTCACGCGATCGTTTTCAGAGGCCTCAAGAAAAGATATTATAAAAGAGAGAAAAATTTTTCAGTATATGAAGCGTCTTTTGACGCAAAAGTTTAAAAACGAGGTGTATTAAATGGAATTCCTTTCATATTTAATCAGCGGAATAAGCCTCGGAAGCGTTTATGCCATCATCGCACTCGGTTACACAATGGTTTACGGCATTGCAAAAATGCTTAACTTTGCCCACGGCGATGTCATAATGATCGGCGGTTATATTTCATACACTGCCGTTTCGGCAATGAACGTTCCCGGCTGGCTTTCGGTCATCATTGCAATGGTTGTTTGCACAGTTCTCGGTGTTATCATCGAAGGTCTTGCATATAAGCCCCTTCGCTCCGCTCCGTCGCTCGCCGTTCTTATCACGGCAATCGGTGTTTCGTATTTCCTTCAAAACTCCGCTCTTCTCATTTGGGGCGCAGATCCGAAGACCTATACTTCACTCATCGACGGAAACCTGAAGCTTTTTGACAATCAGCTTTCAATTTCATACGTTTCGATTCTCACAATCGTTGCCTGCATCGTAATCATGATTGCCCTTTCGGTCTTCACTTCTCACAGCAAGATGGGTAAAGCGATGCGTGCCTGCTCTGAAGACAAGGGTGCAGCTCAGCTCATGGGTATCAACGTAAACTTCACGATTTCCGTAACATTTGCAATCGGTTCGGCTCTTGCCGCAATCGCAGGCGTTCTTCTTCTTTCGTCTTATCCGTCACTTATGCCGACAACGGGTTCGATGCCCGGAATCAAGGCCTTCACGGCCGCAGTTTTCGGCGGAATCGGTTCAATTCCCGGCGCCTTCCTCGGCGGTATTCTTCTCGGTGTTATCGAATCGTTCGCAAAGGCATATATTTCAACCCAGCTTGCAAACTCAATCGTTTTTGCCGTCCTGATCATCGTTCTCCTTGTTCGTCCGACCGGACTTCTCGGAAAGCGCATCCAGGAAAAAGTTTAAGGAGGGTTTGACATGAGTAAAGTTAAAAGCATGAAAAAATCTTCCGTTCGCAACGCCGCAACTTACGGTATTGTTGTTCTTGCATTCATCCTTGTTTCAATCTTTTCAAAAGCGGGAGTTCTCAGCCGTTCGGCACAGGGACTTCTTGTTCCGGCTTGTTGCTACATCGTTATGGCAATTTCGCTCAACCTCACAGTCGGAATTCTCGGTGAACTCAGCCTCGGCCACGCAGGTTTCATGAGCATCGGCGCTTTCACGGGCGTAATCGTTTCAATGAGCCTTCAGGCGGCAATTCCGAGCGTTGCGCTTCGCCTTTTGATTGCAATCCTCTCCGGTATGATTATTGCGGCTGTCGCAGGTTTCATAATCGGTATTCCGGTTCTTAAACTTCGCGGCGACTATCTTGCAATCGTTACCCTCGCCTTCGGCGAAATCATCAAAGAGCTCATCAACTGCCTTCTCGTCGGCATTGACGAAAACGGACTTCACTTCATCTTCAATCCGACCGGAGCAAAAAGTGCTGACGACCTCGGACTCACCGAAGCCGGAAAGGTCATCATCAAAGGCGCGCAAGGCGCAACCGGAACGGCAACAATCGCAAACTTCACAACCGGTATCATCCTCATTCTCGTTTCTCTTTTCATCGTTTTGAACTTCGTTAACAGCCGTACCGGCCGTGCGGTTCTTGCAATCAGAGACAACAGAATCGCAGCCGAATCCTGCGGAATCAACATCACAAAATACAAAATGATCGCCTTTGTTATTTCTGCGGCCATCGCCGGAGCGGCAGGCGCTCTTTACGGAATGAATTATTCAAACCTCACTTCCTCAAAGTTTGACTTCAACACATCAATCCTCATTCTTGTTTTCGTCGTTCTCGGCGGACTCGGAAACATGCTCGGTTCAATCATTGCCGCAACCGTTTTGTATGTTCTTCCCGAAGCGCTTCGTGAATTTGCCGATTACAGAATGCTCATGTATGCAATCGTTCTCATTCTCGTAATGCTCGCAACAAACAACCCGACGGTCAAGAACCTCTTCATGAAGATTATTCCGGGCAAAAAGAAAGAAAAAACCGAAAGAAAAAAAGAAGTTAAAAAGGAGGGAGCCTCGAAATGAAAAACTTTGAAAAAGGCAATATGGTTCCCGTTCCGAGCCATTCGATAATCCCCGAAAGAGACATCGGCGAAACACCGGTTCTTGAATGCATCCACCTCGGAATCGACTTCGGCGGACTTCGTGCCGTTGACGATTTCAACTTCACAATCGGAAAAACCGAAATTGCCGGCCTCATCGGCCCGAACGGCGCAGGTAAAACGACAATCTTCAACCTTCTCACAAAGGTTTATACCCCGACAAGGGGAACAATCGTAATCAACGGAATGGATACTTCCGGAAAGAACACCGTCCAAATCAACAAAATGGGCGTTGCAAGAACATTCCAGAACATCAGGCTTTTCTCGAACCTTTCCGTTGAAGACAACGTAAGAATCGGTCTTCACAACCAGGAAAAATATTCAACCGCTTCCGGCATTCTCCGCCTTCCTTCCTATTGGAAAAAGGAAAAGGCAATGCACGAAAGAGCGATGGAACTTCTTTCAATCTTCGACATGGAAGACGTTGCAAACTGGAAAGCAGGCTCACTCCCCTACGGCGCGCAAAGACGTCTTGAAATTGTCCGTGCGCTTGCAACCGATCCGAAGCTTCTTCTTCTTGACGAACCGGCAGCCGGCATGAACCCGAACGAAACCGCCGACCTTATGGAAAACATCGTTAAGATTCGCGATACGTTCAAAATTGCCGTTCTTCTCATTGAACACGACATGAACCTCGTTATGGGTATCTGCGAAGGAATCTGCGTTTTGAACTTCGGTCAGATCATCGCCAAGGGTACGGCGCAGGAAATTCAGTCCAACCCGGCAGTTATCGAAGCATATCTCGGCAACAAGAAAAAGGAGGACTGAGAAAATGGCAATGTTAAAAGTTGACAACATCAACGTTTATTACGGAAGCATCCACGCAATCAAAGACATCAGCTTTGAAGTTAACCAAGGCGAAATCGTTACCCTCATCGGTGCGAACGGCGCCGGAAAAAGCACAACGCTTCAAACCGTTTCCGGCCTTCTTCGTTCAAAGACCGGTTCAATAACCTTCCTTGACGAAAGAATTGACCACATTCCGGCTCACAAGCTCGTTTCAAAGGGTCTTGCTCAGGTTCCCGAAGGAAGACGAATCTTCCTTCAGATGTCCGTTATGGAAAACCTTCAGATGGGTGCTTACACAAGCAAGGGAAACACAAAAGAAGACCTTGAAAGCATTTTTGAGCGTTTCCCCCGCCTTAAGGAGAGAACGAACCAGATTGCCGGAACGCTTTCCGGCGGTGAACAGCAGATGCTTGCAATGGGACGCGCACTCATGAGCCACCCAAAACTTTTGATGCTTGACGAACCGTCAATGGGTCTTGCTCCCATCCTTGTTGAACAGATTTTCGACATTATCAAGGAGCTTCACAAAGCAGGTTCAACCATTCTTCTTGTTGAACAGAACGCAGAAATGGCGCTGAAAGTTGCCGACAGAGCGTATGTTCTTGAATCGGGAAGAATTACCCTCACCGGAACCGGCGCAGAACTCGCCGCCAGCGATCAGATTAAAAAAGCTTATCTCGGCGGCTGACAGCAAAAACAAATCCCCGAAGAAGTTCACCAAAACTTCTTCGGGGTATATTTATGCGTAAAAACGCGGCACCGTTAGATGCCGCGTTCGTTTTTTAATAGTGGTATGCGCCGCAAGAGCAAACTTGGTTTATTCCAAGCAGTTTATAAAAGATAAGCAGGATTTTATAGAGCAGCTTTACTATTCCGCCCTTATGGCAAATGTGAGAACAACTATACGAGCTTTCGTCAAGAGCAACGAAGGTTCTTCCGTACTTTTCGGCGTACTGTTCCGCTGTTGAACCGGGGAAGCCTACGATGGTTTCCAGCTCCGGATCGAATGTGTTATCACTATCCCAAATTTCGCAATCAGAGTTAAGAACAGTAAGTTCAGAAAGATTTGTGCAACCGTAAAAAGGCGGTTGGCTGATTTTGCTCACACTTTTTGGCAATACAACTTTTTCTAATTTTTCGCAAAAGCCAAACGTGCCAAACATCATTTCCGTAATGCCTTCCGGTATAGTGACCTCGGTAAGATCAACACAATGAAGGAAGGCTTGAGCAGCAATCGACTTTGTTCCGTTGAGTATATTATATTTTCCCGATATTGTTTTTTGAGCCTTGATTAAATGATTTCCGACATAAAGAACATCGTCTTTCCAATTTGACTCGTCATTATAATACGCGGTGTATGAGAATACTTCCTGCCAAATTGCTATCGGGTGATTCGGCAATGTAATACTTTCCAAGTTGGTACAGCCGGTAAACGCCCATGGTCCAATAAAATTTACACTGTCGGGGATAGTTACACTTTTCAAAGCTTTACACACCTCAAATGCGCTTCCGCCTATTTTTTCAACTGCGTTTGGAATTACAACATCGGACAACCTTTCGCAATAGGCAAACGCCGAATTCCCGATTGTTTTTACACTGTTCGGTATAACCACACGGGTTGCGTTTTTGCATTCCTCAAAAGCATATTCCCCTATGCTGGTTATTCCTTCTTTTATTTCGATTGTTTTAATATAGTTGTAGTTATGCCAAGGAGCATCAATGCTTTCTTTTTTATCCCTATCATAACCGTAGTTATACATATCGCCCGTGCCGCTGATTGTTAATGTTCCGTAATTGTCAAGTTGCCACGTTGCGTTTGCACCGCATTTTCCTCCGTAAGCCGCCGAAGCGCCGATAATCGGAATACTGCCGATCAGCATCACCATTGCAATAAAAAATGCGAATGTCCGTTTTGTTAGTTTTTCTTTCATTTGTGTTTACACTCCTTATAATATTCTCCGAACGGCATGGTTTGACAGGTATCCCTACAGAACAAAATATACCAATTCGGGATATTATAATTATACCGCTATGGGATAATAATGTCAAGGGGTGTGGCA
>JAUNFH010000019.1:13218-22678 GCA_030525185.1 Clostridia bacterium
GCATTATGAGATTGAAAGAAATCAGAAAAAAGAAAGGTATTACACAATTAAAACTTGCAATGGATCTCGGACTGAATCAAAACAGCATAAGCCGCTATGAAAACGGCGAGCATGAAGCCGATTACCGCACGCTGATTGCCCTTGCGGACTATTTTAATGTCTCAATCGACTATCTTCTTGAACGAACCGAAAATCCCGAAATCAACAGATAAAATTATCCCTCGAAGTTATAACGCTTCGAGGGATTGTTCGTTTTGCTTATTCTGCGCTTTATGTAATAAAACGTTTAACAGTTTGCTTCGGCAGTTTTTACCTTTCAATATAAACGCCGAAACAATTACTGCTTGCCCCTGTGGAAGTATTAAAAGTATTGATCACAACCTCATAGTATTTCCCGAACATCTCGGCGGCATTGTTCACTTTTTTCAGTTCTCCGCCGTCAAAAAGATGTTGCTTTTCAAAAGTTATATTTTTTTGTCCGTCAAAATTGAAATACAAATTCGACTGTCCGCTGATATATATCCTATCAAAATTTTCAAGCCTGTTATACTTTTTGACTTCTTTGACAAGATTCTCATCGGTCAAAAATTCACACAAATCCGTAAAAAGAATTCCGTCTTCGGCTGAAACATAATTTCTGCTTCGCACAATTTGATATAACATTTTTTGAGGTTTATCACTTGAAGAGGATAAATCTACGCTTATATTTTCATGAGCAGATTCATCATTCGCAGTAATTTTTGCGCTTTTAAAATCGCCGTCGGGATTAAGTTCAACAGTATAATCAGTACAAACGGCATTTTCGGAAAAAACGTAATTCATCTCAAGAAGCATTTGAATTACTTCGCTTCTGTTTGCAGTATTAATATTTCCGGCGTAGGTGACGGCATTTTGTTTATCGGCAGCAGCTTTAATAAGCAGTGATATTAAGAATACACAAACGATTACGACGAAAGCCAAAAGTATTTTTGCCGTTTTCCCATGTTTGACCGCATTTTCGGTTTTTTGAACCGCTTCAACCAAATTGTCCTCCGTCTTTTGAGTAAATGCTTCCTGCGGGATTTTTTCTCCCGTAAGCAATTCGTTCACCGTTATGCCCAATATATCGGCAAGCGGAATCAAAAGAGACGAATCGGGCATTCCTTTTCCGGTTTCCCAACGAGAGACCGCTTTGTCGGTAACATTAAGTTTTTCCGCAAGCTGAGCCTGCGTCAACTCCTTTTCCTTTCTGAGAGCAGAAATAAAAGCTCCCGTCTTGTTTTCATTCATCGAAACCACCTCCTATATTACCGATTATACAATACTTTTTATAGTTTTGTCACCCTATGAATCATAGAATCGGCATTATATACTTCTGAAAGAAAAAAATCACCGCCAAAAGCACCTTTCGGTACCGAGGCGGTGAAAATTTTTGCTTCATGTTTTATTTTACCGTGATGCGGCAAGTGTCCTTATATGAGCCTTCTGCGGTTGTCACACTGATTACCGCCGTTCCTTTTCCCTTTGCAGTGACGTTTCCGTTCGCATCAACCGTTGCAACGGAAGTGTCGCTTGACTTCCAGGTTACCTTCTGATTGTTTGCGCCGAAGGGAAGAACCTCAAGCGTGAGTTTTGTCGCCTTTGAGCCGACGGAAAGAGTGAGCGTAGTTTCCTTGATGCTTACACCGGTAACTTTTCTTGTTACGGTGACGGTGCAAACCGCACTCACACCGTTCGATTTGCTCTTTGCGGTAATTTTTGCCGTTCCTTTTGAAACGGCGGTAACGTTTCCGTTTGCGTCAACCGTTGCAACCTTCGGGTCGCTGCTGCTCCAAGTGAGACCTCTTTCGGTTGTTGCCTTCGGCTCAAAGGCAACGGAAAGGCTGAGCTTTCCGCCTTCGTTGAGCGTTTTTGACGTTGCCGAAAGTGTGAGTTTTGTCGGACTCTGAGTGACGGTCACGCGGCAGATTCCGGTTACGCCGTCTGCTGTTTTTGCTGAAATTATTGCCGTTCCGGCGCCCTTTGCGGTAACAACGCCTGCGGCACTGACCGTTACGACAGCCTTGTCGCTCGTTGTGTATGTGAGTGTTTTGAAGCTTGTGTCGGCCGGAGAAACCGTCGCTTTGAGAGTCAAAGACTTTCCGGTTTCAAGCGTATAGCTTTCCCTTTCAAACTTTACGCTTTCGGCATGCTTGCTGACGGCTACGGTACATTTTGAGGACACACCGTCGCTTGATTTTACGGTGATTGTTGCCGTTCCGATTGCAACGGCTTTAACAACTCCGTTTGAAATCGTTGCAACCTTTGCGTTGCTGCTTTCCCATGTTACGGTTTTATTCGTTGCGTTCGCCGGAAGAACCATTGCGGTGAGCGTTGCGCTTTCGCCTGCCTGAAGGGCAAGAGACGTGCGGTTCAACGTTATGCTCTTAACTTTCTGCTTAACGGCGAATTTTACTGTTTTGCTTACCCGTCCGCAATGAGAGGTTACCGTGATTGTGCATTCACCGACTCCGACGGGTGTCACAACGCCGTTTTTGTCAACGGACGCAACCTTTAAATCGGACGATTTGAAGGAAACATCTTTATAAGTTACGCTCGCCGGACTTACCTGAGCTTTGAGAGTAAACTTTTCGCCGACCCAGGCGGTGTCCTTTGTTCCGGTTATCGTAAGTCCCGTTGCCGGAACAAGAACTTCAACCTGAATTCTTCCGACAACGGTATTGTCTTTATTTTTTACGGCGATTTCGGTTTTTCCGACGGAAAGAGCCTTAATCATTCCGGTTGAATCAACCGAAGCAACACGAGGATTTGAACTGCTCCAGAAAATCTCCTTGTTTTCCGCATCGGACGGAATCACAGTTGCGGCAACCTTAAGTCCCTCATTGACGGCAAGAATTGCGTTCGTGGTGCTGAGGTCAACGCTTCTGACACCCTTATATACAGTCACCGAAACCGAAGCGGTGAAGCCGCCTTCGTCCGTTTTGACGGTGATCGTTGCCTTTCCGGACTTGTTTGCGGTGACAACGCCGTTTGCGTCAACCGAAGCAATTTCGTTTGAGGACGAAGCCCAAACGAGCTTTTTGTTTCCTGCGTTCGACGGAAGGACAGCGGCCGTAAGCGTTTTCTTGGTACCCTCGGAAACGGTGAGTTCCTTAACATTAAGGCTGATTCCGGTAACTGGAACGGTAACAGTAACGGTACATTTTGCCGTCTTTGCGCCGTCAACGGTTTTGACGGTGATTGTTGCCGTACCGCCGGAAACAGCAGTGACAACTCCGTTTCCGTTGACTGAGGCAACAGCGGGATTGCTGCTTTCCCATTTCACAGCCTTGTTTGAAGCGTTTTCGGGAAGAACAGTCGCTTTAAGTTCCGCCGTTTTTCCGAGTCTTATGCTGCACGCAGTCGTGTCAAGCTTGACCGAGGCAACGCGTTTCAAAACCGTTACGGTGCATTTTGCGGTTCTTGCGCCTTCAACGGTTTTCGCCGTGATTACCGCGGTTCCGGCCGAAAGCGCTTTGACGTTTCCGTTTTTGTCAACCGTTGCAACTTTTGTGTTGCTGCTGCTCCAGGTTACAGAAAGATTGTTTGCGTTTGAGGGAAGAACCGTCGCCTTGAGGCGCTTTGACGCACCTTCATAAAGCGAGAGCTTTCCGGCAGAAAGTTTAACCGAAGAAGGCGTTTGAACAACGGTGACAACGCACGTTGCCGTTACGCCGGTTGCGGTTCTTGCGGTGATTTTTACTTTTCCGCCTCTTACGCCCGTAACGACGCCGTTTTCATTAACGATCGCAATCTTATTATTGCCGGACGTCCAGGTGAGCGATTTATTTGTTGCGTTTGCAGGAAGAACTGTGTAGCCGAGCTTTACGCTCTTTCCCGACTTGACGCTGTATGACGTTTTTGAAAATTCGATTGATTTTGCTTTGATTTCGGCCGTGACGGTGCATTTTGCTTTGAAGGAACCGTCTTTCGTCGTTGCCGTGATTACGGCGGCGCCGGCTCTGAGAGCTTTCACAACACCGTTTTTGTCAACCGAAACAACCTTCGGCTTGCTCGAAGTCCAAATTACGTTTTTGTTTGAAGCGTCCTTCGGAAGAACCGTTGCGGTGAGTCTGTATGAGGCGCCGACCTCAAGCCTTGCCGTGTTTCTGTTGAGCTTGATTCCGGTAACCTTTTTCACAACATTGACCGTACAAACGGAAGTGAATCCTCCGTCGGCGGTTGTTACGGTGATTTTTGCCGTACCCTTTCCGACCGCCTTAACAAGACCGTTTTTATTCACAACGGCAACTTTTTTGTTGCTTGTTGACCATTTTACGTTCGGGTTAGTCGGATTTGCGGGTTTGATTACATATGAAAGGTTGAAAGTTTCGCCGGGTTCGACGGTCTTCTTCGTCGTGTTGAGAGTGATTCCCTTAACCAAGCGAACAACATTTACGCGGCAGGTACACTTGAACGAACCGTCCTTCGTTGTTGCCGTAATTACGGCGGAGCCGAGCTTTTTGCCGGTGACTTTTCCGGTCAGAGAAACTTCGGCAACGTCATAATTGCTCGACGTCCAGGTGACCTCCTGATTCGTTGCGTTCTTCGGGCTGATTACGGCGCTGAGTGCGGCGGTTTTTCCGATTCCGAGCGTCATTGAGCTTTTGCTCATCTTTGCGCCCTTGACGGGAACAACAACCTTGACCGCACAGGTTGCCTTTACCTTTCCGTCGGAAGTTCTTGCGGTGATTTTTACCGTTCCGGCAGCAACACCGGTAACAACGCCGTTTTTGCTGACAGTGGCAATTTTCTTATCCGATGACGACCAGAAAAGAGTCTTGTCCGTTGCGTTGGCCGGAAGAGTTGTGAACTGAAGTTTTGTTTTTTCTCCGACTCTTGCGGTGAACGTTTTCTTTGCAAAGGTGATTTTTGTAATTTTCTGGGTGACGTTGATTCTGCAGGTTGCAAACGCTCCGCTTCCGTCGGCGGCCGTTGCTTTGATTACCGCGGAGCCGGCCGAAACAGCCGTGACAACGCCCCTTGAATTAACCTTTGCAACCTTTGAGTCCGAAGAAGACCATTTTATGCTCTTGTCCGATGTACTCGTCGGCTTGACGGTCGGAGTGAGAAGTTTTGTGAGTCCCGCATCCATTGTGATTGAAGAAAAGTTGAGCGTTACGGTTTCCGAAAGCTGAACGACTTCAACAAGGCAATATGCCTTTTTCTTTCCTTCATGGCTCGTTGCGGTGATGATTGTGTCGCCGATTTTCTTTCCGGTAATCTGTCCGGCGGCATTGACGGTTGCAATGCTTTCGTCTTTTGACGACCAGGTATACTCACGGTCATCGGCATTTTCGGGAAGAACGGTTGCGGTAATGACAGCCCTTCCGCCCTTTGAAACGGTGACCTTTTTGCTGTTGACTTTGATTCCCGTTACGGGAACATAAACCGTAACGCTGCAGAAAGCGGTTTTTCCGCCGTCAACGGTTGTGACTGTGATTGTTGTTGTTCCGGCGGAAAGTCCGGTGACGATTCCGGCAGAATTGACCGAAGCAACCTTCGGGTTTGAAGACTCCCATTTTACGTTTTTGTTGCTTGCGTCGGAAGGAACGACCGTTGCAACAAGCGGGAGCGCCTGAGAAACGGGAATTCTTGCCGTCGTCTTGTTGAGCGTTACACCCGTGACATCCTGAGAAACGTCAACTTTACACTTTGCGGTATAGCCGCCGTCAACAGTCGTTGCGGTAATTACGGCCGAGCCGTTTGAAACGCCGGTCACCGTTCCGTCCGCCGAAACCTTTGCAACGCCGGGTGAGCTTGAGGACCAGGTTACGCTCTTGTTGCTTGCGTTTGAGGGAGAAATTGTTGCGTCAAGAGTAAACGTTTGATTCTTTGAAAGAGTGATTTCCTTTTCGTTGAGCTTGATTCCGGTTACGCCGATTTTGTCTCCGACAATAACCGTACACTGAGCTTTGAATCCGCCGTCGGCAGTTGTTGCGGTGATGATTGCGGTTCCGTTTGAAACACCGGTAACAACTCCGGAACTGCTGACAACGGCAATTTTTGAATTATCGGTTGACCATGTGACCGCCTTGTTCGTTGCCGTTGCGGGAAGAACGGTTGCGGTGAGCGTTGTCATCTGGGTTTTATAAATCGAAACGGTTTTCGGTTCAACCGAAACACCCGAAACTTTTTGCGTTACGGTAAGGTCGCAAGAGTCAACCTTTGCGCCGTTATCCGTTGTGCAGGTAATTTTGCATTTACCTCCGGCAACCGCGGTGACAACACCGCTTGAGTTGACAGTTGCAACGTTTTCGTTGCTTGATTTCCATGAAACGGTTTTGATCGTTGCGTTCGTCGGAGAGACGCTTGCGGCGATTCTGAAGCTTTCGCCGGCTTCAACGGTTTTTGTCTTCGGCGAAATCGTTACGGAAGTTACGGGAATTACAACCTGAACTTCGCATGAAGCGGTGAACTTTCCGTCAACTGTTGTGCAGGTTACGGTTGTTTTTCCGACTGTTTTTCCGGTGAGCGTTCCGTCGCTTGCAACGTCAACAATGTCTGTATTTCCGGATTTCCACGTGACGGACTTGTTCGTTGCGTATGACGGCTCGATCGTTGCGGTGAGCTTTGACTTTGCGTTCACGCCGACAACCGCGGTTTTCGGAAGCGAAACGCCGGTAACCGCCGCCGTTACGTTGACAACGCAGACGTTGCTTTTTCCGCTTCCGTCAAGCGCAAGAGCTTTGACGGAGGTTTTTCCCGGATAAACGCCTTTGACAACACCGTTCTGATCAACCGTTGCAACTTTCGGATCGGAGCTTGACCACGCAACATCGTAATACTGAGAAGTTGAAGTTGTGACGGTTGCCCTTACCGATGAGGTCTGACCGACCTTGATGTTGAGCGTTGACGGTTCAACGGAAACGGAAAGAGCGCTGTTTTCAACTCTGACATAAATTTCTTTTGAAATATTGCTTCCGTCGGTTGTTTTTGCGGTGATTGTGCATTCGCCTTTTTTCTTTGCGTTGAGAACGCCGGCCGTGCTGACCTCGCAGACATCGGGATCGCTTGAGGACCAGTCAATGACCTGATTTCCGGCGTCTTTCGGAAGAATCGTTACGGAAATTCTTTCGCTTTTTGAGCCGGGAATGACAACCATTTTTTCCGACGAAACGGAAAGAGAAGAAATCATCGGCTTGACTTCGACTTTGAACGAACCTGAAATATCGCTTCCGTCGGTTGTTTTGTAAGTAATCGTTGCCGAACCGACTTTGAGAAACTTCACGGTTGCGGAAGAAACCGAATCGACAATTCCGTTCGACGAAACGGAAACAACCGAGGGATTTGAGCTTTTCCATTCAAGAGATTTTATGCTTGCGTTTGCGGGAAGAACTTTGACATCAATCTTTTTTTCTTTTCCGACGATTGCGAGCGGAAGAATTTCTCCGTCCGAAACCGTCTGCGGCTCAAGACCCGTGACGGAAACGAGCTTTCCGACGGTTATCGAACAGCTTGACTTCACCTCTTCTTCACCGGATTTTACGGTAACTGTAACCGAGGTATAGCCCTCGCGATTAGCCGTGACAAGGCCGTTTTGGTCAACCGAGGCGATTGCCGGAAATTCGGACGACCACGTTACCGAATCGATTTTTTCGGTTATTCCGGCGGTCTTGTCCGCTCCGAAAATTTCATATGAAAGTTTTGTTGTTTTTCCGGGATACATCGTTTCGGATGATTTTGAAACAAAAACGTCCGAAAGAGGGTTCTTGATTGTAAGAGTGCAGGAAGCGGAGTGTCCGTTTGAAATTGCGCTGATGAGAACCTTTGAAGACGTATATTTTTTGACTTCGACAACACCGGTCTGGGAGACAGAAACGGCGTCATCGTTTGAAGCCCACTTAATTGAGTCGGCGGCATTTTCCGGGCTGAGAGAAGCCGAAAGAGTGAGACTCTTTCCGACGCCGAGAGTTGCCGAGGAGGGTTTAACGCTTATGTCAAGCGTATGATACTTCACGCTTTTGATTGCCGAGGAAAGATATCTTTCCGCAATACCGACTTCCGTGTCGGTGCTTCCTTCGGTTTCAAGAACACGGCTTGCGGAATCGTAAGCATCCTCAAGAACGTCGAGTTCGGCTCCGGAAATGAAAACGCGGCTCCAGTCCGACTTCGGAGGAATGCTGCTATAAAGCGACCGAAGCGAGGTTGTGTTCGCCGCCGAAGCGGTCAAAGGCGCAAAAATTCCGCCGTCAAAAGGTACGGCCGAAAACGCCGAAAGCAACAAAACAAGGCAAAGGGAAAACGAAATGATTCTTTTTTTCATGGTTAAACTCCTTTTCTCCGCAATAAAATAAGAAACCGAACCGGAGGCTTTTCAACCGCCGGAATTAACTTTTTTATTTCAATCGAAAACACACCGAAAAACGGTATATTGCACAATTATAGATAATAGCATTATACTTTAATCGGACTTTATTGTCAACCGAATTCGGATAATGTTGAATTTTTTTACAATTTATAGTACAATATCAACAATCTCTTAATATATTGAAAACCGAAAGGAAAAAGCATATATGAAACGGTTTATTTCATGGAACGTCAACGGAATCAGAGCCTGCGTTCAAAAGGGTTTTCTCGATTCGTTCAGAGAACTTGACGCAGACATTTTCTGCCTTCAGGAAACAAAACTTCAAAAAGGTCAAATTGACCTTCAGCTTGAAGGCTATCACCAATACTGGAACTATGCCGAAAGGAAGGGATACTCCGGAACGGCAATTTTTACCAAAGAAGAGCCGATTGCGGTTTTCAACGGAATGGATATTCCCGAACACGACACCGAAGGACGTCTCATCACGCTTGAGTTTGAGACATACTATTTCATTACCTGTTATACACCCAATGCCCAAGACGGACTTAAAAGACTTGATTACCGAATGAAATGGGAGGACGATTTCAGAGAATATCTCCTCTCTCTCGACAAAACGAAACCTGTGATCTTCTGCGGCGACCTCAACGTTGCCCACAATGAAATTGACCTCAAAAACCCGAAAACAAACAGGGGCAATCCCGGCTTTTCGGACGAGGAAAGAGGAAAATTTTCGCTCCTTCTCGAAAGCGGATTCACCGATTCGTTCCGTTTCCTTTATCCGAACACAGAAAACGCATACTCCTGGTGGAGCTATCGCTTCAAAGCGAGGGAAAAGAACGTCGGTTGGCGCATTGATTATTTTCTTGTTTCAAACCGCATTGCGGACAAAATCAAAGAGGCAAGAATCCATTCCGAAGTTTACGGTTCGGATCACTGCCCCGTTGAACTTGAAATCGAAATCTGATTTTACACCACTCCTCATGAAGACCGAATTTTTTTCGGATTCTTCGTGGGGAGTTTTTTTGGTTTTGAAGACTTATTATGTGAGTTTTTTAAAGCGTCGCTTGCGGTTAAATCCGAAACTCAAATCGGTATCGAACAGGCAGCAAATCCGTCGGGCAACTTTTCCCC
>JAUNFH010000152.1 GCA_030525185.1 Clostridia bacterium
AATCCCGTTCGGTTTAGCGGATACAGGCATGATGATTTATGGCACTTGACGGAGTTTTTCTTTCAAAAATCTGCGATGAACTGAAAACGAACGCAATCGGTTTGCGTGTTGACAAAGTTCAGCAGCCGAGCCGTGACGAAATTGTTCTTGCTCTCAGGGGAAAAAACGGAATGTTCAGGCTTTTAATCTGCGTTCGCGCCGACAGTCCCCGCCTTCATTTTACTTCCCACAGTATACAAAATCCCGCCGTTCCGCCGATGTTCTGCATGCTTCTCAGAAAGCATCTCACCGCGGCGAAGATTGTTGACATACGTCAACGTGAACTTGACAGAGTCGTTTTCATTGATTTTGACGCAACGAATGAAATCGGCGACAGAGTGCGTCTTACGCTCTGCGTTGAAATCATGGGAAAATACAGCAACCTTATTTTGATCAATGAGCAGGGAAGGGTTATCGATTCGGCGAAAAGGGTTGATTTGACAACCTCATCTGTTCGCCAGATTCTTCCCGGAATCGAATATAAGCTTCCGCCGAAGCAGGATAAGCTTTGCCTTGAAAATGAGAGCGCACAAAGTATTGTCGAACGGATCCTTTCTTTTGAAAACAAGTATCTTTCGGCGGCGGCTCTCGGAACCATTCAGGGAATTTCGCCGATTGTTTCAAGAGAAATTGCTTTTTTAACCTGCAGTGATGATTGTTTTGTCGGCGAACTTACCGCTAAGCAGGTTGAAAAGCTTTATTCGGTGATTGACTCGATTAAGAAGTCAATGCACACTGACAAAGCCGTTTTTATGACGCTCGACGGCGGAAAAAAGCCGAAAGATATGTGTTTCATGAATGTGCTTCAATACGGCAATGGAATGGAGGTCAAAAAATATGATTGTCCTTCATCTCTGCTTGACGACTTTTATTATGAAAGAGACAGGATTAATCGTATTACGCACAGAGGACAGGAGCTTTTCAAACTGCTGAACAATCTTGTTGACCGAACAACACGAAAGCTTAATATACAAAGGGAAGAACTGGAAAAATGCGCTGACAAGGAGCAACTTCGCCTTAACGGAGAACTTATCACTGCCAATCTTCATAAGCTTCAAAAGGGCTCGCCGTTTTATGACGTTGAAAACTACTATGATTCAATGAAGCCTCTTCGCATTAAGTGCAATCCGGCTTTGACTCCGACCGAAAACGCAAACAAGTATTATAAGGAATACCGTAAGGCAAAAACCGCCGAAGTCATGCTTGCAAAACTTATTGAGCAGGGCGAGGGAGAACTTGTTTATTTTGAAACGGTTCTTGACGAGCTTTCCCGTGCAGACAGCGATGCCGAACTTTCGGCAGTCCGACGCGAACTTGTTGACGGCGGATATATCAAATCAAAAGGCGGTTCAAAGAATAAACCCGAGAAACAGCTTCCGCCGATTGAATACCGTTCAAGTGACGGCTATAAAATACTTGTCGGAAGGAACAACGTTCAAAACGACCGCCTTTCAATGAAAACCGCTGCGAAAAGCGATATGTGGCTTCACACGCAGAGTTTTCCGGGTTCGCACGTTGTGATTGTGAGCCAAAACGGCGAAGTCTCGGACGAAGCGATTGAGGAGGCCGCCGTGATTGCCGCTTGCCACAGCAAAGCAAGTGATTCATCGCTTGTTCCGGTTGATTACACAAGAATTAAAGCGCTCAAAAAGCCCGTCGGCGCAAAGCCGGGAAAAGTTATCTATCACGAGTACTTTACAATTACGGTGAATCCGGACAAAAAGCTTGCTGAAAAACTTTTTGTAAAATAAAATTCAAAGGGGTGAGCGAATGTCTTTTACTCATCTTCATCTTCATACCGAATACAGCCTTCTTGACGGCGCCTGTCGCCTGAATGAAATTATGGACGCCGTCAAATCAAAAGGGCAGACCGCTGTTGCAATCACCGACCACGGGGTAATGTACGGCGTGATTGATTTTTATAAAGCGGCGAAGGAGGCGGGAATAAAGCCGATTATCGGCTGTGAATGTTACGTTGCGGCTCGGACGAGATTTGACAAGGTTCACGGACTTGACAATGAAAGATACCACCTGATTCTTCTTTGCAAAAACGAAACCGGATATAAAAATCTGATTGCGATGGTCAGTAAATCATGGACGGATGGCTTTTACACAAAGCCGAGAATTGACCGTGAGCTTCTTGAAAAACACCATGAAGGATTAATAGCTCTTTCCGCCTGTCTTGCCGGAGAAGTTCCGCGTGCACTTTCAAGAGGTGACTATGAAAACGCAAAACAAACCGCTCTTTGGTATAATGATGTTTTCGGACAGGGAAATTATTATATCGAAATTCAAAACCACTCTTTGCGTGAAGAACTTTTGATTTTGAATGATCTTATAAAACTTTCGGAAGAAACAGGCATTCCGCTCGTTGCAACGAATGATACCCACTACATCGAAAAAGAAGACGCCGCAGTTCAACAGGTTTTGATATGCATTCAGACAAACCACACTGTCGGAGAAGATACCGGCCTTGAATTTGAAACGCAGGAGTTTTACCTCAAGAGCGAAGATGAAATGCGTGAACTTTTTTCCGCGGTACCGTCCGCAATTGAAAACACGCAGGTTATTGCAGACAAATGTAACCTTGAATTTGAGTTCGGAAAAACAAAACTTCCTCATTTTGAGGTTCCGAACAATATGGATCATTTTGAATATTTCAAACGACAGTGCCTTTACGGTTTATACACTCATTTCGGAGAGAATCCGCCGAAAGAATATATTGAACGTCTTGATTACGAACTTTCGGTAATCAATAAAATGGGTTATGTCGATTATTATCTGATTGTCAACGACTTTATCCAATATGCGAAGAGCAAGGGTATTCCCGTCGGACCCGGACGCGGCTCGGGAGCCGCAAGCCTTGCGGCTTATTGTATCGGTATAACCGGAATCGATCCGATGAAATATAACCTTCTTTTTGAACGGTTTCTCAATCCCGAAAGGGTCAGCATGCCGGACTTTGACGTCGATTTCTGCTATGTCAGGCGACAGGAAGTTATCGATTACGTCATTGAAAAATACGGATATGATCATGTTGCTCAAATTGTTACGTTCGGAACACTCGCCGCAAGAGCGGCAATCCGTGACGTCGGACGTGTTCTCGGAATGTCTTATCAGACGGTTGATGCGGTTGCAAAGCAGATTCCGAACGAACTCAAAATCACGATTGAAAAAGCGCTGAAAATTTCTCCGGAACTTCGTTCGATGTATGAAGGTAACGAGGAAACGCGCGAACTTATTGACATGGCGAAAAGAGTTGAAGGAATGCCCCGTCACGCTTCGACCCATGCCGCCGGCGTTGTAATCACAAGAGACGAAGTTTCAAGTTATGTTCCTCTTGCCGTAAACGACGAAAGTGTTGTGACGCAGTTCACGATGACAAACCTTGAAGCTCTCGGTCTGCTCAAAATGGACTTTCTCGGCCTGAGAACTTTGACTGTAATTGACGACACGATTAAGATGATCAGAAAACGGAAACCAGAATTTTCGGAAAAAGACATCGATATCAATGACAAAGCAACCTTTGAAATGCTTTCAGGCGGAAAAACCGACGGAGTTTTTCAATTTGAATCCGCCGGAATGAGAAGCGTCCTGACGAGATTGAAACCGCAGAGCCTTGAAGATCTTATTGCGGTCATATCGCTTTACCGTCCCGGACCGGCCGACTCGATTGACACATATATCAATAACCGTCACCATCCGGAACAGACCGTCTATAAATGCGAGCAGGTTAAAGATATTCTTTCTGTAACTTACGGATGCATGGTGTATCAGGAGCAGGTTATGCAGATCTGCCGAAAAGTTGCGGGTTATTCTTACGGAAGAGCCGACCTTGTGCGAAGGGCAATGTCAAAGAAAAAACTTGACGTCATGGCAAAAGAACGTGAAAATTTTGTTCACGGACTGAAGGATGAAAACGGAAATGTTCTTTGCTGCGGAGCCGTTGCAAACGGAATTTCGGAAAAAACGGCGAATGAACTTTTTGACGAAATGTCAAATTTTGCAAAGTACGCTTTCAACAAAGCCCATGCTGCCGCGTATGCTTTTGTTTCCTATCAGACCGCATATTTAAAATGTCATTATCCGTGTGAACTTCTTGCGGCGACGCTCACGAGCGTTCTTGAAAACACGGGAAAGGTTTCGGCTTATATTGACGAATGTATGCGTCTTTCGATAAAAGTTCTCCCGCCTCACGTCAACGAAAGTTTTGAAGGCTTTTCTGTTTCGGGGGGAGAAATACGTTTCGGACTCCTTGCCGTGAAAAATCTCGGAAGAGGCTTCATCAGAACAATCGTTGAAAAGCGTCGCAACATGCCTTATAAATCCTTTGATGATTTTTGCAGACGTGTTTACGGAAAAGATTTTAACAAAAGAGCGGTTGAAAGTCTCATCAAATGCGGAGCGCTTGACGGACTCGGAACGAACAGAAAGCAAATGATCTGTATGCTTCCGACGGTTGTTTCTCAACTTGATGAGGACAAGCGAAAAAATATTGCCGGCCAAATCGGCTTTTTTGACGATGATTCTTCTTTTGCCGGAAATCAGCAGTTCACCGTTCCTCAAATGGAGGAACTTGAGTATGAAAAAAAGCTCGAATATGAAAAAGAAGTAACGGGTTTGTATCTTTCCGGGCATCCGATGGAAAAATATAAAGAGCTTTCAAAAAGAATCAAAGCCGACAAAATTTCCGATATTCTTTTGACGGCCGGAGAATTTTCTTCAAAATATAAGGATAACGGAAATGTTCTTTTGCTCGGTTCAATCGCTTCGGTTCAGCGGAAGGTCACAAAAAACAATTCTTCAATGTGTTTTATAAAGCTTGAAGATCTTTCCGGAACAATTGAATGCATCGTTTTTTCAAAACTGTATTCCGAAAAGGCACTTCTGATTCAAAGCGGAAACGTGATTCTTATTCGCGGAAGGCTCAGCCTCCGTGAAGACAGAGAACCGTCGGTTGTCTGCGAAAGCATTGAGCCCAATCCGAAGAACATTGTTCAAGAAGAACCGAAGAAGAAAAAGCGGTCCGGAATTTTCGTTCGGGTGAAAGACAAAAACGATTCAAGACTCAAAAAACTCGAAACGCTTAAAAAGATTTTTCCGGGAACTTTTCCCGTTTATTGTTATTTTGT
>JAUNFH010000153.1 GCA_030525185.1 Clostridia bacterium
CTTCCCATCGCCGCAACGGCAATGCTCGAACAGCTTTTCAACGCGTCGGATATTGCGGTCGTCGGAAACTTCACCGCGCAAGCCCAAAGAACCGCCGCAGTTGCCGCCGTCGGAGCAAACAGTCCGGTAATCGGCCTTATTGTCAACCTTTTCGTCGGAATTGCGCTCGGCGCTAACGTAATCATTGCAAAGGCAATCGGACGTGACGACAAAGTTTCCGTTCAAAAAGCCGTAAACACTTCAATAATTATGGCACTCGTCGGTGGATTTGCCGTCGCAATAATCGGAGAACTTGCTGCCGCACCGATTTTGAGTTCGCTCAACGTTCCGGACGACGTCTTTCCCCTTGCGCTTTTATACTTGAGAATATACCTTATCGGAATGCCCGTCATTCTTCTTTATAACTTTGAAGCGGCAATTTTCAGAAGCATCGGAGACACAAAAGTTCCCCTCGTTGCCCTCGCAATTTCCGGAGTTTTGAACGTTATTCTCAATCTCTTTTTTGTGATTGTTCTGAAAATGAATGTAAACGGTGTTGCAATCGCAACCGTAATTTCAAACGCCGTCAGTTCTGCAATCCTCTTTTTCAGACTCATAAAAACAGAAAAATACATTCATCTTGACATAAAAAACCTGCATTTCTCCTTCTCGGTTTTCAAACGCGTTTTGAAAATCGGTTTACCGGCCGGAATCCAAAGCGCCGTTTTTTCAATTTCAAACATCATTATTCAATCGGCTGTCAACAGTCTCGGAACGGCGGTTATGGCAGCATCAAGCGCGGCATTCAACGTTGAAATTTTTGCTTATTACGTTTTCAACTCGTTCAGCCAGGCCTGCACAACCTTTGTCGGCCAAAACTACGGAGCCGGAAAAATTGACCGTTGCAAAAAAACGCTCGCAATTTCAATTCTTGAGGATACAATCGCTTCGGGAACGACAATTGTTATTGTTCTTTTCTTCGGTCGGTTCCTTCTTTCGATTTTTAACAACGACCCGGAAGTTATAGAACTCGGATATATGCGCCTTCAGGTAATCTTTTTCGCATACATTTTCTCAATGCTTTACGAAATAATGTCAGGTTATATGAGAGGCTTTGGAATTTCACTCACTCCGGCGATTCTCACAACGCTCGGAATTTGCGGAATCAGAATTGTTTGGATCAAAACCGTTTTCCCGAACAATCCGTCGTTCAGAACAATCATGGACGTTTATCCGATAAGCCTTGCTTCAACCGCAGTTTTGATTTTTGCCGCTTTGATAATTATCCGTCCGGCAAAACGCTACGGCAAAAAGAAAGATTCAAAAATCTGATGTAAACGCAAAAAATCAGCCGCTTTCCTGAAGAAAAGGGATACGGCTGATTCTTAATTTTTCAAGCGTTGTTTTCTCAAATCCGACAATCAGAGATTAAGAAAATCTTTTCTGTATTTCACTTTGAAAAACTCGGCAAGCTCTTTCATTTCACTGTCTTTGATTGTGTTGACTCTCGGAAGATGAGCAGTCAGCATATAAATCTGCGCCGCCTTTTCAACGGTTTCAATAAGGCCGAAAGTTTCGTCCATTGTTTTTCCGGCGCCGTAAATTCCGTGCATTCCCCAAACGACAAGTCTAAAATTCTCCATCTTCTTCGCCGTAGCTTCGCCGATTTCGTTCGTTCCGCAAAGCATCCACGGAAGAACTCCTACTCCGTCCGGGAAAACAACGATACATTCGGTACACATTTCCCAAAGTGTGTGCGTAAATTTCTTTTCGTCAAGTTCGTGAACATAATTCATCGCAAGCGTGTTCGTCGGATGCGAATGCATAACAACCCTGTTTTCCGGATCGACTTTAAGCCTTGCCATATGGCTCATGAGGTGCGCCGGAAGTTCGGACGTAAACTTTCCGCCGTCGCTGTAACCCCAAAGAAGTTCCGCGGTTGTTCCGTCTTTTGCAATGCGAATGATTCCAAGGTTGTTTTCCGGATCCTTCTCAACGTTTTTGAAGTACTTTCCCGTTCCGGTGACAATGAAAATCTTTCCAATCAGGTCTTTTGCTTCAAAACCTGTCGGGATAGTTCTGATTACGTTATTAAGGTCGAGATACTCTGAAACTTCGCTTTCGTCAAGCAAGCAACTGATGTTTCCGCCGTTTCTTTCATCCCAGCCGAGGCGATACATATTCGCCGTCGTTTCGCACATTTCCTTAACAAACGGTGCTGTTAAAATGTCTTTCATTTTCTTTGCTCCAATACTTCTTTTTCATATTCCTTAACCTCTGTCAGATAGTCGGCAGGGGTATTTGTTCGTTTTAGATACTCGTCCCAAACATCGCCGAACGGCATCGTTTTAAGCTCTTCGTGAATCACCATCAAAGAAGTGAAATCAGCTTCGTTTTGAAGTTTTTTCATTCTCTCGTTCGGTTCAAGCAACGCATAAAGCAACGCCTTGCGAACACTCCTTATGCCCGTTACCCATGCGGAAATGCGGTTGATCGACGCGTCAAAATAATCCGTTGCAATGAACACACGGTCAAGTGCGTTTGCCCTGACGATTTCCTTTGCAATCTCTTTTGTTTCGTCGTCGAAAAGAACAACGTGATCACTGTCCCAACGAACGCCCCTTGTGATGTGCAAAGCAAGCTTTTCATTGAACAAAAGCATTGACGAAATTTTGTCGCTGACAACTTCCGTCGGGTGATAATGTCCGTTGTCCATAAGCGGAGTAATTCCCTTTTGGGCAACATAATTCATGCAAAATTCGGCCGATCCGACGGTATAGCTTTCGAGTCCTATGCCGAAAACCTTTGACTCAAGGGTCACAAAAACTTTCTCTTTATCATACGGCACGGAAAGAATTTCGTCAAGTGATTTTTTAAATCTTGCTCTCGGAGAAAGCCTGTCCGCCGGAATGTCTTTATATCCGTCCGGAATCCATATGTTCATCACGCACGGAACGCCCGTCTCGTTTGCAAAGTATTCCGCAATTTCAAGGCAGCGTTTTCCGTGTTCAACCCAAAAAGTGCGAACCGCTTCGTCCGGCGAAGAAAGGGTGAGGTTTTCTTTCACCATCGGGTGAGAAAAGAAAGTCGGATTAAAGTCGATTCCTATTTTTCGTTCTTTTGCGAATTCAACCCACTTTGAAAAATGCTTCGGCAAAAGTGCATTTCTGTCGGCAAACTCCCCTTCTTCAAAAATCGCATACGAAGCGTGAAGATTAAGCTTGCTTTTTCCGGGAACAAGACTTATCACTTTGTCGATATCCCGAATCAGTTCCTGCGGTGTGCGTGCTCTTCCCGGATAGTTGCCCGTGGTCTGAATACCACCCGAAAGCGCACCTTTTTTGGTCAAAGCCAACAACGTCGTCTCCCTGCCAGCAATGGAGAGAAACGGGAACGATTTTGAGCGTTTCAATCGCCTTTTCGGTGTCAACACCGAGAGCGGCATATTTTTCTTTTGCTTCTTTGTAGGACATTTTAAATCTCCTTTATGCCAAATGAATTTTTAACGATTATCCTCGCTTCTTCAAGCGTGATGTTTTTATCATAAATTATCTGTGAAACAATATTACCCGTTGCGGTTGCCTCCATCGGGCCGGCAGTTACTTTTTTGCCTGTATACTCGGAGGTGAGGCGATTAAGGTAATCGTCGCGGCAACCTCCGCCGACAATATGAATTGCAGAAAAGCTCTTTCGGGTTATACTTTCGATTTCGTCCACTGCGTCCTTATACGATTTTGCAAGCGAATGATAAACCGAATTGAGAACGTAACCAAGATCTGCTTTCGGCGTTTTGAGATACGTTTTAACGGATTCAATCATATTTTCGGGCGCAACAAACGAATCGTCGTTAACGTCAATATACGAAAAACTTTCCGCACTTTCGGCAAGCTTCATCATCTCATCATAGGTCATTGCCTTATCGAGGTTTTTACGGATATTTTGAAACAGCCACATACCCATATAATTTTTAAGAAAACGGAAACGAAAATCAATTCCGCCCTCATTGGTGAAATTCGCTTCCCTTGCCTTTTCGGTGAGTATCGGTTCCTTTATTTCGGTTCCGATAAGCGACCACGTTCCGGAAGAAATATATAAATCGTTTTCACCGATCGGACAGGCGGCAACGGCAGAGGCGGTATCATGGCTCGGAGCGAAAAGAACGACCGAATTGAATCCGACCTCATTTTGAATTTCTTTTGAAAATCCGCCGATAACCGACGAAGGCATATTGAGTTTTTTGAAAAGCTTATCGGAAAATCCGAGTTTTTCGATAAATTCTTCGTCCCAAGCTTTCGTTTTTGCGTTCACCAAACCCGTTGTGGTTGCGTTGATATACTCGTTTTTGATTTTTCCGGTAAGTTTAAAAGAAAGATACTCCGGAATCATCAGAAAATGCTCCGCTTTTTCAAGCCTTCCGCTTTCTTTGTCGTCAAAGAGCTGATAAACGGTGTTGAAATTCTGCTTTTGAATGCCTGTGTGTGAATACAGCTCTTCGGGCGGAACAATCGCTTCAACCCTCAAAACCGCTTCTTTTGTTCTTCCGTCACGATAGCAAAAGAAAGGTTTTAACTCTTTTTTATCTTTGTCAAGAAGAACATAGTCAACGCCCCATGTGTCGATTGCAACGGTTTTCGGAATTTTTCCGATTCTTTTACATTCGGCAATTCCGTTTTTAACCTCGTTCAAAAGATGTTCAAGATTCCAAACAAGACCTCCTTTTTTCAATCAATCAAAGTGCGCTTTTAAATTTAGAAATTTAAAAAAGTCCACCGTAATTCTGTCAAAATTACGGTGAACTTTTTGTGTATACAGACCGAATTGACAACATTAAAATCAGTATGTTCTGATATCCGTAACATGTAGGCGGTCTGAATTTGTTTTGATTTTTCATATAGTTTTCAATTTTTATAAGGTTTGACCATATCAACCGATGTTACTTTTCCTTACAGATAGTAACCGTGCTTTGTCCTCTGTGGCGAATCAAGGCTTGCGTTGTAAATGAACCGTCGGTTTTAATATTGATCAGCGTGCCGCCGCGAAACGGCGTCAAATAAATATTGTGATCGCACGAAAGTCCGTATGTAAGCCTGATTCCTTTATAAAAGACAGAGAAGTTGTTCATATGGTCGTGACCTGCAAAACAGCCTTTTGTTGAGCCG
>JAUNFH010000154.1 GCA_030525185.1 Clostridia bacterium
TCATTTTATAGCAAAGCTGATAAACAATAATGCTGATTACGCCGAGAACGGCAACTCCAATGAGAAGCTTGTTTCCGTCAAGAACTCTTTCATAAAAATCCTTTGCAACTTCTACAGCTCTATCAAATTTGTCTGAGGAAATATTTAGTTCCTTTAGTATTTTTCTCTTAATTTTCATTAGCGCCAGTTTATGCTTACCGACAATATAAGCATTCCAATTATCAACAGTCATACATCCTAATGTAACTCTATATTTTGAATTATTTTGAGTACTATTAAAATAATTTAGAAATAAAATGCCGGTTTTTTTGTATATATCAGCACTTTTACACAAAAACAAAGGAACTTTGACATTTCTTATTCTGCCATATCTATCTCTAACCATTATAGTTGTAAATAACTTTTTATATATTTTGCTTCCTTCATACAAATTGATAGACTTATTAATAATATATTCCCAGTTCTCCGATTTGAATGATGGTATATTAACATATGATTTTTCACCACTTGGATCAAAACTATTTACCGGATCGTTTTCACAATAAGCAAATGCATTATTGGAGACCACTGATTCGGTAATACCGATATAATGTGCTGCATCCGCATTAATGAACCTGCCGACTTCCGGATCATAATAACGGCTTTGGAGATAGTAGAGTCCGGTTTCATCGTCATAATAATATCCACGATAGCGGAACGGGTTGAGATTTCCGATTACCGTATCGGAACCGGTTACAGACAAGACCTTGCCCCACGGATCATAGGTATAGCTTGCAATAATGTTTTAAAACTACAATCCTATTAACCTAATTACACTTTGATTATACAGTGTATGACATAATTTTACAATAGCAATTTCGTTTTTTTCAAAAGTTCATATAAAATGTACAAATTTTCCTGCTTTTTTCTGTATAACAAAATCCCCGCTCATAAGCAATTCAACGGCTCTTTGAAAAAAGTGAAAGCATGAAATCCGAATAAAAGAAAAAAGCACTTGCCGAAGCAAGTGCTTTATCTGTGTTTGCAGGACAAATTGACAAGCACGGAAATTTCAACCATACTTTTGACTCTTGCAAAGTGCTTAAACCGAAGAGAGTCATATTTAAAATCCACCGAGAATGAATCTCTTCGGCTTTAACGGTATTGCCTTTCACTTCTGCTCGTCAACCGGCGGAACCATTTCCGCATAGCGTTTGAGCATTTCGGGTGTGCTTGTGTAATAGCGAACATTTTTGTTCATTGCGGCAATTCTTTTCATTTCGCTTTCGGTTAAAGAAAAGTCAAACAGGTCAAAGTTTGCCTTGATGTGTTCTGCACTCTTTGAACCCGGAATAACAATATTGCCGTCCTGAATGTGCCAACGGAGTATGATTTGAGCGGGAGACTTTTTATATTTCTTTCCGAGTTCGGCAAAAAGCGGCTCTTCAAGAAGCGCCTTGTCTCCGTGTCCGAGCGGATACCATGACTGAGCGGCGATTTGGTTTTCTTTGAGGAAAGCCTTGAGGCTTGATTCCTGATAATACGGGTGAAGCTCCGTTTGCAAAACGGTCGGCTTCACTTCGCAAAGGGACAAGATTTCTTCAATTTGCTCCTTTTTGAAGTTTGAAAGTCCGATCGCGCGAACCTTGCCTTCTTTATATGCCTTTTCCATTTGGCGATAGCCTGCAACATAGTTGCCCGCGGGCTGGTGAATAAGAAGCAGGTCGATATAGTCGGTGCCGAGTCTTTGGAGCGTTTTCTCAACCGCGTCGGGTTGTTCATAAAAGCTCGGCCAAAGTTTTGTTTCAAGAAAAATTTCTTTTCGGTCAATGCCGGATTTCTTCATTGCGCGTCCGACCGCTTTTTCGTTGACATATGCGTTGGCGGTATCAATGAGTCTGTAGCCGCCGGAAAGTGCGCTCAAAACAGAAGCTTCCGCTTCATCCGGAGTCAGCAGGAATGTTCCGATTCCCGCCATCGGCATTTTTACGCCGTTATTAAGCGTTACATATTCCATAATGATTGTCAGCTCCTTTTCAAATTGTTTTTGAGAGCTTTTCGGCTTGGGCACTGTTCGTCGCCATTCCGCCGTAGCTCATTCCGTAAAGGCTTGCAAAGCGTTTCACGGTAAATTCACCGGCTTCAATCATCCACCTTTCCGGGGCCGCACCTTGGAAAACGAAGTAAAGCCTGCGTCCGGAAAGAGAACCGTTTTCAACCTTGCCGTAAAATCGGTCAAGAACATTACGGACGCTTCCGCAGATATTGTGCCAATAAAGCGGAGAACCGATAACAATAATTTCGGCTTCTTTGATTTTTTCAATAACACTGTCAAGTTCGTCTCCCGGAAGAGCCTGTCCGTAAGACCCAATCGTGTAGTCGGTAAGATTGAGCGTTTCATAACTTTTTTCCGAAAGAAGTTTTGAAGCAAGCGCGGCGGTGTTGCCGTTCTTGTTCGGACTTCCGTTTATAAAAAGAATTTTCATGTTGTCAGCTCCTTTATACATTTTTTCCCATTTCATAAGCTTCGGTCATGGCAGCGGTGTCTCTGATTTTTCCGGGTTCATAAACGCCGCTTCCGATGATTACGCCCTTCTCGGCAGCACCTTCAACACAGTCGGCGTAGCCGCGGAAGCAGGCAAGAGTTGTATCGGCTGAATTTTTCGTTTCGTCTGCCATAGTGATAATGTAATAAAATTCTTTATTTTTCACTTCGAGCCAGCGTGCGACCGTGCGGTCGATTACTGCCTTGAGTTGGGCGTCGATTGAATAAAAATAAACGGGACTTGAAAGAACGATTACGTCGGCGTCAATCATTTTTTGAAGAATTTGCGCCATATCGTCGCTGTGGACACATTCGCCGCCGTGGCTGCGGCAGTAATAGCACGCAAGGCAAGGAGCAATCTTCTTTGCCGAAACGCGGATTTTTTCGGTTTCGTTTCCGCTTTCCTGCGCGCCGCGCATAAATTCATCGCAAAGGATATCCGAATTGCCGCCTTTTCTCGGACTGCCGGAGAGGATAAGAACTTTTTTGCTCATATGAGTATACCTCCGTTTATAATGCGTTTATCAAAGTCCAAGGTCATTTACCCAGCTTTGAACATCGGAAGAAGAAGCGCCGGAAGAAAAGCGGTGACCCTCCTGCCAGTTACCCGTTCCTGCCATTTCGGCAAGGAGTGTTCCGCTCTGACCCATACCAGAAGAAGACGAGGTTGCAAAGGGAATTACGGTTTTTCCTGAAAAATCGTTATCCTTAACAAAGTTGTCAACCGGCCACGCGGCGATTGCCCACCAGATCGGATAACCGATGAATACGGTGTCGTAGCTTTCCCAGTTTTCAACCTTTGTTGTTGTGAGTGGAACATCGCGAAGTGATTCGTCTTCGTGTTCGCGGCTTACGCGGCTGTTTTTGTTCGTCCAGTTCAAGTCGTCGCTTGTGTAAACTTCTGTCGGAACAATTTCAAAAAGGTCAGCGTTTGCGGCGGCCGCAATGTCTTGTGCAACGCGCTTGGTGTTGCCCGAAGCGGAGTAGTATACAACAAGGGCTTTTCCCGTTTTAGACGCGGAAGTTGAGGGTTCGGCTTCGCTTGAGGTTTTGTCCGCCGAAGTATCGGAAGGTGCGTTTGAGGAAGTTTCCGGTGCTTTTGTTGTTGTCGTTGAATCGTTGTCGCCTGCACAGGCGGCAAGGGTGAAAACAAGAACAAGACTCAAAAATAATGCGGTAAGTTTTTTCATAAGAACACATTCCTTTCTTAATTTGTGTAATTTAAATTATTTACATTTGGTCAGAATTTCAAAAATTTCGTCGTAGGTGAGTTTTTCGCAGCAGCCTGCGGTGATGTTTGTCGAATCCGCAACGGCGCGAAGGTCGGTGTCTTCGGGTATCCCAAGTTCCGAGAAATTCGTCGGAAGTCCGATTTCTTTTATAAAGGCGGCAAGGGCATCAACACCGGCAAGGGCGGTTGCCTCGTCGGAACTTTTCGGCTTAATGCCCCAAACATTTTCGGCAAAACGCGCGAAACGCTTTGATCCCGATTTGCAGATGTGGCGATAAAGAACCGGGTGGATCACGGCGAGTCCCGCGCCGTGGTTGCAGTTTGTGTATGCGCCGAGCTGATGCTCAATCTGATGTGCCTGAAAATCGGTGACTTTTCCGATTTTCAAAATACCGTTTTCCGCCATAGCCGACGCCCAGGCAAGCTCGCTTCTTGCGTTATAATTTTCGGGGTCACTCAAAAGAACACGGGTGTTTTTAATTACGCTTTTCATAACGGCTTCGCTGAAATCGTCGGAAAGATTGTTTTCGTCAGGCTTTCCGAAATAGGTTTCCATAGCGTGACTCAAAGTGTCAAAAGCGCCGGAGATGACCTGCTTCATCGGCACCGACATTGAATACATCGGGTCAAGAAAAGCAAAGTCCGCCTGTGCGCCGAAAAGTGCGCCCTTGATTTTCTTTTCTTCGTGAGTGATCACCGCGCCGGCATTCATTTCCGAACCGGTTCCGAAAACCGTTTGTTCCGAGCGGAATGAATTGAGAGGGAAAAGTGTGCTTTTCGTTTTCAAGCGTCCAGATGTCCTCGTCAAGTTTTGCCTGAGCGGAAACGATTTTGCAGCAATCCGAAACCGAGCCGCCGCCTACGGCAAGAATCAAAGAAACGTCGTTTTCTTTTGCGAGCCTTGCGCCCTCCTGAACCTTTTCGTAGGTCGGGTTCGGCATAATTCCGGGAAACTCAATAACGCGCTTGTTCTGCGCTTTCAAAATTGCCGTGATTTCATCATAGACGCCGTTCTTTTTGATTGAACCGCCGCCATAAGCGAGCATTACCGTCTCGCCGTATTTTTTCAAAAGACAGCCGAGATATTCTTTCACGCCGCCTTTTCCGAAGTAGACCTTCGTTTTGTTTTCAAAAATGAAGTTGTTCATACCTAAAATCATTCCTTTCGTTGATTATTTGCTTTTATTATTTCTTCAAAGGTGATATTTTCGTTTCGGTATCTTGCTTTGGGGTTAGGCTGAAGAGATTCAAACTCAATGCGCCTGAAGAACTTGTTTTCCCGCGCATTGCGGCACTTTTTGTCTCGCTATACGTCAGTATGGCTTCGCCAAAGAAGCACCACACTGCACGAAAAAACAAGTCC
>JAUNFH010000155.1 GCA_030525185.1 Clostridia bacterium
TTTACGAGCTTGCGAACTATGACGAAAGCGACAGCGTGACAATTTCATGCGCGATCGACCTCCGCCGCCACATGAAGGAAACCGACGACACCGGAATTACGAACCAAACGGCGTTCATGCAGTGTAGTATTCCTCACCTCGGAAAGGATATTTTTGAAACACTCGAATTCACGAAAAAGAGCGTTGAAAAATTCAAGAACGACAAATTCATGGGACTTTACGGACTTCCTCTTTTAAAACTCGGCTACAGCATTATGCCGCAGGCGGTTTCGGAAGAAGTCATCAAAATCGGCTATTCAAATCCTCTCCTCGCGATGAGCAACATCGGAATTCTCGAACAGGATAAGCTTTCGCTTTCGGGGCATGCGCCTTACGACGGTTTCATGACGGGAGCGGTGAAGTACAAACCGTATGCCCTTCTTTCCGCAACCTCGCTCGGCGGAGAGCTCACCCTTTCAATGTGCGTCAGGGGAAACGAAGAAGACGAAAAAATCGTCTCAAGATTTTTTGATCTTATGGAAAAGAACATTGAAATAATTGCAAAAAGAATGTGAAATTTTCACAAAAATTCTTGACACGGGGTGTAAAAAATAGTACGCTATTATAGATGGAAAGCTTTCAAAAGCAGTCCGCTAAACTCCGGCTTTTCCGGAGTCAAAGGGAGGAAAAACAATGTCAATCATCTTAACCGACGAACAACAGGCCATTCTTGACGGCGCAAAAGGCGAAACAATGGCTAAGGTCATGAAGACCCTTGTAATGTTCGGCGAAGCTTTCGGAGCCGAAAAAATGGTTCCCGTAACTTCAAAGTATAACCATCTTGTAACTTCGTTCGGTCTCGGCGTTCTTCAGCCGGTATACGACCTGATGAACACGCTCATTGAAGCCGGAGTAAAAAGCGGCCAAAAATTCTCCGCAGACCCCCGTCCGTGCGATCCGAACGTTCCGAAGAATATTCTTCAAAACCTCATTTTCAAAAAGTTCATGTATAACAAGCAGGATTTCTACGAAGATCAGCTTCAAAAGCTCGGCCTTATGGACAAGGACGCATTCACCTGCACCTGCTACATGGACGAAGTCGGAAACAAGCCGAACATGGGCGACGTTCTCAGCTGGTCGGAATCTTCCGCCGTTGTTTACGCAAACTCCGTTCTCGGCGCGCGCTGCAACCGCAACTCGGGAATCATGGATATCATGGGCTCGATCGTCGGCTATGTTCCCTATTTCGGACTTCTTACCGACGAGGGAAGAAAGGCAACTTGGATCATTAAAATCGAAACCGAAAAGAAACCCGAAGCTCAGCTTCTCGGTTCGGCAATCGGCATGAAAGTCATGGAAGACGTTCCGTTCGTCAAAGGGCTTGACAAATGGCTCGGCACGGAACTCACCGACGAAGCCTGCACATATCTCAAAGATTTCGGTGCGGCAACCGCTTCAAACGGCGCAGTCGGACTTTATCACATTGAAAACCTCACTCCGGAAGCAAAGCTTTACGGCGAAAAGCTCCTTGCTGACAACGTCAGGGAATATGTCATTGACGACGCGGAGCTTGAAAGAGTCAAGAACAACTATCCGGTAATTTGGAAAGACAAAAACGCAAAGCCGAAACTTTGCTTCATGGGCTGTCCGCACATGTCGCTTCAGCAACTCAAGGACTGGACAGACAAGGTTGAAGCGTCGCTCAAAAAATACGGCAACCAAAAAGTTGTTATCCCGACCGTTTTCACCGCAGCGCCCGGCGTACTCAAAGAGTTTAACAAAACGACCTATGCCGCAAGGCTCAAAGCAACCGGCGTTGTCACTTCATACATCTGCCCGCTCATGTACATGAACAATCCCCTTTGCGCGAAGATGCCGGTAATCACTTCTTCAAACAAGCTTCGCACATACACAACGGCACGCTATTACACCGACGACGAAATTCTCGTTCAAATCACGAAGGGAGGAAACAAATAATGAAAGAGTTCAAAGGAAGAGTTGTTACTCCCGGAACGGCAACAGCCACCGCCCTCGTTTCCCACGGCGGATTCAACACGCTCGCTTCGTTCCAAAAATCGCTTCAGTTCGGTGACAAGGAAGCAAAATGCGGCGACCAAAACAACCCCGATATTTACGGAAAGCCACTTGCGGGCGTTGCTCTTTGCCTTCCGCAAACAATCGGTTCGACAACCGGCGGCCTTGTTCTTTACTGCGCTTGTGCAATGAAGCGCCAGCCGGCATGTATGCTTTTTGCGAACCACATTGACTCGCTCGCAGCGTCCGGTGCGGTTCTTGCCGAAGTTTGGATTGACGACGTAACAATGCCCGTAATCGACTGCCTCGGCGACGAATTTCTTGATTACGTCAAATCGGGAATGAAAATTACGGTCAAAGAGGACGGAACGGTTATCGTTGACTGATTGTATTCAAAAAAACAAGCCTGCCGTGTTTAAACGGCAGGCACTTTTTATATTCCGGCAATCATTATCTGCTGAATCAAAAACGGAATTCCGACAAGAAGCGCATATATCGCAAGAGCATATTTATTCTTCATAATGATTGCGGCATATTCTCTGAGGAAAGCGGCGGGATAATAATATGCCGCCGTTTTTCCGCCGACGCAGGAAGCGTTCAAATTGAGCTTTTTTGCAAACATCGCCGAGCGCAAAACGTGATATGAACTCGTTGAAATTGTGCAGTGATAATCTTTCTTTTTCTCTTCCATAATCTTTTTTGAAAAAGAAAGGTTTTCCATGGTTGTGGTTGACTTGTTTTCAAGGATAATGCTGCTTTCGGGAATGCCAATCGAAAGAAGATAGTTTTTCATTGCTTCGGCTTCGGAAATAATTTCGTCACTGCCCTGACCCCCGGAAACAATAATCTTTGCTTTCCTTTCACCCGTTTCAAAAACTTCAACCGCTTTGTCAAGTCTTCCTTTGAGAAGCGGAGTAACTTCACCGTTCTTTTTTATTCCACAGCCGAGAACAATTATAAAATCGGTTTCCGGTTCTTTCGGAGACTTTCGGTAAATATCATTTGCAAGCCAGACACCGAAAAGTGCAAGCGGAATATATGCGGCGCAGTACGAAACAATTGTTTCAAGTTTTACGAACCATGCAATTCCCGTGACGCCGATTACGTCATTATACACTCCGATGACGCTCGACGCAAGAAGAAGAAATCCGCAAAAGAACGGAAGAATGTGAGTGACGCTTTTCCCCTCTTTTTTAACAACACGCACCCCGTTTCCGAAAAGTCCGATTCCGAGTAAGAAAAGAAGAAGATAATATGCAATAAAAAACACTTTAACCACAATGCTTGTCACGTCAAAATTATATTTGGACGTCAGGCAAACAAGTCCGCCTCCAAATGAAATCACACCCGCTTCAAGCATAAAGCCGTTAAGGATTCGATAAGGTTGTTTTTTGATCAAAATCGCCGCAACGACAAAAATTACCGTCGCAACACAAATTAATATAATTCCGAGTTTCACATTTTCACCTGATATTCTTATTTTTTAAGTGCGTTGAGAGTCAGCGCACAGATATTCGACGGATCATATTCCATCATCATATGGCCGCCCTTTTCAACAGTGATGACCTTTGCCTCTTCGGGAGCCGAATCAATGAGCGCCTTGAGGTTTCTTTTGCTTGCAACCATATCGTTTTTCGCCGTAACGATTACGGTCGGAATTTTTAACTTTGAAAAAGTCTCAAGGTCCGTTCCTCTTGTGTGAGAAGACATCACGGCCATTCCCGCACCGGTTCCTTTAAGTGCGAGCGGAGCGGCGATTTTTGAAATATCATAGTTCTTTGCATATTTTAAATCGGAAAAGCTCACCGCAACCAAAGGTCTGACTATGTTTGGAAAGTATTTCGTAAGTCCGATTATTGCGCCGAACATACTTTGAACAAAGCCGCTTTTCATGAGTTTTGACGCCGCAGTGGAAACTTCCGTGCTTGTCTGCGGAGCAAAGAGAATGAGACCGGTAATTTTTTCGGGGTGGTCAATCGCAACATTCACGGCGATTCCTCCGCCCATCGAGTGACCGCCGATAATCCACTTTCCGCCGAGGCTTTCAATCAGCGCAAAAACAAGATCTTCCCGGCTTTGAAGCTTTGTTTCGGACGTTTCACGGCTTGAATAGCCGAAATTCGGAAGGTCAACCGCCGCCACAAAATAATTTTCTTTGCTGTATTCCTCTGCAATTTTTTCAAGTGAAACGGTTGAAAGGCCGAACCCGTGAAGGAGCATAATCCGACCTTTATTAAGAATCGGGTCTCCGAAAGTTCTGTAATGAAGACTGTAATCGCCGGACTCAAAGTATGAACTGTTCTGAAACGGAACTGCATCTCCGACTGCGGCAAAAGACGAAAAAGCGAACAGCGAAAAAATCATTGTCAAAGCGAGAACAAAACTGAGCGTTTTTTTCATTGCGGTCATCCTTTCATTAGAAATCTTATCTCATTTTATCAGAGAAAGAGACAACTGTCAATCAAAAGAGAGAAAAATCCCTTCCGCGGAAAAGCGAAAGGGATTTGAGATTCATTTCTTATTTGTCATTCGGGCAGGGTTCTTCGGGATCAAGCGGAGTGTCAAAGCCGAAATGGCTGAAGAACTTATAGATGTTTTCCCAAAGGATCTTCCAGAAATCTTCGAAATCTTCCCATGTGAATTTCATTGCAATTGCCTCCTAAAAGAATGATTGAAAAGCAAGCCGAAAAGCTTTGCTTTCTCATGGACTCATTCTACAATAAAAATTAGTAAAAGTCAATATTTTTTAAATAAATTATGAATTTTTTTCAAGCAAAAAGACCGTTCAAAAAAGAACGGTCTCAATGTTCAAAAATTATTTGTCCCATCCTTTAAGAATGGTGTCATAAAGGAACTTCCAGATGATCTGCCAAAGTTCTTCAAACTTTTCAAAAAATTCCATGTCTGTTTCCTCCCTATAAAATATTTTCAGCGCTGAAAAAAGGAATTTAAATCCGCATTAATTCATTGGTTACATTTTACATCTCATTTTATAAATTGTCAATACTTTGTTCAAAAAAAGTTAAACAATTTATATTTATTAATTTT
>JAUNFH010000156.1 GCA_030525185.1 Clostridia bacterium
ATCAAAATATCGCCCACCGATGCGTCTACAACGGTTTCGTCTGCTAATCTCTCTTCTTAGAAACACCAATTCGCTAATGACCATTAACCACACTCTGTCATGATTTTCAGTCAGAGAAAACCGGAAAGACCATTTTCTCTTTTCTTCTTTTCTCGGATTTCTTGCGGTGGATTTATAGGTTCTGTCTTAAATTTTTCATTCGTATGAGAACCTCACGAGACTCCCATACAGTTAAATTACTTGTTTTTCCGCAGATGAAATATTTCACGCACCGAAAGATGCATTTCACATCGTAAAGCAATCAGATTCTTACCGGCAAAACAAGGAACAAAAATTTGTCTCCTTCCGTCGGAAGGAAAAGAATCGGCTGGCTTGAGGAGTTGAGTTCAAGTCTGACCTGTTCGCTTTCGGTCGCTTTGAGCGCGTCAAGAACGAATTTGCTGTTGAAACCGATTTCAATGTTTCCGCCTTCGATTTCGGCCGGCATTTTATCGTTTGCGGTACCGATTGAAGTTACGGACGAAAATTTGAGAACGCCGTTTTCAATGAGGCAGCGAACAGGGCTTGAACGGTCGGTAATGATGAGCGACGTTCTTTCAACGCATTCGACGAGCCTTTTTGTGTCTGCGGTGATTTTTGTTGAAGACGTGATGGGAATCGCCGCTTTGTAATCAATGAAGTTTCCTTCAAGAAGGCGGGAAATTACTCTGTATTCTCCGACTTCAAAGCAGATGTGCCTTTTTCCGACGCTGATTGAGCAAAAGCCTTCGTCGTTGTCCGAAAGTTTGATTACTTCATTAAGAGTTTTCGACGGAACAACAAAAGCAACTTCTTCTCCGTCATAGTCAATATCTTCTCTTCTGACGGCAAGTCTTGCGCCGTCAACGGCAACAAGGATGATTTTTCCGTTTCCGATTTCAAAGCGAACACCCGAATGGACGGGATTTCTTTCGCTCGTTGAAACGGAAAAAATTGTTTTTCTGATCATGTCCTTCAAAAGGGCCTGATTGATAACGATCGGAAAACCGGCAGTAACTTCCGGAATGTCCGGGTATTCGTCGGCGGAAGTTCCGATGATTGAATACTGAACTTCGCCGCTGGTGATTTTGCAAATGTTCCTTTCGTCGCTTTCGATTGAAACGGTTTCGTCCGGAACCATTCTGAGAATATCGCAAAGATTTCTTGCGTTGAGGATGATTTTTCCGTTTTCTTCAACCTCGGCCGGAATGAAAGTTTCCGAACCGACTTCAAGGTCGTATCCCGTGAGCTTCACCGAATCGGAAAGCGCACTGATGAGAATTCCTTCGATTGCGGGAATCGTTGATTTTGATGAAACGGTTCTCTGCACGTTCATGCAGGCTTTTGAAAGTTTTGCGCTGTCGCAAACAATTTTCATGTTTCTTCCTCCGTTTTGTATGAAATGTAAGATAATAAAAATAGTAGTAGTAGTAGCCGACGTTAAAAAGAGGAAAACCTCAAAAAACCGTTGATTTTAAAGGGAAGGGACGTTTTTTTTCGCTGTTAAAGCCGTTGTTTAAAATTTCCTGTTTTTAACAGTGCTTTTTCGGAAATATTGAAAATGTTGAAAAGTCGATGTTGAATGTTAAAAAAAGTGTTGAAAAGTTATTTTCTTATTCTTCATTAATATTCTTGATTATGTCATCAACGGTTGCTTTGAGCTGAACGTTTTCCGAAAGCTTATCTTCGATTTCTTTGAGTGAATAGATGATTGTCGAATAATGCTTGTTTCCGAATTCCGCGCCGATTGCTTTGAGGGAAAGGGTTGTGATTGCGTGAACGATATAAATCGCAACCTGCCTTGCAAGGGAGATGTTTGCGTTCCTTTTGTCCGAGCGGATGTCGGCGGGAGTAACGTTGAAGGTTCTTGAAACCTCGTTGATGATGTTTTCAACGGTAATCGGCGTCGGCTGATTGTCGTTGATGATGTCGCTGATTGCGCGTTTTGCGATTGCGACGTTCGGTTTTGTTCCTTCAACATCCTGATAAGCTTTGATTTTTTTAACCGCGCCTTCAAGCTGACGAATGTTCTTTTTAATGTTTTCCGCAAGGTAATTGACAACCTCGTCCGAAAGGCCGAGACCGAGCTCGTCGCTTTTTTTCTTGATGATTGCCATTCTTGTTTCAAGGTTCGGCGGCTGAATGTCCGCAATGAGTCCGCATTCAAAACGGGTGCGGAGTCTTTCCTCAAGAGTCATCATTTCCTTCGGCGGACGGTCGGAGGTGAGAACAATCTGCTTTCCGGCGTCGTTGAGCGCATTGAAAGTATGAAAGAATTCTTCCTGAGTTGCTTCCTTTTTTGAAATGAACTGAATATCGTCAACCAAAAGGAGGTCTGCGCTGCGATATTTTTCGTGGAACGCATGAGTGTTGTGGTTTCCGATGTAATAAACGAGTTCGTTCGTGAAATGTTCGCCGCTTGTATAAATAATGTTTGAATTCGGGTTGTTTTCCCTGACCTGGTTCATGATTGCACAAAGAAGGTGGGTTTTTCCGAGTCCGCTGTGGCCGTAGATGAAAAGCGGGTTATAAGCTTTTCCGGGAGAATGGGCAACGTTGAGAGCGGCCGCATGGGCAAAACGGTTCGACGGTCCGATGATGAAATTGTCGAAAGTATAGTTATAATCGGCTCCGGCGCGGTTATCCTGTTTTTCGGTTTCCTCTTCTTCGCCGTCCTCTTTCGGAGATTCGAGACAGAGCTTAATCGGAAAGCCGACAACTTCTTCCGAAGTTTTTTCGATTAATTCGGTGAATTTTGAAGAAACGATTTTCTTTTTGAATTCGCTGATCGAAAGGGTGAGTGTGTCGTCGGTAAAGTCAACAAATTCAAGCGGCGAGAGCCAAACATTGAAAGCGACTTCCGTAACTTTTGTTTTGAGAAGATCTTTTATAATGACCCAGATTTCATCAAATGAATCCATTTTTTCCTCCTTTTGAATTCAAACGTCTGCAAAAAAAGCCGAAAATCCGAAAAAAGAAAATGGCAGACGAAATTATTCGCGTTGTTTTTTCTTAATCGGCGGGCATACTTGACAGAGCATATTAAGAAATATATAATACTTTATATATGTTTTTGAAACTGCCCGCAAAAATGAAAATACGATTACATTTAATTGTAGCATAAAAAATTGCTTTATGCAAGAGTTAAGCTAAAATTTGACGGTTAAAAGGCTTTTTTTGCTTTTCTGCGTTCGGATATTATTTTTGGTATTAACTCTTAAAATGCGGTTTTTTTAGGGAGAAAACGGCAATGAAGATAAAAAGTAAAAATAACGACATAATATTGAGTGATATTTCCTGTTTCAACGTCGGTCTTTCGGTTGACTGCGGCCAGGCATTTCGCTGGACAAAAAAAGAGGACGGTTCCTTTCACGGCGTAATTTTCAAAAGAGGGGTCGACATCATTCAAAACGGGAACGAAATTGTTTTCAAAAACACCGACGAAAAAACTTTCAACGAAGTTTTTGTTCCGTATTTTGATTTGAACCGTGATTACGAAAAAATCTGTTCCGGTTTTGACGACAGGTATCTCAAGGAGGCTTGCAAAGAATATCCTGGAATCAGAATTCTTCGCCAAGAGCCGTGGGAAACTCTTTGTTCTTTCATCATTTCGCAAAACAACAATATTCCGAGAATCAAAGGAATCATCGAAAGGCTTTGCGCTTCTTTCGGAGATGACCTCGGAAACGGCGATTTTTCTTTTCCTTCGGCAGAGGTTGTTTCAAAGCTTTCGGAAACGGACCTTGCGCCGCTGAGAGCCGGGTTTCGGAACAAATATATCCTTGACGCGGCGGCAAAATGTTTTTCCGGCGAGGTCTCGCTTGAAAAAATTAAAACCATGCCCATCGAAGAGGCACGGCAGGAACTTATGAAAATCAAAGGCGTCGGACCGAAGGTTGCGGAATGTACTCTTCTTTACGGTTTCGGAAAAATTGAAGCTTTTCCGATTGACGTTTGGGTGAAGCGTATTCTTTCCGAGCTTTACGAAGACGGCCTTCCGAAATGCACAAAAGGCGTTGAGGGAATCGCCCAGCAATATCTTTTTCACTGGCGCAGAAACCTTGAAAATAAGTAAGAAAGTTTTTCCGGAAAAATATCTTACATATATAATTTTACAGGCTGTTTTTTTGAAAGTCAAGAAATTTAATTTTTGATTTTCAGAGAAAAGTCGCAAAAAAAGACAAATGTCGCATTGCATATAATTAATAGAGGTAAAAAGATGACATTAAAAGAAAAAGCAATCAATTGCGTTGAAGCGCTCAAAAAAGAATATCCGGACGCAATCTGTTCGCTTGAAGCGAAGGACCCTTTGCAGCTTCTCATCGCAACCCGTCTTTCCGCTCAGTGTACCGATGCAAGAGTAAATCTTGTGACTCCGGCGCTTTTTGAAAAATACCCGTCGCTCGACGCTTTCTGCGAAGCCGACGTTGCCGACGTTGAAAAAATCATTCATTCCTGCGGTTTTTTCAGAGCAAAGGCAAAAGACATCGTCGGCATGGCAAAAAAAATCAAAAGCGACTTCGGCGGAAGAGTTCCGGACAGTATTGAAAAACTGACCTCACTTCCCGGCGTCGGAAGAAAGACGGCAAATCTCATTATGGGCGACGTTTACAAAAAGCCCGCCGTTGTTGCCGATACGCATTTGATACGTATTACGAATCTTCTCGGCCTTGTTTCGGTGAAAGATCCTTATAAAGTCGAACTTGCACTCAAGAAAATTCTTCCGCCCGAAGAAAGCAACGATTTTTGCCACAGAGTTGTCCTTCACGGAAGGGCGGTTTGCGTTGCAAGAAGACCGGACTGCGAACACTGCTGTTTGAATGAGTTTTGTGACTTTTTCAGAAATAAAAAAGAACCTCAAAAAAAAGATGAAAAAAATTGAAAAAAACTATTGACAAATGGCGAATGATATAATATAATATGCAAGCGTTGTAAAACGGCGCCGACGTGGCGGCATAGCTCAGTTGGCTAGAGCATTCGGTTCATACCCGGAGTGTCG
>JAUNFH010000020.1:0-802 GCA_030525185.1 Clostridia bacterium
CGACGAGCCGATCGGCAGTATTTCCGCGGTATCCGTAAAAGAGAAAATTTCGTCGGTACAAATCGGTTATTGCATCGGAAAAAAGTGGTGGCACAATGGCATCACTTCGGAAGCACTCAAGGCGGTTATGGATTATTTTTTCGACGTCGTCGGCGTGAATCGTATCGAGGCAAGACACGACTCGAAAAATCCGAATTCGGGAAAAGTGATGAAAAAATGCGGTATGAAATATGAGGGTACTTTGCGAAGTGCCGATTGGAACAATCAGGGAATTTGCGACGCGTGCTATTATGCGTTGCTGAAATCCGACCGGTGAATTAAAAATTTTTCATTATAACAGAGAAACACCCTCCGTTCATTGTGAACGGAGGGTGAAAGTTTATATATTGCCAAGAGCTCTTTGTCTTACTTTGCCTTTTTCTTCATTGAAGCTCTTCTGATTGCTTTTCCGAGTTCAAAGACAGGAATCGTTGAAACCGAAAGAGCACAGGAAATTGCAAGCTCGGTGGTGCTGAAGGTACCCGGTTCAATTCCGAATACCGAGCAAAGACCCGGAATGTAAATTGCCGCAAGAGTAAGAGCGGTTGTGACAACAAATGCGCCGACAAGCCACCAGTTCATCTTCTTCATCATATCCTTTGAGAAGATTGAAGCCTGACGTGAACGCATATTGATTGCACACATCATTTCCGAGAAGTTGACGGTGAGGAAGGCCATTGCCATTGCATTTACGCACGGTTCGCCGCTGAAGAAACCGGCAAAGCTGTGAGCAACGCCGCCGGACGGTTCAAGCCAGTATCCG
>JAUNFH010000020.1:812-11919 GCA_030525185.1 Clostridia bacterium
GACATAAGCCGCAATTTCGATGATTGAAAGGTAAACACCCTGCCAAACCATGTCTACGCCTGCGCCGCCGGAGAAAATTCCGTCCGTTGTTGAACGCGGTTTTCTTCTCATGATGTCGCCTTCGGCCTTTTCCATGCCGAGTGCAAGACCCGGAAGCGAGTCGGTAACCATGTTGATCCAAAGGAGGTGAACGGGTGAAAGAATTGTAAAGTGGAGAATAGACGCAACGAACATGATGATAACTTCACTCAGGTTCGTTGAAAGCTGGAACTGAAGAACCTTGAGAACGTTGTCATAAATCTTTCTGCCTTCTTCAACGGCATTGACGATCGTTGCAAAGTTGTCGTCGGCAAGAACCATGTCCGAAGTACCCTTTGTAACGTCGGTTCCGGTGATTCCCATTCCGATTCCGATGTCCGCCGCCTTGATTGACGGAGCGTCGTTGACGCCGTCTCCGGTCATTGCGGTAACCATTCCTCTCGCTTTCCAAGCCTTGACGATTCTCGTCTTGTGCTCGGGCTGAACGCGGGCATATACGGAATACTTCGTAACCTGCTCTTTAAGTTCTTCGTCGCTGAACTTGTCGAGTTCGGCGCCCATAATTGCCTGCGAAGCGTCGGTAATAATTCCGAGTTCTTTTCCGATTGCAACAGCGGTATCTTTGTGGTCACCGGTAATCATTACCGGACGGATACCTGCCTGACGGCATTCTTCGATTGCTGCTTTGACTTCCGGACGAACCGGGTCGATCATGCCGGTGAGACCGATGAAAACAAGGTCGTTTTCAAGCATTTCCGGTGAGCAGTCCGCCGGTGCGGCACTGTGTTCTTTATATGCGCAGGCAAGGACACGAAGAGCCTTGTCTGCCATTCTCTTGTTATTTTTAAGTACTTCCGCTTTGATTTCGTCGTTCATCGGAACAACTTTTCCGCCGACGAGAGCTTTGGTGCACTTTTTAAGAATTTCGTCCGGCGCACCCTTTGTGTACTGAACGACACCGTCGGCCGATTTATGAACGGTTGACATCATCTTTCTTCCGGAGTCGAACGGTGCTTCGCCGACACGGGGAGCTGCTGCCGAAAGGTCGTTCTTGTTCATTCCGAGTGAATTTGCGTATGCAACAAGTGCGGCTTCGGTCGGCTCGCCGGTAACTTTTCCGTTTGCGTCGATTTCAGCGTCGCAACAAAGAGCCATTGCTTTTGCAAGAAGATTTTCATCTTCGCCGAAATGATCGACAACGGTCATCTTGTTCTGAGTGAGAGTTCCGGTTTTATCCGAGCAGATGATCTGAGTGCAACCGAGGGTTTCAACGGCGGTGAGCTTTCTGATGAGTGCCTGGCGCTTGCTCATTGCGGTAACGCCGATTGAAAGAATGATTGTGACAACGGCCGGAAGTCCTTCGGGAATTGCGGCAACGGCAAGAGCGATTGCGGCAATGAAGGTGTTAAGTGCGGTTTCGCCGAGGAACTTCATTGAGAAGCCCTGGTCGCTCATGAGAAGCGATTCGACAACGCCGACAACGAAAACGAGAACACTGATTCCGATAACGAGTTTTGTGAGGAAACGCGAAAGTTCGCCCATCTTTTTCTGAAGCGGGGTTTCCTCTTTTTCTGCGGCATTCAATGCATCGGCAATTTTACCCATTTCGGTATCCATTCCGGCGCCGACAACAACAGCCTTTCCTCTTCCGTAAACGATTGTTGAGCCGCTGTAAAGCATGTTCTTCCTGTCGCCGAGGGCAACGTCCTTTGACTTATCCTTGAGATAAAGAACGTCAACCATCTTTGTTACGGGAACCGATTCACCGGTGAGAGCGGCTTCTTCAACTTTCATTGAGTGCGACTCAAGAATTCGGCAGTCCGCAGGAACAGCGTCACCGGCTTCAAGAAGAATAACGTCGCCGACAACAAGGTCTTCGCTTTTGAGGACAACGGTTTCGCCGTCACGCAGGACCTTGCTTGTTGCGGCGGTCATCTGCATGAGCGCATCCATTGCGGCTTCGGCCTTGCTTTCCTGAACAAGACCCATAATTGTGTTGATAATTACAACAACAAGGATAACCAAAACGTCCGCAAAGTCACGAACGCCGGGTTTTCCGCCCGCTTCAATGACTGCAACAACAGCCTGAATTGCGGCGGCAACAAGAAGCATGATGATCATCGGATCGGCAAGCGAACCGATAAACTTTTTGAAAAGACCTTCCTTTTCAGCCTCTTTGAGTTTGTTTTTTCCGTTCTTTTCAAGGCGGGAAGCGGCTTCTTTCGACGAAAGTCCGTTTTCGGAGCTTTTGACGTCCTTCAAAACCTGTTCTGCGCCTTCAAGATAGAACTTCATGGCTTTCAATTCCTTTCTTCACGACCCGAAATCAGTACCCATTCAAAAGGCCGTTTTTTTAAAAGCAGGGACGACAAAAAAAGGACAGGCGCCCCTCCCCTATCCTAAGTTTTAACATAAATTTGCGCCGTTGTCAATAATTATCCGAAACCTTCTTTCAAATACTGACAGGATTGTAATCAATAAGGCTCGGTTTTTCCGAAAAAAATCACCGCACTTTTTCATCGCGCGGTGTTTTTTGATTTAAAATTATTTGTAGTAATAATACTGATCATACCAAAGAGTGTTGTAAGGAACCTTTTGCTTTGTTCCGTCCATGTATTCGACAACAACATTTTTGATTCTCACAGCAGAAACATTGCTGTTATAGAAAATCGGATCCCAATAGAACTTATCCTTGCTTTTTGCATAAAGAGGCCCTTCAACCCAAAGGTTACGATAGCACTGATTCCAAATTTCGCAATACGTCAAATCACCAACTCTGTTATAAAAGTACATTGTAAAATCAATATACTTAATATCCTTTTTGGTATTGTTCGTAATTTCGATAATCGGTTCCACTCCGTCTGCGGAATTAATATCCCAATCAACGCTGTTAATCGTTATCGGCGGAAGGCTCTTAACGTTGACTGTGCATTTATATGTTCTTCCGTTGTTTACCGCATATATGACGGTTGTTCCCTTTCTGAGACCTTTGACGTTTCCTTTTTGACTGACAATTGCAATACTCTCATTTGCCGACTTCCACGTTGTTTTTCCCGTTGCCCCTTTGAGAACAAGCGCCTTTTTATATCCGATATAAAGGTTCATTGTTGTATAATTAAGCTTCGGCGAAACAACTTCAACACTGCATTTTACGGCAACATTGTTTCTGACCGCCGTCACTGTTGCCTTACCGATTCCGACCGCCGTCACAACACCGTTTTTGTTGACCTTTGCAACCTTTGCGTTTGAACTTGCCCACTTAATTTCTCCGCTTCCGCCGTTATATTTGAGATTAAACGACTGACCGAGATATACCTTTTTGTCTGCGGCACTGAGACTTCTCGGCTTAACGGTGACAACACAATTGAGCTTTTTTCCGCCGGTAACTGCTGTAATTGTTGCCTTTCCGGCTTTCACAGGTGTGACGAGGCCTTTTGAATTGACTTTTGCAATTTTTGTGTCGGATGAACTCCAAGAAACTCTTTCCGAAGATTTTACCGTGAGCTGGTACTGTGAGCCGTAGTAAACAAAAGCTGCCGTTTTACTGATACTCGGAACAATTTTGAATTTTTTCGTGATTGTTCCCGTGTAATTTCCGATAAGCTTGACGGTAAGAGTTGCGGTTCCGATTTTTACGTTGTTTTTATATTCAACCGTATAGTCTTTTCCGGCCTTGAGTTCAGTCTTTTTGTACGTAAGTTTTACAGCGGGCTTTATTGCCGTTCCGGTGTAATTTTGCGTTGCAATATCCGTGGCAGAAATTTTATTGCTCGGAATTTTGTTGACGGTAACAGTGAATCGGTCATAGCAGCCGTCATAATCCATCTTTTCTTCAAATTCATCGTAATAGAAGTCATCATCAGGAAAATACAAATCATCGTCATCATCCCATGAATAATAACTGTTGTCATCATAAAGTGTAACTGTGACCGTTCCGGCGGAAATGGCTTTAATTGACCAACCGCCTGAAATCTTTTCAACCTTTAAAACAGAAGGATTCGATGAAACAACTTCATCAATCCCATAATCAAACTCGCTGTACACAATATCCGGTTTTTCGTCAAAATAATCTAAATAATCCTCATCATCTCCGATTATTTTCTTTTCTCCGGGAAACATTTTTATATTCTTTTCTTTTATAATCGAATCCTCAAAATAATAATTCTCGACATTTCTTGCGCCGACAAAAAACAACTGAGAAAAACTCAAAGTAATTATGAGTGCAAGAGTCAGTGATAAAACACGTTTCAATTTTTTCATTTTACATATCTCCATTCAAAATCACTCAGTCAAAATTTGACTTAATATATTTATATCACCGAATTATTTATATGTCAACACAAAAAGTCCGAAAAAGAAGCATAAACCTCTTTTTCGGACTTAGCTTTTCAATTATTTAACCGTGACGGCGCACTTATAAACCTTTCCGGCATGAGTTGCGGAAATCACAGTTGCACCCTTTTTCATTCCGAGAATAAGACCGTTGCGGTTGACAACAACAATTTTGCTGTTTTCGGTTCTCCATTTTACAGTTTCCGTTGCGCCTTTAAGCTCAAGCTTTCCGTATTTTCCGACTCCGAGAGTGAGCTTCGTTGCATTCAGCTTCGGTTGGGTGACAGTTACGGCACACTTATATTCTTTTCCGCCGTGGACAGCGGTAATGACCGCGCTTCCGGCTTTCTTTGCTTCAACAACACCTTTTGCGTTCACCGTTGCAACTTTGCCGTTGCTCGTTTTCCATGTGACGGTTCCGACCGCACCCTTGAGCGTAAGCGTTTTTTTTGTTCCGGTGCTGAGGGTGAGCTTTGAAGCACTCAGCTTCTGATCAACAACGGTAACAGTGCATTTATATTCCTTTCCGTTGTGTACGGCGGTAATCACCGCTTTTCCGGGTTTCTTTCCCTTTATGAGACCGTTCTGATTAACGGCAACAATTTTGCTGTTGCTTGTTTTCCAGGTAACTTTACCTACTGCACCATTAAGTTTGAGCGTAGCGTATTTTCCGGTATAAATTGCAACCTTCGTTGCGTTGAGCTTTTGATCAACAACAGTGATTGCACATTTGAGGCTGACGCCGTTCCTCGTTGCGGTGATCGTGACCTTTCCGGGTTTGAGTGTTGTCACAACGCCGTTTGAATTCACCGTTGCAACTTTTTTGTCCGAGGTTTTCCATGTTACGGTTCCCGTTCCGCCGAGATATTCAAGAGGAACTTTGGTTCCGCAATAAACGGCGGTTTTCGCTGTGTTGAGCTGTCTTTTTTTGACGGTAACGGAACAGGAAAGAGTGTAGCCGCCGGTTTTTGCGGTTACGGTCGCAGTGCCTTCGCTTTGCGGATAAAGAACTCCGTCAACCACTTTCACAACCGAATTGTTGCCTGATTTCCACGTTATACCCGAAGAAGTTTTCACGTTGAGCTTCGGCTTCGTTCCGTAGTAAACCGTGATATTCTTTTTGTCAATCGTCGGAACAATGTTAAAGTCTTCCGAAATTACGCCGGTGTAATATCCGGTGAGAGTTGCGGTCACCGTTGCCGTTCCGACTTTTACATTGTTGCTGTATTCAAGGAAATAATCCTCGCCTTCGGTGAGCGTTCTGTTTTTATAAGTAAGTTTGAAAGAAGGCTTGATTGCCGAGCCGGTATATGCCTTGTCCGAAAGTTCGTTGAAATCAACCTCATCGGACGGAATGTTTGAAACTTCAACGGTGAAAACGTCATAATTTCCGCTGTAAATCAGTTCATCGTCGTCGGGTCTGTTTTGAACTTCGCCGTAATGAAAAACATAAATCTGAGCAACACCTTCGCCGAGAGCGGTAAGGCGGTATCCGTACTGTTCTTCGCTGACGCCGACTACCGATTCGTCGGAGGATTCAACGTGAATAATGTTATAGACCGTGTCGTCATATTCGATTTCCGGTCCGTCGTTGTGATCGTTATCATTTTCGTAAAATTCATAATAAGCCTCAAGTGAAGCCACGGCAAGCTCATCAAGCGAATAAGCGTAGATTTCGGTTTGACCGATGATATTGTCGTCAAAAAGATAGTCGGACGTATCCATATAATAATCATCATCAAACGCTTTTGCCGTAAAAGCTCCTTCCGGGAGGCACTGAACGGACGAAACGAGAAGAACAAGCACGGCGAGAACGGCTCCCGCTCTTTTTAAAAACATACTCATCTTTATATTCTCCTTTTGTAACTTTGAAAATATTATATCAACAATAGTTAAATTCAGTTAAAACTTTTGACAGAATTTTATTATCTTATTAGTTATATCATCAAATTGAAAAACTGTCAAGTGACGCGGTGATTTATTTTTCAAAATCAGAACTGAATTTCAGTTTTCAAAATCACTCGAAAGTTCTTGATTTCAAACGGTTTTCGGGATTTGACAACCGTTTTGAATTTTTCCTTATGCAATTTATTAATTTTGATTAAATTGCAAAAAGACGTGGTAATATTTTCAAAACCGTCAAGTGTTTCAAAGCGACGCAGGCTTCCGTTTTTCGGTTTCAAGCCGCCGTCTCAGCACTTTTCTTTCAAAAAGGCGAAAGAAAAAGAGCTGCCGAAAAGGCAGCTCTTAAATATGCGATTGAAATTATTCGGCGCAGTTCTTCTTGAGGGTTTCAAGCTCTTCCTTGAGTTCCTTCGGAAGCTTGTCGCCAAACTTGGCATAGAATTCTTCAATGCCTTCTGCGTCCTTAGCCCAAAGTGACTTGTCAACGTCAAGGATTGACTTGAGCGAGTCGATTGAAACTTCGCCTTCAAGACCTTCAAGGTTGATGTCCTCTGCGTGGGGAAGATAGCCGATTGCGGTTTCTTCTGCGTCAACCTTGCCTTCGCATCTCTTGAGGATCCATTCAAGAACACGGAGGTTGTCGCCGAATCCCGGCCACATGAAGTGTCCTTCGTCGTCCTTACGGAACCAGTTAACGTTGAAGATCTTCGGAGCCTTGTCCGGATCGAGCGAAGCGCCGATGTCGATCCAATGCTGCCAATAATCAGCCATATCATAACCGCAGAACGGAAGCATAGCCATCGGGTCACGGCGAACAACGCCTACTGCACCCGCAGCTGCTGCGGTGGTTTCGGAAGCCATGATTGAGCCGACGAATACACCGTGGTTCCAGTCTCTTGACTGATATACGAGCGGAGCAAGCTTTGCGCGGCGGCCGCCGAATACGAATGCGGAGATGGGTACGCCTTCCGGATTTTCAAATTCGCTTGAAAGGCAGGGGCAGTTCTTTGCCGGAGCGGTGAATCTTGAGTTGGGATGTGCGCCGGTGCGCTCGTCAACCTTTCCGTTCCAGGGCTTGCCTGTCCAGTCAATTGCGTTTTCGGGCGGATTCTTGTCAAGACCTTCCCACCAAACGGTGTTGTCGTCAAGGTTAAGAGCAACATTGGTGAAGATTGTTCCCTTCTTTGTTGAAAGAAGAGCATTCGGGTTTGACTTCATGTTGGTACCCGGAGCAACGCCGAAGAAGCCGTTTTCGGGGTTGATTGCATAAAGTCTGCCGTCCTTACCCTTACGGATCCAGGAGATATCGTCGCCTACGCACCAAACTTTGTAACCCTTCTTGGCGTAAACTTCGGGCGGAATGAGCATTGCAAGGTTGGTCTTTCCGCAAGCCGAGGGGAATGCTGCGCAGATGTATTTAACTTCGTGTTCCGGATTTTCGATTCCGAGGATGAGCATATGCTCAGCCTGCCAGCCTTCTTTGCGTCCCTGGTTGGAAGCGATACGAAGAGCGAAGCACTTCTTTCCGAGAAGAACGTTTCCGCCGTAACCTGAGTTAACGGAAATGATTGTGTTGTCCTGCGGGAACTGGCAGATATATCTCTTTTCGGCGTCAATGTCGCAACGGCAGTGAAGTCCGCGAACCCAGTCGTCGCTGTCGCCGAGAACGTCAAGAACGTTGAAGCCGACTCTTGTCATGATGCACATATTGAGAACAACATAGATTGAATCGGTAAGTTCGATTCCGGCCTTTGAGAACTTTGAACCGACGGGGCCCATTGAATACGGGATGATGTAAGCGGTTCTGCCCTTATAGCTGTCCTTTGCGATTCCGTAAAGCATTTCATAAGCTTCGGCGGGATCCATCCAATTGTTTGTCGGGCCTGCTTCTTCCTTGGTCGGAGCGCAGATGAAGGTTCTTGCTTCAACGCGGGCAACGTCGTTGACTGCGGTTCTGTGAAGATAGCAATCGGGAAGAAGTTCCTGGTTGAGTTTAATCATTTCGCCGGTTGAGCAAGCTTCGGCGCGAAGCGCTTCAATCTGTTCCTCGCTTCCGTCGATCCAAACGATTTTGTCGGGATTGACAAGTTTAAGTTTGTCTTCAAGCCATGCAAGAACGGTGGGGTTCTTAGTCGGTGCATTTTTGAGCATTGTGATCTTTCCTTTCATATTTTGAAATATAAATTAAGTAGTAAGCGGAAAGTTATAAAGAACTTAACCGCCGAAAATGCTCCTTGTTCTCCATACTACTCATGTTCATCTGTGTTATACTTTTTTTCTTTCGTTTTTTCAAGTGCTAAACGGACAAAAGACAAAATTTATTTTAAAATCTCTCCTTTTGACGAAATCCGAGCCGGTTCGGGCGGGTTTTGAGTGAGAAATGAAAGAGAATGTATATTTTGATTTATATAGCATAAAATATTATGTACACTGTTGACAAAGTGTACACTTTGTAATATAATAGAGGTGCAGAAACAGATGGAGAATAATAATAATAATAAGGAGAACAAGATAATGAATGCAGTAAATTCGACTCAGGTCAGAAAAAACTGGAGTCAGGCCGTTGACGATGTCATTCGGGAAAAGCCGATTTTTGTTAAACGCACCCGCGACTGCTTTTGCATGATAAACGACGATATGCTTTTACAGCTTCTTTCAAACTGCAATTACACCGCAGAAGAATATGTGGAAGACGACGGAAGCATTACCCTTTCGCTCAACGAGATTGATCTTGTTGAGAACGCAGAAACAATTGAAGAAGCAAAAACAGCTTTGGGAAAAGCAATTCTTGAATATGCGGACGAATACTACGGCGATTTGCAATATTGGTCAACCGCACCAAACCGCAAAGCGCATATGCCCTATGTGTTTAAAGCAATAATTCTGAACGATGCCAAAAAGATTGGGGAATGTATTAAATGCCAAGTTGGAGAGAGCTAAAAAGATTTTGTGAAAGAGACGGTTGGGAGCTTTATAAAAATACCGACCATTATTTTTTCAGAAAAACAGATGAAAACGGAAACATAAAAAGAACAAAAGTTTCTCGCGGTAACGGTGAGATAAAATCACATCTTTGGCGTGAAATCTTAAAAAAGCAATTACAGGTAAGCGAAGAGTATTTTAACAGTAAAATATAAATTCAGTAAAGAAAAAGAGCCGTTAACCTACAGCGGCTCTTTTTCTTTTCCACTTGCACAAACTTTCAATCGGTGCTATTATATTAGGCGGCAAAAAACGACAAAAAGAGGGATTTTTAAAGTGGAAATTTTCAAGCGTAACTCAAAAATTGCGTTCTTTTATGTTCTTGCAATTTTAAAATGGATTGCGGTTTCGGCGGTTGTCGGAGCGGTCGGCGGCTTGGTCGGCGTTGCGTTCCACGTCAGCGTTGAAAAAGTTACCGAATTGCGGACCGAAAACAGTTGGATTGTTTTTCTCCTTCCGCTCGGCGGTCTTGTGATTGCGGGGCTTTATAAACTTTTCAAAATGGAAAAACTCGGAACGGACAACGTTATCGAATCAATCAGAACAGACAAAAGCGTTCCGTTTCTTCTTGCGCCTTTGATCTTTGTTTCAACGGTAATCACTCACCTTTTCGGCGGTTCCGCCGGACGTGAGGGTGCGGCGCTCCAACTCGGCGGAAGCATCGGCGCGCAGGTCGGACGCTTGCTGAAATTCGACGAAAAAGATATGCACCTTGCAACGCTTTGCGGAATGAGTGCGGTTTTTTCCGCCCTTTTCGGAACACCGCTCACAGCCGCCCTTTTTGCGCTTGAAGTCATTTCCGTCGGAATCGTTTATTATTCGGGAATTATCCCCTGCCTCACCTCTTCGCTCGTTGCGTTTTGGATTGCAACGCTTTTCAAAGTTCCGCCCGTTCGTTTTACTCTTGAAAAAATTCCCGAAACTTCGTTCGGTTCGTTTTGGCGGATTGTTTTGCTTTCCGCTCTTTGCGCCGTTCTGAGCATTGCGTTTTGTTTGCTCATGCATTTTTCACACAAGGGCGCGGCAAAACTTTTCAAAAACACCTTTCTTCGTGCGTTCGTCGGCGGCGCGGCTGTTGTTGTGCTCACCCTCATTTTCGGTCACGATTACAACGGCGCGGGTATGAATATAATCGAAAAGGCAATTTCAGGCGAAGCCGAACCGTTCGCTTTTCTCCTCAAAATGCTTTTCACCGCCATGACAATCGGCTTCGGGTTCAAAGGCGGCGAAATTGTTCCGACGTTCTTCATCGGCTCAACCTTCGGCTGCGTAATCGGTTCGCTTTTGGGACTTGACCCGGGCTTTGCGGCGGCTCTCGGTCTTGTTGCGCTTTTCTGCGGTGCGGTCAACTGCCCGATTGCTTCGGTCTTTTTGAGCATCGAGCTTTTCGGTGCCGGAGGAATCGTTTACTTTGCGATTGCCTGCGCCGTAAGTTTCGCCCTTTCCGGCTACTTCGGACTTTACAGCAGTCAAAAAATCGTCTATTCAAAAACAAGAGCCGAATTCATAAACATCAAAACCGCTCAGGAATTCAAATAAAGCCAAAGAACAAAAAAGCGGACTGTTTTCAGTGTTTGCCGAAAACAGTCCGTTGTTGTTTTATCTTTAATTTTTATGAGAAAATTTCATTCATTTCTTTTGTTTTTCCGCAGCTGAGCCTTCCTTCGGGACATTTTCCCTTGCTGAAACAGCTCGGTCCGTATTTTTTGAAAAGTACGGGTGAAATTTTTCTCAGTTCAAAAAGAAGTCTCGTTGCTTTTTCGCGGATTTCCCATTGCGCCCTTGTGCAGGTTCTCAGCTCAAAAAAGAGCTTCAGCTCGCGGCCGTTCATGGTTGAAACAACGTCAAT
>JAUNFH010000020.1:11929-21918 GCA_030525185.1 Clostridia bacterium
CGTGTTTCCGGAAAGAAGGCAGTAAACACTCTCTCCGTCCGAAACACCGCTTTGTTTCATCTCTCGGAAAAGTTCCGCAGTCTTTTCAAACGCCGCGATATACTTTTCAAGGAATTCGCTTTCTCTGACCGAAGCCGGAATAATATAACCCGTTCTGTCACAGGTATAAAGTTGCGGAACGCAAAGGCTCTGCATTCTGTGGCGGGCAAGATGAGTGAGCGTTGAAAGGGAAATATCGTTGAACCTCACCGTAAACGACGCACTTTCAAGCGCGCGCGGTCTTTTTGAAGCAAAAACGGAGTCAATGATTTTTGAAACCGTTCCTTCATCGGAAATTGCCTTTTCGATTTGAGCGGAAGAAAACGTTCCGTTTTCAATGAGCGCGGTTTCTGCAATCAGCTTTTCGCAGTTCGGAGTAAAGCCGAGAATTTCAACGTCGCTTTTGATCTCGGCGCTTTCCTCTGCGGTATCGGTCAAGAACGAAAAATCCGGAAGGTCGGAATAATTTTCATTATCCTCTTCAAAATTTTTGAAAACTCCGGGCGCTTTCTTTTTGCAATCTTCAAGAAGTTTCAACCCGATTTCGTGAATCTCCGGAATATGCTTTCCCCTTCCGTAAATCATTGCACGAAGGACGTTGACCATTTCCCGTCCGTTGAGCGAGCAGAAAAAGTTGCTGAAAAAGCAATACGGAAGAACAAAACGCGCGTCCTCTTTCGGAATTCCGCCGTCGCAAAGTTCGGCGTAAAGTGAAAAAAGGCTTTCCATGTGAGCGGTATACTTTTCCGAAAGAACCTTGCTTTCAAAAGGCGGAACAAAAAATCCGCTGTCGGAAAAATCAACATATCGCCTTGACTTCACGGTAAAAGAGGCAAGCCGGAATTCAATCATGAACTGCTCAACAACGACCGAAACGTTTTCAAACGCAAGGTTAAAAAGAATATGTTCAATCGTTGAAGTGTGGCCGGAACGGATAACCTTTGAAATCAGATTTGCGTTTTTTTCTTCGTCGTGAGAACGCTCAAAAATTTCAAGAGCCGTTCCTTTCTGAGTTGAAATTCTTCCCGAAGCGGCGCAAACGCTTTCGCCGCAATCCGATATTCCGATAATATATGCGCCCGATTCTTTCACGGCCTTCTCCTCCTCTTGGTTTTTTTAAAGTCGAGTAATATTTTAATATAACGGCGTCACTTTGTCAAGCTTTAAAAATCCGGGTTTCACGTTGCGTAAAACCCGGATTTCTTTTTTCAGATAATTACCCGTTCTTTTTCCTCCCGCTCTTTGCGGAGGATTGCGCCTTTTTCAAGCGGCGTTTCGCAAAGGAAAGAGAATTTCATCATCGGATGATTTGTGCTTTCAATCGGCTCGCCGTCCGCATTTTTGAGCCCTTTTGCGGTAAGACGAAACGGCGGTTTGTCGCTTTCAAGAACCTCAAGTCCGTCGCCTTCAAAAAAGCGGTTGCGCTGAGTGCAAAAAGCAACGCCGTTTTCCCATTTTTCAACAACGGCCATCACGTCCCATTCGCGGTTATAGCCGCCGCGAAGACTTATTGAAGCGTCGTCTTTCGGGTCTCCGAAGTAAAAACCGGTGCAATAATCACGGTAGCTGATTTTTCTCATTTCGTCGATTATCCATTGCTCCGGTCTGTAATCGTCGGACGGGTTTTCAAAGTATGCGTCAATCGCTCTGCGATAAGCGTTCGTAACAACTGAAACGTAATATTCCGACTTTGCGCGGCCTTCGATCTTGAAGCTCGTGATTCCGGCTTTGACGAGTTCGGGAATATGCTCGATCAGGCACATATCCTTTGAGTTGAGGATGAAAGTTCCGCCGTCGGCGTCCTCAATCGGGAAGAACATTCTGGGTCGCTTTTCTTCAACAAGACTGTATTTCCAGCGGCAAGGCTGAGCGCAGTCTCCGCGGTTTGAATCCCTTCCGACGAGGTAGTTTGAAAGAAGGCACCTTCCGGAAAAGGAAACGCACATTGCGCCGTGAACAAAACATTCGATGTCCATGTCGTCCGGAATATTCTTCCGAATTTCGGAAATCTCGTTGAGAGAAAGTTCTCTCGCCGTGACAATCCGCTTCGCTCCGAGCTTATAAAAAGCGTTTGCCGAAGCGTAATTGACAATTCCGGCCTGGGTCGAAACGTGAAGTTCAACCTTCGGCGCATATTTTTTTGCGTATTCCATTACGCCGAGGTCGGAAACAATGAATGCGTCCACTCCGCTTTCCTGCGCTTTTTCAAGAAAAGCCGGAAGAAGAGGAAGCTCGTCGTTCCTCGGAAGTGTGTTGACTGTTTGGTAAACCTTTACGTTCCTTTCATGGCAGTAATCGCACGCTTCCTTAAGCTCTCCTTCGTTAAAATTTTGCGGTGCGGTACGCATACCGAAAACAGAGCCGCCCAAATAGACGGCGTCTGCTTTGTATTTCACTGCGGCTTTGAGTCTTTCCATGTCCCCCGCCGGGGCAAGAAGTTCGGGCTTTTTTAATTCTTGGCTCATGCTTTATCAGTCCGATTCATAAAAGATTTTTTCCGTGTTCTTCTGATGTTCGGCCGCGGTTTCGGCGAGATAAATCGTTCCGTTTGAGTCGTGGCAGAAGAAGTGATAGTTCGTGTCGCTCGGATTAAGAGCCGCTTCGATTGCTTCGATTCCCGGGTTGCAGATTGCTCCCGGCGGAAGACCTTCAACGCTGTATGTGTTGTAAGCTTCAAGATAAATCGAATAATAGAATTCGGTGAACAAACCGTATTTGTTGAGACCGGTGATATATTCCTTCGTTGAGTTCATCTGAAGCTGCGGATATGTCGCCGGATCGTCAAGTCTGTTGTGAAGAACCGATGAAATGTCAGCCATCTGAGAGGCATCCTTCGCTTCGCGCTGAATGATTGAGGCGAGGATAATCACCTGATCCTGAGTCATTCCGAGTTGTTTTGCCTTCTGAGTGAATTCCTTCGTCCATTTCTTTGTGAAGTTCGTGAAGAGCTTTTTAAGAACGGAGTTCGCGTTTTCGCCGATGTAGAAGTCATAAGTATCGGGGAAGATATAACCCTCGGCTTTAAGATAACGTCCGCTGTTTTGCGGAATTCTTTCATAGAAACCGAACTGTTTTCCGACGATGTCAAGGTTTGCGTAAAGCTTTTCGGCCGTGCAAACATTGTACTTTTCAATCTTCTCAAAGACTTGCGCGATTGTCCAGCCTTCGGGGAATGTGAGTCGGACGGTATCCTTTGAAACGGAATTTGAAGATTTGATTGTTTCAAGCATCACTTCGATTCCGCTGTCCGGTTCAAGGTAATAAACGCCGGGTTCGTATTCGATGTTGACGTATTTTCCTTCTTTGTTCTTCGCCTTGTCATAATGTCTGAATTTGCAAAAAAGCTTAGTGATAAACTTTTGATGAATGAGGCCGTTGTCGCAAAGAACGTCATAAACATCGTCAAAATCCGAGCCGTCCGGAATTACGACGGAAACGGTCTGAACATCCTCGTCCTTTTTGAGAACAAGAATATCGTTGATCGTCGCAAGGGCGAGCGATGAGGCAACGGCGGTAATGATTGTGATGATGAGAGCGCAGATGCAGGCAATTATGAGACCTCTTGTGCGCTTATACTTTTTTTGTTCTTTGAGCTTTGCAAGCTGAGCCGGAGTGAGTTCCTGTTCGGAAACTTTTTTTCTCCTTTTTGGCTCCTTCTTTTCGGCCGTTCTTTTTCCGGAAGAAGCTCTTTTCTTTCCGGCGTTTTTTGAAGCCGGAGAATGCGGACGCTTTGAGCCGCCGGAAGCCGGCCTTTGCTGAGCCGGACGTCTGCGCGGAATATTGACCTCAAAATTTTCCTTTGAAGGCTTTTGAACCGGGACGGAAGAACTCGGCCTTTTCGGCGGAACATATTCGTCCGGAACCTGATTGAATTCATCAATCGAAACCTTAAAATTTGAAGCGCGGGAGTTATTTCCGGACCTTGAGTCCGGGCGGCCTGAGGACGGCCTGTTTTGCCCTGCGTTTCCGGGGTTGAATGAGTTTGAGTCCATATTTGTCCTCCTTTATTTTTGCGGCACCGTTTTTTCGGCGCAAATAATTTCGTTTTCTGTGATTACGAGCGAAACGCGACGGTCAAATTCATCTTCGGGCAAAGCGGGAAAAAGAAGTTTTCCGAAACACAGTCCGACCGTTTTGAAATTGTCCCGGGCGAGGAAACGGTCGTAAAACCCCATTCCGTGACCGAGACGCGAACCGTCTTTTCCGAAAGCAAGCGCCGGAACAATAACGAGCGTTTCTTCATCCGGAAAAGCCTTTTCTCCGTTTTCCTTCGGTTCAAGAATCCCATTGAAGTTTCCCTCTTCGAGTTCGGTTTCGCTTTCTATATAATAGTATGTCATTTTGTTTTCGCTTTCGCAGCGGGGAAGGGCAACTCTTTTTCCGTCTGCGAGAGCTTTTTCAATGATTTTCTTCGTTGAAACCTCCTGCGGATAGGAAAAATACGCAAAGAGCTTTTTACAGTTTTTGTAGCTTTCAAGAGAAAAAAGTTTTTCGCCGATTTTTCCGCTCAATTCTTCCTTGTTCTCAACCGAGGAGCGCTTTTCTTTTGCCTCTTTGCGAAGACGTTTTTTTTGAGCGTTAATATTCATTTGCACTGAATCTGAGCTTTGATTTCGTTGCTTTTTTCTCTTCCTTCAATTGCGGCAACAATTTCAAGACCGAAGTCAACCGCTACGCCGGCGCCCTTTGCGGTGATAAAGTTTCCGTCTCTGACAACGTGCTTTGCGCTTATTGCGGCGCCTTCAAGTTCCTTTTCAAATCCGGGAAAAGCGATTGCCTCTCTTCCGGAAAGGAGACCTTTTTTTCCGAGAATAGACGGAGCGGCACAAATCGCGCAAACGAGCCTGTTGTTCTTCACGGCAAAGTCAATTGCGGCGTGAACGGTTTCGTCGGCGTCAAGATTCAGCGTTCCGGGCATTCCGCCGGGAAGAATCACCGCCTGAAGCTCATCGGTGAGCGAAAGTCCGTCGGTTGTGATGTCGCAGGTGACGGGAATTTTATGCGAACCGGTGATCACCTTTTTTCCGACGCCTACCGTTGTGACGGGAACGGACGCACGTTTGAGCATATCTATCGGAGCGATGGCTTCGACTTCTTCAAAGCCGTCGGCAAGAAAACAGTATACCATATTAAATACCATAGCCTTTCATGTTGCAAAAGTTTTGAAAAATCATGTTGAAACTCTGTTAAAAAAGCAGAGCGTGACAGTGATTGTCCGTAAAAAGCGGATAATCAGATATATTCTTTTACGACTTCAAAAACGAGGTCGGAAATTTCCTTTGTGCTTTTCGGCTCACCGTTTTCGGCGCAGACAATGCGTTTCCAGCCGAGTTTTTCGCAAGCGTATTTTGCCGCAAAGCGGCAGTGTTCAAGATATTCAACGTCAAGTTCATGAATATCCTTTTTGCTTTCGTCGTTCCGATAACGTTTTTCAAGAAGTTTTTGCGAGACCTCAACCGGCATATCGAGAAAAACAACGCAGTCCGGTTTTGGAATTTCAAGCTTGCAATATTCAAAATCGAAAAGCCAATCCAGATAGTAATCCCAATCCTTTTGAGGAAGTTTCGTCATCTGATGGCAAGCGTTTGAGGTTGTGTATCGGTTTGCGACGATGATTTTTCCGCTGTTGTATTCACTACTCCAAAATTTTTTGAAGCTCGCATATCGGTCAACGGCAAAAAACGTTGAAGCGGCAAAAGCGTTGACGTCGTCGGGGTGAGTTCCGAGTTCACCGCCGAGATACATTTTTACGAGTGCGCTTGAGTCATCGCCGTAATTCGGAAGGTCAATTTCAAAAGCGTCTTTTCCGCTTTCTTTGAGGCGGGAAAGGAGGAGAGCGGCCTGAGTTCCCTTTCCGCTTCCGTCAAGACCTTCGATAACAATCATTTTGCCCATGTCTTCACCGCTTTATCAGTATGTGAGAATAACGGCGAAAACGGTGAGATTTTCGTTTTCGGTACGGTTTGCAATCGAGTGGGTTTCTCCGCCGAGGCAGATGCAGCTGTCGCCCTTGTGAAGAATTTCGGTTTTTCCGTTGTCGTTGTATGTTGCGGTGCCTTCAATGACATAAAAAACTTCTTCTTCGTTTTCGTGGACGTGAGCGCCGATCGAACAACCCGGTTCGAGAAGGATCGTTCCGAGAAGTCTTGCGTGACCTTTGTATTCGCCTTTATTAAGAATGTCGGTAACAACGGCCTGTCCGTCGCCGCCGCGCATATTGACTTTTACGGTTTCCGTCATATTTTCATGTCTTTTAATCATTGCATAAACCCCCAAATTAAATTAATTCATTGTATTATATCAATAACGGGACAAATTATCAAGAACAAAATTGTAAAAATTAACCGTTACCCGGCAAAGAATATTCAAAGAGCAAAACAAATTTATAAAAAGTAAAAAACATTTGCCAAATATCGTCATGTTGCATTAATAATTATTGACAACGGAATTTTATTATGTTATGATGATTAAAAATAAAGGAGGTACAAGAAAAATGAAATCCGAAAACCATTCACGAACAAAACGTTTGCTTGCCTGTTTCATGGCCGTGATGATGCTTTTGACCGCAGTTCCGCTTTCTGCGTTTGCGGCAAATACGTGTGACCACATTTATGAAGCACAGGGACTCGTTAAAGTTGCACTCAGCGGCGAAAAATATGTTGTCGGCGACGAAACATACAAGTGCGCAAAGTGCGGCGGAACAAAAACAAAAAAAGTTTATCTCAGCGATGACTTTAACAAGTTTGCCGACATAGCAAAGACCGTAATCGACTCCGGAAAGTACAATGCCGAAGGCAAAGAATTCGTTGAAGTCAAAAACGAATATGCCGCTTTAACCGCTCTTACTTCCGGAACGCATTTTTCCGAATTTGTTGAAAGACGAATCAAAGCGCTCAAAAATGCAATTGCTGAATTTGATAAAGTCAAAGACAAATCCGAAAGCATCAATTCTTACACCGTAACATTCATCTACAAAATCAAAAACGGTGAAGAAGTTTCTTTCAAAGAGACTGTTACTTACGGTTCAAGTGCGGTTGCCCCGACTCTTTCTTCAACCTTTTATTGGGATGAGGCAAGACACTATGAATTCAGCGGAAAATGGGATAAGAGTTTTGACAACATTCTCAGCGACCTCACCGTCAGAGCCGAATACAAAAGCGGAAACACCCATGACTTTGTTGTAAAGACAGAGAAGGTTGATTCAACCTGCAAAAACGAAGGCCACGAAAAAAACCGAAACTTGCCGAGTATGCAATTTTGAAAAAGGCGGCGAAGTAATCGCAAAAAAAGAACATACATGGGGAAAATGGGTTGATGACGGCTTAGTTTCAAAAACCCATACCAAAACCTGCAGCGTTTGCGGCAAACGGTATAAGGAATGCAAAAAAGAGGATCACAACCTTCAGCATTTTGAAGGACAGGCTCCGACCTGCTTCAATGACGGATTTAAGCCGTATGACAAATGCAGAGACTGTGATTACACCAACAAAGAAATCATCAAGGCACCCGGTCACCACACGGAAGTTGTTGATCCCGCTGTTGCCGCAACCTGCGAAACATCCGGACTCAAAGAAGGAAAGCATTGTTCGGCTTGCAACGCAGAAATCGTAAAGCAGGAAGTTGTTCCCGCTCTCGGTCACGATTATTCAAAGGAAATCAAAACCGAAGTCTATAAAAAATCATCCGCAACCTGCACCGCACCCGACGTTTATTACAAAAGCTGCTCAAGATGCGGAAAAGCAACTGCGGACAAAACCTTCACCGGAGAAGAACTCGGCCACAAGTTCACAAAGAAAATCGAAGGAACCTCAACCAAAGTCAGCGACGCAACCTGCACAAAACCCGCAGTTTACAAGTACAGCTGTGCTGTCTGCGGTGCCGTCGGCGAAGAAACCTACACGGTCGGCTCGCAACTCGGACATAATTGGGGCGAGTGGAAAGACAACGCCGACAAAAAAACAAAAACACGCACCTGCGTCCGCGGATGCACCGAAACGACTTGCATCGGCGAACACGATTATGAAGTAGTTCAGGCTAAGGAAGCCACCTGCACCCGGGACGGAAACTCAATGTTCAGAAGATGCAAAGTCTGCGGTCTTGAAGACGAACATACCGTATTCCCGAAGGGACACAAGTACGGAAAGAAGGAAATTTCGACAACCGAAGCCGCAACCTGCCTTGTTCCCGGAAAAGCCGAAGAAGTTTCTTACTGCGTCAGAGAAGACTGCCCGGATAAGGCGGTTAAGATCGAATCGGACGTTGTTGTTCAGGCTCTCGGCCACAATTACGGCGAATTCACCGACGACAAAAACGCAAAATCGCACACAAAGGTTTGCCTTCGTGCCGACTGTCTTCCTTCAACCGAAGGCCATTCGGTAACCGAAGTCCATAAGATTACAAAAGTTGAAGCAAGAGACGTGACCTGCCTCACCGACGGAATCAAAGCCGGCGAAAAATGCGAAGTCTGCGCTTACAACACTTCGGAAGTTATTCCGGCAAAGGGAAGCCACACCGAAGAAATTCTTCCGTCAGTTGCCGCAACCTGCACAACAGCCGGAAAGGCCGAAGGCAAAAAGTGTTCCGTTTGCGGAGAAATTCTCGTTGAGCAAAAGGACATTGCCCCTCTCGGCCATGACGAAGTTGTTGATTCTGCTGTTCCGGCAACCTGCACAACACCCGGAAAAACAGAAGGAAAGCATTGCACCCGTTGTGATTATAAAGTTGCCCAAGAAGAAACTCCCGCTCTCGGTCATGACATAATCATCGACGCGGAAGAAGTTCCGGCAACCTGCCTTGTTGACGGCCACACAAAGGGCGAACACTGTTCACGTTGTGATTATAAGGTTGAATCCCGGATTATTATGTCCGTCGGTCATCACACCGAAGAAATCGTTCCGGCCGTTGCTCCGACCTGCACCGAGGAAGGAACAACCGAAGGAAAGAAATGCTCCGTTTGCGGAGAAATGCTCGAAGAATATGAAATTATTCCGGCAACCGGTCATTCAATGGTTGCAACGATTGTAAAAGCAAGCGTTTCAAAAGACGGAACAAAAACCGAAAAATGCGAAAATTGCGATTTCGTCGAGACTTCGTCAATTCCGAAAATTTCAACAGTTGTACTCACAAAAACCGCCGTTACCTATAACGGAAAAGCTCAAACTCCGACCGTTGTTGTCAAAGATGCCGAAGGCGTTGCTCTTTCAAAGAACATCGACTATAAGGTTACATATAAAAACAATGTCAATCCGGGCGTCGGTTCTGCGGTGATTACCTTCATCGGAAATGATTACGAAGGTTCAAAGACCCTCACCTTTAAAATCACACCGACCGCAACCGCAAAAATCGTTGCAAAGCAGAATGCAAGCGCAATCAAGGTTGCCTGGAGTGCGGTTAAGGGCGCAACCGGCTACAGAGTTCAGCTCTATTACGGCAAAAAGCTCGTTCGCACAAGAACAACCGATAAGAGAACCTGGACTTTCACAAAGCTTAACAGCGGAGCAAATTACAAAATTGTTGTCACACCGTTCGTGAAGAGCGGAAACACCGTTGTTTACGGCGGAACAAGAACAATTTCAACGGCAACAAAGCCAGCCGCACCGCAGAACGTTAAGCTCGCCGCAGGAAAAGGAAGAGTTGTTGCTCAGTGGAACAAGGTTTCCGGTGCAACCGGTTATACCGTTTTCTACAGCCTTAAAAAAGACGGAAAGTATAAGTACGTCAATGTTAAGGGCAACAAGGCCAACCTCAAGAATCTCAAGAGCGGAAGAACATATTACATCAAAGTCACCGCAAACAAAAAGCTCGGCGACAAGGTTCTCAGATCCGTTCCGACAAAGGTTAAAAGCGTAACCGTAAAATAAGAATCCGTAAAAACATTTTCGGCGGATACCGTGATTTCGGTATCCGCCGATTCTTTTTGCTCAAAACTTTCTTTTTTCACAGTCGATGCA
>JAUNFH010000021.1 GCA_030525185.1 Clostridia bacterium
CGGTTTCGATTGCGGTAATTTCGTCAAGCTCGATTTCCGCGCCGAGAGAAAGTGCCTGTTCAACAAGATTTTCGGCAAATTCGTTGCCGCTCATGCGGAGCGTTCCGGGATAGTTTTCGACTTTCGGCGAATGGGTAATCTGGCCGCCGAAGGTTTCCTTTTCAACCACAAGGACGCTTTTTTCCGCGCGCCTTGCATAGACCGCGGCGGTAAGACCGGCGGGGCCTGCTCCGATTATTGCTATATCGTACATAAATCTTCACCTTTCAATACCGCAAATATGCCCGACTTTCATCGGGCATATTTTTTATTTTTTCAGTTCGTTTTAATTATTGAACAGCGACGGTTTCAATATACTTTCTGATGTTTGAAACGTTGCCGATTTTCTGAACGTCGCCGCCGTTTACGATGACGAGGGTCGGAGCCATTGTTACGCCGAACTTCTTCGTGATTTCCGGATTCTCGTCGGCATAGACCTTTTCAAAAGCAATTCCGGCTTTGTTCAAAAATGTTTCCGCCATTTTGCAGTTCGGGCAGGTTCTTGTTGCAAAAAGGAAGGTTCCGTCCTTTTCTTCGCAAACGCTTTCCTTAACCTTTTCCTGCTCTTCCTTTACCGACTGAGGATCGGTTGACTTTCCGAGGTCGTAAACTTTACGTTCCTTGAATTCCTGAGCCTTACCGTCGTTCCAGTTGCGAACGGGACGATAATAACCGGTGATTCGGCTGTATACTTCGGTTTCTCCTCCGCAAATCGGGCAGGTATACTGCTCACCGGCAATATATCCGTGATCCTTGCAGACCGAGTATGTCGGAGAAAGGGTGTAATACGGAAGTCTGTAATTGTCGGCAATCTTCTTGACGAGCTTTGCGGCAGCTTTCCAATCGGGAAGCTTTTCACCGAGGAATGCATGGAAAACGGTTCCCGAAGTGTAACGGGTCTGAAGGTCGTCCTGAATGTCAAGAGCGGCAAAGACGTCTTCGGTGAAACCGACGGGAAGATGCGAAGAGTTCGTGTAATACGGTGTTCCGCCTTCTTCGGCTGCGGTGATGATGTCGGGATACTGTTCAACGTCGTGCTTTGCAAAACGATAAGTCGTTGATTCGGCAGGCGTTGCTTCAAGGTTATAAAGGTCACCGTACTGTTCCTGATAATCAGAAAGACGCTCTCTCATGTGGTCAAGAACTTCCTTTGCAAAGTCCTGGGTTTCCTTATGGGTGAGGTCGGCATGGAGCCACTTTGCGTTGAGACCGACTTCGTTCATACCGATAAGACCGATTGTTGAGAAGTGGTTTTCAAAAGTTCCGAGGTAACGCTTTGTGTAAGGATAAAGACCTTCGTCAAGGAGCTTTGTGATGATTGTTCTCTTAACTTTGAGGGAACGGGCGGAGATATCCATGAGGTGATCGAGTCTTTCATAGAAATCGGCCTTGTCCGAAGCGAGATATGCGATTCTCGGAAGGTTGATAGTTACAACTCCGACGGAGCCGGTGCTTTCGCCGCTTCCGAAGAAACCGCCCGACTTTTTGCGAAGTTCGCGAAGGTCAAGACGAAGACGGCAGCACATACTGCGGATATCGCTCGGTTCCATGTCGCTGTTGACATAGTTTGAGAAATACGGAGTTCCGTATTTTGAAGTCATTTCAAAGAGAAGTTTGTTATTCTCGGTATCCGACCAGTCAAAGTCCTTTGTGATTGAGTAAGTCGGAATCGGATACTGGAAGCCGCGGCCGTTTGCGTCGCCTTCAATCATAGTTTCGATGAAAGCTTTGTTGACCATATCCATTTCCTTCTTGCAGTCCTTATACTTAAACGGCATTTCCTTTCCGCCGACAATTGCGTTAAGCTCGGCAAGGTCGTTCGGAACGGTCCAGTCAAGGGTGATGTTTGAGAACGGAGCCTGAGTACCCCAACGCGACGGAGTGTTTACGCCGTAAACGAAGGACTCAATGCACTTTTTAACCTGCTCATAAGAAAGGTTATCGGCCTTTACGAAGGGAGCAAGATAAGTATCAAACGAGGAAAAAGCCTGAGCGCCCGCCCATTCGTTCTGCATGATTCCGAGGAAGTTTACCATCTGATTGCAGAGAGTTGCAAGGTGCTTTGCCGGAGCGGAAGTGATTTTTCCGGTCACACCGCCGAGGCCTTCTTTGATGAGCTGCTTGAGCGACCAACCCGCGCAGTATCCGGTGAGCATTGAAAGGTCATGAAGATGAATATCGCCGCTCTTGTGCGCGTTTGCGATTTCTTCGTCATAGATTTCCGAAAGCCAGTAGTTCGCGGTGATTGCGCCGGAGTTGCTGAGGATAAGACCGCCGACCGAATAGGTTACGGTTGAGTTTTCCTTAACGCGCCAGTCGGTAACTTTAACGTAGCTGTCAACAACGGCCTTATAGTCAAGGATTGTTGACTTCATGTTGCGAAGCTTTTCGCGCTGCTTACGATAAAGAATATAGGCTTTTGCAACCTGAGAATAACCTGCTTTTACGAGGACGGTTTCAACACTGTCCTGAATGTCTTCAACGGCAATGTGGCCGTCTTTGATTTTTGATTCAAAATCGGCGGTGACTTTGAGTGCGATGAAATCAATGAGGTCATCGTTGAAATTGACCTCCTGCGCTTCAAAAGCGGAGCGGATTGCGGCGGAAATTTTATTGATGTCAAAACCGACAAATTTTCCGTCTCTTTTCTTAACGTCAAACATTGTTGCGTCTCCCTTCATATTTAAGCGGCGGAAAGCTCTCCGTTTCCTTCCGCCCTTGGCTGAATTTTTCTGTGCTCGACAAGTATATAACACGAAAACAAAAAAGTCAAGAGAAAAAGCACAAGATATTGCGTTTTTCTTTGACTTTTTTACTACATCTTGATTTGTGAAACACTATATTTTGTGTTTAACGGTTTCAAATGCCTCTTATCTCAACATTTTCAACAAAGTTTCTTACCAAATTTGCAAATTTTTCGAGATCTTCTTTTTCATACGGAGTTTTTTCCTCTCCGACAAGATCTCCGCTTGAAACATACTGCTGAATGAAATATTTTTTTTCACCCTTCAGCCATTCTCCGATTTTTCTGAAATCTTCTTCGGTTTGAAGTTCTTTTGCGGTTGTTGTTCTGAATTCATGGAGGACGGAAGAATTTTTCAAAATTTCAACGCTTTTAATCACGTTTTCGAGCATCTTTTCGTTCTTCACGCCGGAAACCTCAAGATATTTTTCCTTTGAAGTTTTGATATCCATTGCGACATAATCGAGAAGTCCCTTTTCAAGAAGCGACGAAAGCTTTTCGGGAAAACTTCCGTTCGTGTCAAGTTTCACAGAAAAGCCGAACGAGCGAACCTTTTTGATGAAATCTTCAAGGTCACTTTGAAGGCAGGGTTCTCCGCCTGTGATACAAACCCCGTCAAGCACACCTTCACGCTTTTTGAGGAAAGAGAGAACCTCTTCTTCATCCATATGGTCGCTCTCGGCTTCGGGAAGAACGAGCGAAGCGTTCTGGCAAAACGGACAACGGAAATTGCAGCCCGTTGTAAAAATTGTGCAGGCAAGTTTTCCCGGGTAATCGAGAAGAGTGAGTTTTTGAAGGCCGCTGATTTTCATTGGTTTCTCCTTTTCCGTTCAAAAATTAAGTTCATACATTCTATATTTAACACGTCCGGTATCAATATACCAGATTTCGTCTTCTGAAACGAATTCAAAGCCGACGGAAGAATAGAGTCTTTCGGCGATTTTATTCGTTGAAACAATGTCAAGCCTTACGCCCTTTTTATTGTTCTCCCGTGCAAGAGCGATTATTTGAGTGATGACTTCTTTTCCGATTCCCCTTCCCTGCATATCACCGGAAACGGCAAGAGCGTGGGGAACAAAAAATTCGCCTTTTTTAAGTTCCTTTTTCCACGGAAGTCCTTCATAGCCCTCATTGAAGAGCAATTGACAATCACGCAGGCGCAGAGTTTTTCATCTTCTTTGAACGCATAAAGTTCACCTTTTTCGAGGCTTTCGCGAATATAATCGTCGTCTGGATAAATCCCTTTTTTCCAGCCGATTGAAAAATCCTTTTCTTCCATGGCGTCGATTACATTCCAATAAAAGTTTTTTATTCTTTCAAAGTCTTTGACTTCACCCTTTTGAAAAGTCATTTTTCTTTCCTTTCACGGCAAAAAAATTCGCAAAGAAAGAGCTGCCGGGTTACGACAGCCCTTTGATTCGGTTTTCGTTTCATCAGGTTCCGTAAAGAATCGGAGTTGAGATGAAGAAAATGCTGCTTGCAAGAAGAATCTGCGCGGCAAAATATGTTGCAATGTTGAAAATCTTCAGCGGTCTGTTCTTGCCCTGTCCTGCGAAAAGGATGATTCCGAGACTTCCGTCCGAAAGAATGAACAAAACAGCGCCGAGAGCAACGGTGATGAAAATCATCACGATATTGTCATTGAGGCCGTAAAGCCATTCGCCGATGCAAAGTCTGAAAGCCTTTGCAAGCATTGCGCTGATTGTTACGGCGTAAAGAACAACGGGAATAACCATATAAAGCTTCCCGGAAGCGAGCTTTCCCTGCTTCTTTTTGATTCCCGCATAAAGAAGAACAAGTCCGACGAGAGCCAAAACGGCAACAAGCTCATACCAAGCAAAGAACGGTTTGTCGGGATAGCGCTGAGCGATTGCTTTTTGGAAAGCGAAAATATAGAAAATATGGCCGCCGAGGAAAGCGAAAAGGCCGAGGCCGAAAACAACGATCTTATCCGTGATGAGATGAAGGAACATATCGCCGAGCCATCCGAAGAACAGTCCCCACAAAATCAGCTTTGTATAAGGCGAAGAAGCGGCCGAATGCCCGCTGATTTTCGCCGCAAGAAGTCCGGCGGCAAAGAAAAGAGCCGAGCAGATCATTTTGAATCCGAACGATTTCCAGCACTTGTTCGGCCACGAATACTTGAGGAAGAACGGAACGAAAACGAATTCCGCCGCAACGACAAGCACAAAAAGAATTTTTAAAAACATTATTTATGCCTCCTTTTTCGTTATTCAAAAAGGTTGAAAAAATTATTTTTCGATTTTTCCGTGAAGCGGAAGGTCAACAACGGGAACAACATACGGAAGAGCCTGGCTGACAACAGTCTGAAGAACCTGGTTCTTGACAACGCTCTTGACCGAACTCTTGAGGGTAACGGCCATCGTTGCGGTGTTCGGACGCATCGTCGGTTTGAGAGTTACTTTTCCGTCGGCAAACCTGAAAACGAGGATTCTTTCGGCGGTTGTTTCAATCGCTCTGACGTGAATTTCAAGTTCGCATTCGCTGTTCCAACAACCTATCGAACAGGTTGTGTAAGGATTGTGACCGAGGACAATGTTATCCCAACGGTATTCTCCGTCCATTCCGACGTGGATCCGGTTGACTTCCTTTCCTTCGGACCATTCCATAACAAGTTCGTTTTCAAGCGGTTCAAAAGTTACGTTCGTGATGTTTCCGGCCTTATCTCTCGCCATGAAAGACGCGGGAAGGGTGATTACGCTCGTCGGGAAGCCGGCGATGTTAAGAATCGGAGACTTCAAGAAAGTGATTCTCTTTCCGGCAATCTGCTTTTCGGTGAAAGAGCGCGGTCTTTTCGGAAGGCGCGGATAAGCGGGAATCGAAACGGTTACGGCGTCCTCTTCGGAAGCGTTGTCGTCAAATGCCTTCGGGAAGAATTCCCAAATTACGTCGCGCATTCTCTGCTCGTCAATTTCGCCGCCGGTCATTACGAAGCAGGCGTCAAGGTCTTCAAAAACAATTCCGAACTGGCTGAACATTCCGTCGGCACGGTAAGAGTTTTTATAACCGCCGTTTCTCCAGAAGCAGTAACCGTAGCCCTGCTTTGAGTCAAGCTCGTCGTTTTTGCTGTTATCGGCGTGGAAAACGGTTGCGGTTTTTACCCACCATTCGGGAACAACCTGCTTTCCGCCGAACTTTCCGCCCTGCTGATAGCAGAGAGTGAACTTTGCAAGGTCTTCGGTTTTTATCATGAGTCCCCAACCGCCGGTTTCAATTCCTCTCGGGCAGGTTTCCCAATAAGGATCAACAATTCCGAGCGGTTCAAAAAGACGCGGGGTGAGATATTCGATTACGCTCATCTTCGTCATCTTGTGAATGATGCAACAAAGAAGATACATATTTTCGCTGATATACATAAATTCGGTTCCGGGTTCGCTTCCCCAGCCGCTTGTGATGATGTCATGGAACCAACGGTCCTTCGTCTTGTCCATGAACGGTGTTACCGAAAGGCCGCTTCTCATTGAAAGAAGGTCTTCAACGGTGAGTTTTTCAAGGTATGCGTCCGGTTTGTCTCCCCTTGCTTCCGGGAAAATTTCAACGAACCTTGTGTCGAGAGAAAAATATCCTTCGTCAATCGCAAAACCGATTGCGGTTGAAGTGAAGCTCTTGCTGACGGAATACATCATGTGCTTATATTCGGGACCGAAGGGGTCTCTGAAAGCTTCGCAGGCAACCTTTCCGTGACGGATTACCATAAGCGAATGAAGCTCTTTTTCAAGTTCCATGCAACGGTCAACAAAAGCCTGAACAACTTTTGAAGAAACGCCGACCGATTCTGCGCTTTTTGCGCGTTCGATTGAAATTTTTTCAATCACTGCCATTATTAATCTCCTCCAAAACTGTCTTCCGGGTTTTCCGGTTCTTTTCTTCGCATTGCCGAAAGCGGCGGAAGCTCCTCCCTCAAACGGCAACATTTGTACAGTTCATAATATCACAAAAGAGAGATTTTGGCAATGCAAATTAAATTAAAATTTAATTTTGTTTTTTCGGTCGGTTGCAAAACGAATCCCGGCTTGAGATATTTTTATATCGGCCGAATATTCCTTGACAGAGAACGGCGAAAAATTATATAATATGTAATATATTCTTTTAAAAGCAAAAGTTTAAAAATCATTCAGGACTGACGAGGTATCAAAAATGTTCTTATGCTATAACAAACCGGCAAGCATGAATTATTTCGGTTGGGAAAACGAAGCGCTTCCGCTCGGCAACGGAAAAATCGGCGCAAAGATTTTCGGCGGAAAGAAATGCGAACTCATCCAATTCAACGAAAAAACGCTTTGGTCGGGCGGAAAGGACGTTGAAGGTTTCAACTACGGAATTTCAGACACAAGCAAAGGCGAAAACCTCAGGGCCGTTCAAAAAGCCCTCGAGGAAGGAAACGCAAAAAAAGCGACCGCCCTCATGAAAGCCCTTGAAGGAAACTTCACCGGTTTCGGTGCATACCAGGCTTTCGGAAATCTTTACCTCTCCTTTGACGACGACAACGGAGACGAGTATGTCCGAGACCTTGACCTTTCCTCGGCTTCCGCCATGGTCTCCTTCAGAAAAGGAAAGGCAAACCATATGCGCCATTACTTCGTCAGCTACCCCGACAACGTTTTCGTCGGAAGAATCTGCTGCGAAGAAAAGGACAAAACCGCAGTTCCGGTAAATATCGACGCCTACCTCGATTCGGAACAAAACGGAACAATCAAAGCCGAGAGCGACACTCTTCTCCTTTCCGGAACGGTCAACGCAAACATCGGAATCGGTTCAAAGCCGGGAAAGGAAAAAAACTCAATGAAATACGGCTGTGCCGTTAAGTTCATTCCCCAGGGAGGTACGCTCAAAGCCGACGAAAACAATCATATTATTATCGAAAACGCCGAAAGCGTTCTCGTAATCATGAGCCTTGCAACGAACTACATAAATGATTATCCGAACTTTTTTTCGGACACCGATCCGCTCGAAAAAGCAAAAGAGACGGTTGAGAAAGCCGCAAAAAAAAGTTTCGGAGAACTTTACAGAACTCACCTTGCGGATTACAGAGAGCTTTTTGACCGCGTTTCATTCAGTCTCGGTGAAGAGGAAAGCACCCACCCGACGGACTATATGCTCGAACGCTTCGGAAAAAAAGGAGAATTCAAGCGAAACCTCATCACGCTTCTTTATCAATACGGAAGATATCTTCTCATCGCTTCTTCCCGCGACGGCTCGCTTCCGGCAAACCTTCAGGGAATTTGGAACGCAAAGAACAATCCGCCGTGGGAAAGCGACTACCATCTCAACATCAACCTTCAAATGAACTATATGCCCGCCTTTTCGGCAAATCTTGCGGAAACCGCACTGCCGTATCTTGACTTCATCAATTCGCTGAGAAAACCGGGAAGAGTTGCGGCTTTCAATTCCTTCGGAATCGGCGAAACAAAAGAGGACGGAACGGTTGACTTTGAAAAGCCGACGGGCTGGGTTTGCCACACGGCTGTGAATCCGCTCGGAATTGTTGCTCCCGGCTATTCGTGGCGCTGGGGTTGGGCACCGGCAAACGGCGCATGGGCCGCATTTGAAATGGGCGAATATTACTCCTTCACCGGAGACATTGAAAAGCTTGAAAATGAAATCTATCCGACAATTGAAGAAACCGCCCTTTTTTGGTCTCAGATTCTTGTTCCGGAAAGAGGAACGGACAGACTCATCGTTTCTCCGTGCTATTCGGCGGAACACGGCCCGGTCAGCGCAGGCGGAACATTTGAACAAAGCATTGTTTTTGCAATTTTTGATTCGGCAATCAAATTTTCAAAGATCCTTAAAGAAAACGGAAAAGGCGCCTCTGTCAATGACGAATTGATTGAAAAAATCAGCGGTCAAATCGAAAAGCTCAAGCCTTACGCAAAAACGAAGCACGGATTCATCAGAGAATGGGTTCACGAGGATCGTTTTCCGCTCAGGGGAAAATTCCACGGCGTTCAGAATCACCACAGACACATTTCTCATCTTCTCGGACTTTATCCGTTTGAGCAAATCACGGACGAAACTCCGGAGTTTCAGGCGGCGGCTTCCGCATCGCTCGACGACAGAGGAATCAAAACGACCGGTTGGGCGCTTGCTCACCGCCTTCTCTGCCGCGCAAGGCTCGGACAGGGAAACCGTTGCGAAGAAGTTATCGAACAGATTCTCAAAACAACAATCCTCAAAAACCTTTGGGGTACTCATCCCCCGTTCCAGATTGACGGAAACTTCGGTTTCACGGCCGGTGTTACGGAGATGCTCCTTCAAAGCCACGGCGGAGTCATCAAAATTCTTCCGGCAATTCCGAAGGATTGGCGAAACGGAGAATTCAAAGGTCTTTGTGCAAGAGGCGGTTTTGTTCTTTCAGCAGAATGGAAGGACGGACGTCTCAAAAGCGGAACGGTCAAGTCAAACCTCGGCGGAAAATGCAAACTTTTCCTCGACGGAAAGATTGCCCTCATTGAAGACGAAAACAAAAACGAAATTGACGTCGGTTTTGAAAACGGCATAACCGAATTCATGACGGAAAAGGGAAAGACATATTATTTCAGTTGACGCAGGAGTAAAATTAAAATGAACAACGACGAATTTTTCATGAAAAAAGGAATTGAAAGAATATTTCAAAGAGCATGAGAAGGGGTAAAAAAATCAACGGCATTACCGAAAAATCGGTAATGCCGTTTTCTCTGTCTGTTCTGACTTTCTTATTTAAAAAGATCGCGAAGACCGAATGTGGTTTTATGATATACCTTGTTATACGCCGCCTTTTTCGGATTCTTCAGCCAGCCCATTCCCTTTTTGCCGTAACCGGGAATGAGAGCTTTTTTGACCGCGCGCTTCGCCCGCCCCGTTGTCCTCGCTTTGATTGAACGTTTTATGCTCGGCTTTCTCATTCCGAATTTCATTTTCTTTACCCCACTTCCGTTTTTGAACCGACAAAATCAATTGCCGTTTTGTCATATATGATAGCACAAAAAGAAAAACGTTTCAACCTTTTTTCTTTTGTGAGCGGATAAAAATAACTTCCCCAAGAAAACGTTTTTCGCTTTCCGTGGGGAAGTTTGATTTTTCGGTTACGAGACTTTCTTTTCTTCCTTTTTCTTTGAAGAAATCTTTCCGGCAACGAACTCAACCGCACAGCAAAGAAGAATCGTTGCGGCCATGTCGGGAAGAGTGTTTCCGACGATGATATCCTTCGTCATAAGGAATCTGTAAAGAACAAAACCGATAAGCCAGATTGAAAGGTTTTGAACGCTGACCTTTCGGTCTTCGCGATCCTTTTTGAGAATGAAGAAATCCGCAATCTGAATTGCAATCATCGGTGCAAAAACCGAACCGATGAAATAAAGGAAATCCGTGATATCGGTCAGCGGAAGGAAGCAGGCGCCGATTATTCCGAGAACCGTTACGGCAACCGCAAGCCATTTTCCGTTGATTTTTCCGCTCAATGATTCACCCGAGATTCCGGCCGAATAAGCGTCAAGAAAAGTTGTTGTTACGGTTGAGAGAATGACAATGAGAAGTCCGGCAATTCCGAGTCCGGCTTTCACCATGATTTGAGCGATATCCGATTCTCCCGTAAAAATCGCCGCGCCCATTCCGATAATATACATCCAACAGCTTACGACGCCGTAAACCACGGCGCTGACAGCCGTTGCCTTCACAGGGCTTTTTGCTTCTCTGGTGTAATCGCTGATGAGCGGAAGCCATGAGAGAGGCATTGCAACCGAAAGTTCAACGGCCGCTCCGAAAGTCATTCCTTCTCCGCCGACGTTCTGCATTGCGCCTTTTTTGAAAATTACAAAACTGAGAACGATTGTCAGCAAAAACAAACCGGTCATTGCAACCGTATTGATTTTTCCGAGATTCTTGATTCCGACGAGAATCCAAAGAATGATCAAGCCGCCGATGACAAGACACCAAACCCAACTTCCGATTCCCCAAATTCCGTTTACGGCGAGCGCACCGTCATAAATCATGATTGCCGTCCACCCGACAAGCTGAATGATATTCAAAACGCTGAAAAGCAAGCCGCCCTTGCTGCCGAAGCTCATTTTTGCGGTTTCCATTGCACTTTTCCGTGCCTTTCCGCCGATGAGTCCGGCGAAGAAAAGCATTACGCAGCCGATGATGTGTCCGATTATCACCGCAAGGATTCCTTTTGAAAAGCCGAGCGGCGCAAAATATGTTCCCGTAAGAATTTCGGCGATTGAGACCGCCGCACCGAACCAGATGAGTCCGTTTTCAAAAACCGATGTTCTTTTTTCTTCCATTCCCTTATGCCTCCTTTGAAAATTCGCCTTTGAGGTCAAAAGCGTGATTCATCGGGCCGCAGCCCTTTCCGAGATCAAGCATTGCGCCCAAAGCGCCCGAAATGTATTCCTTTGCGCGGCGAACCGAGTCTTCAAGCGAAAATCCCTTTGCAAGATTTGAGGCAATCGCGGAAGAAAGAGTGCAACCGGTTCCGTGTGTGTTCGGATTGTCGATTCGCTTTCCGGAAAACCATGTTGCCTTATTTTCGGAATAAAGAAGGTCGTTTGCATCGTTGATACTGTGGCCGCCTTTGAGAAGGACGGCGCAACGATGATTTTCTCCGATTTCTTTCGCCGCCGCAAGCATATCGCTTTCGTTTTCAATCTTCATTCCGGAAAGGACTTCCGCCTCCGGAATGTTCGGCGTGACAAGAGCCGAAAGAGGAAGAAGCTCTTCGGCAAGAATGCGGACGGCATCGGTTTTGATCAGTGCCGAGCCTGAGGTTGCAACCATGACGGGGTCAACAACAATATTCTTCGCCTTGTAAAAGCGAAGTCTTTCGGCAATTACCCGAATCAGGTCGCCGGAGGCAACCATTCCGATTTTCACCGCGTCGGGATAAATATCCTCAAACACAGCGTCAATCTGTTGTTTCAAGAATTCGGGTGTTGACTCTTGGATTGCGCGGACGCCGGTCGTGTTCTGCGCCGTGAGAGCGGTAACCGCACTCATCGCATACACTCCGTTCATGGTCATCGTTTTCAGATCGGCCTGAATTCCGGCGCCTCCGCTGCAGTCGCTGCCTGCAATGGTCAATGCTGTTTTCAAATTCATTTTCTTTTGCTCCTTTCGGTTTTCAGCATCGTTTTATATAGCGGCATAAGGTGGTGCCCCCAATCTGCCGCTTTTGCGAAGGAGCAAAAACTCCTCCGTTTTTTATGAATTATTTGGATTTGAAAAATATCTTACCAAAGTTTTGCGCGGCAAAACTTTTTCACAAAATTACGCTTTTCACCTTTTCTTTCAGCCGCGCGGTTTCATCTTCAATGTTTTCCGCGGCAAAAATTGCCGAAACGACGGCAACCCCGGAAGCCTTGCTTCCCTTGATTTCGGAAACATTATCATAATTTATTCCGCCGATTGCAACGGCCGGAATCGAAACCGAGGAAACGATTTCGCGAAGCATTTCTTCCGTGATGCGGATTGCGTTTTTCTTCGTCGGCGAAGGAAAAACGGCGCCGACACCCATATAATCCGCTCCGGCTTTTTCGGCGGCTTTCGCCTGTTCGACGGTTTTGCATGTTGCGCCGATGATAAAATCTTTCGGAACACGGTTTCTGATTTCGGAAACCGGAGTGTCCTCAATTCCGACGTGAACACCGTCGGCTTTGCTTTTCAAGGCAACGGAAACGTTGTCGTTGATAATCAGCGGAACGTTATACCGATGGCAAAGCTCACGAACGGCGGTTGCCTCAAGGACAAAGCTTTCCTCATCAAGATTTTTTTCTCTGAGTTGGACAATCGTTGCGCCGCCCTTCAAAGCGTCTTCAATCTGTTCAGAAAGAGTCTTTTTTCCAACCCATGAGCGGTCGGTCACCGCATAAAGAAGAAGCATTTCTTTTTTGAATTTCATCTTTCTTCCTCCGTTTCGTTCATCAGTTTTCGGACATCCGAGCAAAGCATAAGACTGCTCATGAGACAAATTCCGGCAGCTCCTGCGTTTCGGACAAGACCGACATTTTCCTTTTTTATTCCTCCGATTGCAAAAACGGGAATCGAGACGGCCGAGCAAACCTCAGAAAGGAAATCCGTTCCACGCCCCGGAAGTCCCCTTTTGCAATCCGTTTCAAAAATATGACCGGCGGTAATATAAGTACAGCCGAGCTCCTGCGCCCTCAGCGCATCCGAAACACTGTGGCACGACGCACCGATGACACGAAAATTCTTCTTTTGGAAAGGAGTCATCTTTTCCAAAAGGCCGAGCGGAAGATGAAGTGCTTCGGCACGAAGCGAAAGCGCAACCTCGGTGAAGGAATGGAGAACGCAAGGCACTGAGTTCTTATTGCAAATTTCAATCGCTCTTTTTGCAAGTGCGAGGTATTCCTCCGGCGAAAGATCTTTTTCACGAAGAATTATTCCCGCCGGACGGCAGGCGGCGATTTTTTCGAGCCGTTCAAAAAAATCATCTCGGCAAAGCTTTCGGTTTGTTACGCAAATGATATCAGACATAAAGATAATCATTCAGAACAGGCTGAAGCCCTTCGTCCGACATGTCGTCATACATTCTTTCAAGGCTTCTTCCGTCGTTGATTTCAAACTGTTCGTCGCCTTTTTCGCTTTCGTCCTCTTTTCCGGTGTACTTGCTTTCATGGTCACCGATTCCGGTTGAAACTCCGGCCGAAACCTTCGTTGCGGCGATTTTTACAATTCCGTTTCGGAAAGCGGCGCTTTCACGGGAAGAAACGGTTATTCCGACGAAAGGAAGGAAAATTCGGTACGCGCAGAGAATCTGGCAAAGCTGCTTTTCACCGACGTCGAGAGGATTGATTTTTTCGTTATTGATAATCGGGCGAAGTCTCGGACAGGAAAGCGACATTTCGGCATGAGGATATTTTCTCTGAAGATAATAAACATGAAGTGCGCTTGCAAGCGCATCCTTTCTGAAATCCGAAAGGCCGAGAAGTGCCGAAAAAGCAACGCCGCGCATTCCGCCCATAAGCGCTCTCTCCTGCGCGTCAAAGCGATAAGGCCAAACACGCTTATGACCGAGAAGATGAAGCGTTTCATATTTTTTCGTGTCGTACGTTTCCTGAAAAACGGTCACGTAATCGGCTCCGCATTCATGAAGATAGCGATATTCGTCGGTGTTCACGGGATAAATTTCAAGACCGACCATTCGGAAATATTTTCTCGCAAGTTTGCAAGCTTCACCGATATATTTCACATCGCTTTTTGCCCGGCTTTCACCGGTAAGGATAAGAATTTCTTCCATTCCGGAATCGGCGATAACCTTCATTTCATGCTCAATCTGCTCCATGCTGAGCTTCATGCGGTTTATATGGTTATAGCAGTTGAAGCCGCAATAAACACAATAGTTTTCGCAGTAGTTTGCAATGTAAAGCGGAGTGAAAAGATACACGGTGTTTCCGAAATGCTTTCCGGTCTCCTTTTGCGCCCTTTGAGCCATCTCCTCAAGAAACGGCTCGGCCGCCGGCGAAAGAAGAGCTTTGAAGTCTTCAATCGAACAGACCTCATGATCAAGCGCGGCTCGGACATCGCGGGCGGTATACACCGAATAATCGAAGCTTTCCGTCTGAGCCATGACGCGACTGCAAACATCGGATTTTATGACTTCCATTCCCGGAAGATATTCCATGTGATTTTTTCTTGAAGATGGGTCGGTTTCAAGGCGATGCTTTTTTTCGAGAGCCGTCTTTGAAAGATATTCCGAATCAACCAAAAACTGATTTTCCATGAGTCACATCTCCTTAATCGCGCAAAAATCCGGTCAGCGGATCCGAAGCGGAAGCGCCGCGGGTGAGAACACGTCCGAGACCGGAAAGATATGCTTTTCTTCCGGCTTCGATTGCCTGACGGAAAGCGGCGGCCATCAACGGAAGATTTCCCGACGTTGCAAGAGCGGTGTTGGCCATGATTGCGGCCGCACCCATTTCCATTGCCTCGCATGCCTGGGACGGCCTTCCGATTCCGGCGTCAACAATAATCGGCAAATCAATCTCATCAATGAGAATTTGAATGAACTCCTTCGTTGCAAGGCCTTTATTTGAACCAATCGGCGAAGCAAGGGGCATAATTGACGCCGCTCCCGCACTTTGCATATCGCGGGCATCGTTGAGATCGGGATACATATACGGCATTACGACAAAGCCCTCATTCGCAAGAATTTCCGTTGCCTTGATCGTTTCGCGGTTATCGGGAAGGAGGTACTTCGTGTCACGCATAATTTCAACCTTCACAAAATCTCCGCAGCCGAGTTCACGGGCAAGTCTTGCGATTCTTACGGCTTCTTCGGCATTTCTTGCGCCGGAGGTGTTCGGAAGAAGCGTGATTCCTTCGGGAATATAATCAAGAATGCTCTCCTGCTCTTTGCTGTTTGCGCGACGAACGGCAAGAGTGATGATTTGAGCGCCGGCATCCTTAATTGCGGCTTCGATGAGCTTCATCGAATACTTTCCGGAGCCGAGAATAAAGCGTGAGTCGAATTCACGGCCGCCGATAACAAGTTTATCATTTTCAATCATTGAAATTCCTTCTTTCTTATTCTTCAAAATCACCCGCAAGGATTCTCAAAATTGTGAGCGCTTCATGTGCGGCGCAAAGCATAACACGGGGCGCAACAAGTCCGATTGAATCCTTCACGTCGCTCGTTTGGTCTCCGCAGAGATAAAAACGACGGGTGACTTTTTTTGTTTTAATGCTGTTCGGGCTTCCCATTCCAGCCATTCCGGAACCGGAAACAACGAAGCTTTTTTGAAGGCGTTCAAGTGCGCCGTTGACGAGCATTGCCTTCGCTTCCGGATTGTCGAACGCTTCGCAGATTACGTCAGCCTTTTCAAGAAGCCGGACAAGGTTTTCTTCCGTCACTTTTTCGGTATGCGTTTCAAGTTCGATATACGGCGCAATTTCAAGAAGATTTTCAGAAAGAGCGTCCGTTTTGAAACGGCCGATCTGATTCGCCTTATACTGTTGACGGTGAAGATTTGTGATATCAACACGGTCAAAATCAATGAGAATCAGCTTTCCGACGCCTGCGCGCGCAAGAGAGACCGAAACGTTTGACCCGAGACCTCCGAGTCCGCAGACGGCAACCGTTGCGGACAAAAACTTTTTTTGAAGTTCTTTTCCGTGGCGTTCTTCAAGTGTTTTGAGCCACGTTTCCTTTTCCGGAATCATTCAGCCACCTCCGACAAAGCTCACAACCTCCATGCTGTCTCCGTCCTTCAAAACGGTTTCGGCATACTGCGATTTAAAAACGATTTCTCCGTTAAGTTCCACGGCAATCCGCTTTGAATCGTAATCGGTTGAAGAAAGATATTGCGAGACGGTTTTTCCCGCAATGTCTGCATCCGTACCGTTGACTTTTACCATTTTTGCACCTCCATAAAAAGCAAAAACCGGGTTTTCCGATTCGGAAGTCCCGGCGTCAAAAAAGATTCCTACGTTGGCATTATCCAAATCAGGTTATCGGGTCGAAGGGTTCCCTTCCTCTCAGCCCGCTTCGCAAGCTCCCCGTCTGTTCGATTGTAAAAAACAAAAACAGGCAACGCTTTTACGCCGCCTGCAAAAAAATCAATGATTTTGACTTCCTCCGGCGGCATTATCCGCATCAGGTTCAGGGTCGAAGGTTTCACCTTCCTCTCAGCCCGTCTCACAAGCTCCCCTGTCTTTGTTGAATTTCATTATATGCCTCCGGTATTCAAAAATCAAGAGGTTTTCGGAATTTGGAGGGAGATTTTCTGAAAAACGACACACCGAGAACAACGGCAAAACAGCATGAAATTTTTTACAAAAATCCGTTGAAATCGACACGGCAGTGTGATATCATTGGGTGTTAATCGGGCGATTTCATTCTCGGTTTTCGGTCGGGAAGGAAATTGTTTAAGAACTCGAAGGCCGTAACGATTAACGGCTTTCGGCAATTCTTCGGAGGAATGAAAAAAATGGACAATGAATTGAAAGAAGAAAATGAATCCAAAATCATTGAGCTTTCCGGACGGATAACCTCAACGAATGCGTCGGAGATTGAAACTCTTGTTCTTTCAAATGCCGATGAAAAAAGCGGAATGATTATCGACGTCAGAAACCTTGAATTCATTTCAAGTGCCGGACTGAGAGTTTTGCTCAAAGCAAAAAAGCTCTGCGGAAAAAAGCCGTTCAAAATAATCAACGCAAACGAAGAGCTGATGAACATTTTTGACATGACCGGCTTTTCGGAAATCATGGAAATTTCAAAATCCGTGCGTTCGATAAGCGTTGACGGTTGCGAAAAAATCGGAAGCGGAGCTTGCGGTGAAGTTTTCCGCCTTGACGACGAAACAATTGTAAAACTTTATTATCCGAGAGTTCTCAAAAAGGACATTGAGCAGGAAAAAGCCCTTTCAAAGAAAGCTTTTGTTCTCGGAATTCCGACTGCGATTTCTTATGACATTGTTGACGTTGACGGAAGAGTCGGCGTTGTTTACGAACTTCTCAACGCAAAAACTCTCGCCGAGTTAATAAGGAGCGATGAGAAAAACCTTGAAAAGTATGTTCAAATGTATGCGGATGTTTGCCGCCTCATTCATTCAACAGAAGATGAGACAGGTTTTCTCCCCTCTTTCAAAGATCTCTGCCGCGATGAAGTTTCAAAAATACACAGTGTGACGGAAGAAGAAAGAAATTGCCTTTTCCGTTTCATTGACCTTCTTCCGGAAGAAAAAACCTGCGTTCACGGCGATTTGAATATTAACAATATTATGGTTCAAAACGGAGAATGCTGTCTCATTGACATGGGTGAATTTTCGGTCGGAACGCCGATGCATGACATTTCAAGAATTATCTTTTCGATGGATTTTGCATCCGACGGCGCCGAATTCAATCAGTTTTTTAAAATGCCGCAAACAACGGTTGACCGAATTCTTGAATTGTTTTTGAAAAAATATTTCAAAACCGATTCTTTGGAAGAAGCAGAAAAAGAAAATCCTGACGTCAAATGGCTTTATCCCCTTGCGTGGTTCCGTTGCTGCACGGCGTTTTTAAAAAGCGAAAGATGGCCGAAGGAAAAGAAAGACGAAGCATTGACGCTTCTTCACGAAAAGCTCATTCCGTTCGTTGAAAGTCTTGAAAAATAAAAAACGGTCATGACTTTCAGAGCTTCTTAACGCAAATCGGGAAACAAAAAACGAATCGGCCGACCGAAAGAAACTTCAATCGGTCGAGGTTTATACAAAAATTTAATGTGAGGCGATTTTATGAAAAAATCAATGTCAGTCGTTCTTGCGGCGCTTCTTGTTCTTTTGACTTTTGTCAATTGTTTCGGCGCGGCCGCAGAAGGAGAATTCGACTTCAAAAAGCTCAAAGACGGAACAGTTGCGATAACCGCTTACAACGGAAGCGGCAGCAACGTTGTTATTCCGGGCGAAATTGACGGAAAAAAAGTTTCCGCAATTTCTGAAGATGCTTTTTCAAACAACAAAACGCTCAAAAGTATAGCCGTTTCGGACGGAATCGAAAGTATCGGAAAAAATGCTTTCAACAACTGCATTTATCTTGAAAAGATTTCGCTCAGCTCATCGCTCAAAGAAATCGGCGAAAACGCCTTTTTCACCTGCACCGCCCTTCGTGCGGTTGAAATTCCGGAAACGGTTGAAAAAATCGGCACCGGAGCCTTCTTCGGCTGCAATGAAATCAATGAAATTGTTTTGCCGTCAAGCCTCAGAAAAGTCGGAGACTACGCTTTTTCGGCATGTCTTTCGCTTAAGGAAGTCAGAATTTCCGAAGGACTGACAAAGCTGAGCAATCAGATGTTCTCCTCATGTGAAAATCTTGAAAGCGTTGTTCTTCCGGAAAGCGTCAGAGAAATCGGAAGAAGAGCATTTTATGAAGACCATAATCTTCTTTCAATCAATCTTCCGAAGAAGCTTGATCTCATAGACGAAAATGCATTTTCCGCCTGCTTCAGTCTCAGCCTTTCAGAAGTCAACGCAAAGACAATCGAAAAAAACGCTTTTTCGGACGTCTTTTTTGAAACACTCACCATCGGTTCCGACACAGAAAAAATCGGCACAAACGCAATTTCCTCGGGCAATTTTGAAAGCGTATACATTCCGAAAAAATTGACCGACCTTTCGGCCGAATCCATCAGTTGCTCTGCTCTCAAAGAATACCGCGTTGATTCGGAAAATCCGAATTACACGAGCACCGACGGCGTTCTTTTTTCAAAGAACCAAAAAACTCTTATCAAATATCCCTGCGCCAAGGACGAAGGCAATGAAGCTTATATTGTTCCCGAAACGGTGAAAACAATCGGCGATTCGGCTTTTCTCTCATGCACCGCTCTTTCCGAGATTGTTCTTCCGGAAGGACTTGAATCAATCGGAGACCACGGTTTTGAATTTTGTTCCGCTCTTAAAAGCATTACTCTTCCCAACAGCGTTTCATCGCTCGGAGTCGGCGCTTTTTCTTCCTGCTCGGAGCTTAAGTCGGCCGTTTTATCCGACAGACTTGAAGAAATCAAGGAAGATACATTTTCAAATTGTGACGCTTTTGAAAGCGTAACCTTCGGAAAAAATCTCAAAAAAATCGGCAACAATGCTTTTTCATTCTGCATGAGTCTCAAAAAAATCAGTCTTCCGAAATCAATCAAAGACTTCAACACCTCGGCGTTTTCTCAGTGCGACAGCCTTGAAAGCTTTGAAATTGAAAAAGGCGCAGAACTCGTCCTTTTCGGCGACACGGTCATGAACGCCGAAAAAACAAAAATTTTCGCATACTTCGGATCCGATCAAAGCTATACCGTTCCGGAAACGGTCAAAACCATCGGCGAACTTGCGATCATGCCGACTGCTCTTCGTAAAATCACAATTCCCGAAAGCGTTGAAAACTTCGGAAAATATGCTGTGGGTTACTGCATTTCATACGGCAGCAATCCTTACGAAGGCCTTTCTGACTTCAGAATTTTCGGAAAAGAAGGAAGCAAAGCACAGGAATACGCAAAAGAAAACGTCTTTTCGTTTTACACCGCAGAACCGAAGGCAAACGCCGAGTCGGTATCACTCAAATCCGGAGAGACATTTGACTTTTTCGTTGACGGTACCGTCAGTGCAAACACCGAATATGCATCTTCTAACTCAAAGATTGCATCCGTCGACAAGAACGGAAAGGTTACGGCAAACAAAAACGGAACCGCTGAAATTTTTGCCGTTATCGGAAAAGAACATTTCAAACTTTCCGTCACGGTAACCGGCGGTGAGGATTACGTTGACGAATATTCTTCATACAGGACAATTAAAGAAAACGAGGTTGAAAGCTGGTCAAAAGACAATCTCGCTTACAACGGAATTGAAAGTATTTCGGTCAACGAATACTACAACACCAATCTTTACACCTCGGAACTTTATATTCCGATAATGGCGCACATTGTCGGCGGTTCATACGAGAAAACGGCAAAAGAGAACTATGGCGAGGACTACGGTCAATACAAACAGGTCGGCGACAACCTCAGAGATGAGCTTTCAAGAATGAAACTCAGCGAAGACACCGTTCTTTTCAGCGGTACGGACGACATTTCATATATCACACATTCCGGTTCAAGCATCACTGATATGCTTTCAAGCGTCGGAACAACGCATACATATCCCGGCGTCATCAGTACATCCGTTTCTCACGGCGTTGCCGCAGGCTTCGGAACGGGTATGACGCACACGATGCTTGAAATCTATGCCGACAAAGACTCATCCGACGGCGTTTACATTGCTGACGTTTCGGTCCATCCCGATGAATATGAGCTTCTTTTGACGAGAGATTTAAAATACGAAGTCCTTGATGCCGGCGTTCGCTCGGCGGTTGTTGTCAATCGTTTCAGCGGAGAAGAAGAGGAAATTACCGAACGCTTCATCAAACTTCATATTCTTCCGCAAGAACCGCAGCCCGAAGACAACAGTTTAAGTGAACTTTTCGCTTCATTCATAAAGATGCTCAAAACGGCATACAAACTGATTGAAGCCATTGTAAAGATTATTTTACAGATTGTCAAATAAGTGACACCTATTTAATATAAAATGCGCCGCGGTGAAACAGAAACATTTCGCCACGGCGCTTATTTTATACTCTTTATCAGTTGCTTTTTGATTGTAATATGTAGATTTTTTGGCACTTCTACGGGTAGCCTGTTTTCAGTAATCTATATTTTCATGAACAAATCTTTCAAACAGCCATTCGGGTCCATCATATAAAACGTCATAAAGTGTATTTCTGAGTTCTTCTTTTGAAAGACTGTTAATATATTTTATGACTTTATTCTCAATTTCTTCCTGTCTTTTTTCTTCCTCTTCTCTGTATCTTACTGTCATATCATAATAGTTTTGCGCTTCATCCGGAAACAACGTAAAATATAAAGCGATCTGATGTTTGCAAACGACTCTTTTTCCGTTAGCATGAGGACAATTGCAATTTGATTTTCTTGGGTGAGCAATGTCAATTCTTACGTCATAAAATTGCCCGTCCGAGCCTTCGGATTTACCGGCATATTCGCTTTCGCTTAATTTCACAACTGCAAATATACGCTTATACTTATAATACTCATATCCACGCCATACGGAAGCGGCGCTTGCCAAATTTAATAAGCCCATGTATAACTTTCCCTTCCAACATTGAACGGTTTGACTGTCTGTCGCAATAAATACAGTATAATATATGATTATTGATTTGTCTATGTATATTGGAATCTTTTTCAAAATTTGAGGATTAAAATGCTGAAATGCGACACATAAGAACATCTTGGTGAAGGAAGTACCCGCTCGCCTCTGTTTTAATTTTGAGCAATATAATTTGCCTTACTCGTTTAAAGAATTGTGATTCACGGTTGCCGCGGATATTTGGTACACAGTGAACCGGGTTAACAGCCAAAACAAATGGACTCTATGAAAGTCAAAAGAAAGAACACACCAATCGGTGTGTTCTTTCTTTTGGCGCCTCAAACAGGACTCGATTCTCGGTGCGCCACGCACCTCGGTCATTCGCGGCTCTGATAGTCCACCGGACCATCATTCACTACCGCTCCTATCGCTCGCCCTTCAGGCTCACTCCTGTGACACCGGC
>JAUNFH010000157.1 GCA_030525185.1 Clostridia bacterium
GAAAAGCTATGTATCTTAAAGCCAAAGACCTCACGCTTGTCCTCATATTTGATACTTTGGAACATTTCCGATGCTTCTCTGGGTACAGAAGAACTCGGACACCTCGAAATGGTTGGAGCGCTTGTTTATCAATTGACAAGAAACCTTTCGGCGGAAGAAATCAAGCGCAGCGGTTTTGATGCATATTTCGTCAATCACACGACCGCAGTATATCCCGCAAACGCAAATGGAACGCCGTTTACGGCGTCATACCTCCAGTCAACCGGTGACGTTATCACGGATCTTCATGAAAACATGGCCGCGGAACAAAAAGCAAGAACGACATATGATAATATTCTTCGCCTTGTCGATGATCCGGACGTTTGTGATGTAATCAAATTCCTTCGCGCAAGGGAAATTGTTCACTATCAGCGCTTCGGCGAAGGCTTGCGACTTGTTACCGATAAACTCAACGAAAAGAATTTCTATGCCTTTACTCCGGGTCTTGACCGCATAATCAAAAAATGATGAAAAACAGCGGCATGCATTTTATCCAAAGCATACCGCTGTTTTTATCGTTTATTCGTCAATAAGTTCGGCTCTGATATCGGCAGTGAAAGTATTTTCAGAGATATCCGCCGTCATTACTCCGTTATATTTTTTCAAGGCACGTTCAACGTTTTTAAGTCCGATTCCGTGGTTCTTTTTGTCTTTCTTTGTTGTTTTGAACTTCGGATTAATCTTATTGCCAATCGGATTTGAAATGCTGAGAATAAAGAATCCGTTGGATACGCCCGATTCAATATCAATTACCTTTTTTTCGGGAATTTTTTCGCAGGCTTCAATCGCATTATCAATCAAATTTGAAAGAATTGTACACAAGTCCTCGTCTGTAATTCCTTTTGATGGAACCATTCCGTTGAATGAAAATTCAATCGAAGATCTTGCGGCCGTTACGGCTTTACTGTTCAGAATTGCATCTGAAACGAAATTTCCGGTTTTGATCTTATTCAGAACACCGTTTATTGAGTTATTCAACGAGTTGAGATATTCCCGCGCTTCATCGATTTTTCCGCGTTCGAGGTATGCGTTGACAACAATCATATGGTTTTTATAGTCATGTCTGAACCGACGCAGTTCTTCATCGCCTAAAATTGTTTTTTCACCGAAATCCTTCTGTATCGACATCTGAACAAGAATTTCTTTTTGTTGATGAGCCATGTAAAATATTTTCATAACAAGATACAAAGCACAAAGAACAACCGCAACGGATGAAACCAGATAAAGAACGTTATACCAATTTGAAGATTCACCGAATTCTTTATAATAGCAAGTGAGATCAAAAAGCATTATTACGACGTATATCCATCTCGGAATTTCCGCAAAAACTTCCGGCAGGAAATTAATTTGAACATTTTTAACCGCAAAATATATGAAGGCTCCGATGAATAGGTATAAAAGAACATTTATTATACATTCCCTATAAAGAACGTCGCCGACAAACGGTGAAATCAACGAATAAAACATATCGACGGTAAAAACAAAAAAGAACACTGTCCAAATGTTTTTTTCGATCTTTTTGCTTTCTGTGAACATTTGAATGATGAAAATGTAGGTTATATTTGAAACAAAGTCCATCAATGCCCTGAAATCAAGAGAAATCGGAAGAAGGTAAATTGTTCCGAAAAAGGCATTGAAACACAAAACAGAAAAAATTATTACCGCTTTAATTTTTTTGAGCTTCAGCTCATTCAAAAATATAAAACGCATTATTATAAGAAGCGCAAATGTTGCCGCGGCGTCTTTTAACAAATATAAAATTGCGGTAATAATCGAAAGCATATTTTTTCACCTTGCAGAATTTTTCAGATATTCGGTATATCTCTTGTTAAATCCGGCAACGTTGCGGCGACTGATTTCGGCGTTTTCTCCGTTGCGAAAAACAATCAGCGTTCCGTTGACTTTACCGATATACTCAAGATTGACAATAAACCTTCTGTGAGTACGAAAAAACGAATTGGCATATTCGTTAATTTCCTCTTCATAGGTTGAAATTGATTTTGTTGATTTATAAAAGCAATTATTAATCATGCGTACTATTGAATATTTTCCGTCCGATTCGATATATACGATATCGCTTAAACTGACGATATTATCCTTTCTTGCCGTCGGAACTTCAATATATCTTTCCTTTTGAGTCAACGCCATGAAACTTTTCAAAGCCTTAACGATTGCGCTTTCCTGAATCGGTTTCAAAATATAACGGAAAGTGTTAACTTCAAAACTCTCGAAAACATATGTATCATATGCCGAAACGAAAATTATTCCGGTTTCAAGATTATTCCGACGAAGCTCTCTTGCAAGTTCCATTCCGTTCATATCCGGAAGCTCATAATCAAGAAAAAGCAAATCATACGTTATGAACGATTTTTTGTAATCCTCGGCCGACGAATAGACATCAATACAATAATCAGTATCCGTCGTTTTCATGTATTTGTCAATATAATTCGACAAAATTTCCGAAATTTCTTTCTCATCCTCACAAACAGCAATTTTCATACCTTAAATTTTCACACCTCATAAAATAATATAACGATAAAATAAACCGAGAATCAGAGGCGACATTTTATTATCGCCTCTGAAACGAATAATTTTTAAAACGATCAAAAAATTTCTGATCGGGTCCCAAAGCAAGCTGCGGCAGACATAGTATAATTGCAGCTATAACGTATGCGACCATTTAATTCTCATCTGCTAAAAATCATTATTAAAAAAGAATCATAAAAAACCATTTCCACAATAAAGAATAATTACAGAAACAATGCAAAAAGATGCCGATAACATCTTCCATGCAGTCTAAAAAGCTCCTTTATTCTCGTTTGGTGAAAGTTTCTCTCCCCGGAATTTTGTTCATTTTTCTTCCTCCTTTATAACGAAAATCAGCACAATGTCTTAATAAAGATTATCAGTTTTAATCTTATTTTTCAACATAAAAGGAATTAACGGTATATAAAAAGGAATCAACGGCGAATATTATTTCAAAATGTATATATTTTGCTTGAATTTTTATCCGAATAATATTATAATTATATTCGCAAATAAAATCAAGGAGAGAAACAAAAATGACTGAAATTAAAAACGGATTGAAATTTTTTACGGTTCTTTGTCTCATCACGGTTTGCTCCGTGTTTTTCACTGCGTATGCCGCAGATGAATTAACCGAGGGTATCTTTACTTACACCGTTACTGACAGTAACACGGCAAAAATCACCGACGTCAAAACAAGTGACCTGACAGAAATCCATATTCCGGAAACGCTCGGCGGCTATACGGTTACCGGTCTTGATTCAGGAATTTTGTCAACTACCAAGACAGTAGATGTTTACATTCCGAAAACCGTTAAGTCAATTGACTATTTTACTTTCTATTCGGATACTGCCGAGCGATTCTTCGTTGATGAGGAAAATGAAAATTATTCAAACGATGAATTGGGTGTTCTTTTTAATAAGGATAAAACGGCTCTTGTCAGAGTTCCCTGCCGTTTTGAATCCGAGGAATACATTGTTCCGAATACGGTGGTTGAAATTGAGGAGGCAGCATTGGCTAACTCAAAACTCAAACACATCACTCTTCCGGATGGACTTGAAATTATCGGCTTTGAATCTTTTCTGTATGCAAAAATTGAGGATATTATAATTCCTGACACTGTCACTTATATCGGTCAGATGGCATTTGCTGCCTGTTCCAAACTGAAAGAAATTGTTATTCCGCCTCAGATTAAGGAGATAGGTAACAGCGCCTTTACCGAATGTTATTCACTTGAAAAAGTCATCATTTCCGATGGTGTAACATCACTGAAAACATATGCGTTTGAGAATGATACAGCGTTAAAATTTGTTTATATTCCAAAGTCGGTTACAAGAATCGATTCCGGTGCGTTTGGGAATTGCAAAAAACTCACAGATATCTGCTATGCCGGAAGTGAGGAAGACTGGGCAAAAATTGAAATTGACATGAAACCTTACCACGGAGACCGGCCGGTTATTCTTGACACGGCAGCAATTCATTACGGTGTAAGTTCCGACGGATATGAAGACCTTGCTTTTGATAATAACGACGGTGTTCTTTCCGTTTCCGGTCCAAATTTAATACCGGCTCTTTCCGAGGACGGTTGGAGTTATCTTTATCAGAATAAGGACGATGTTTATACTCTGGTTATCGACGGTGAGATAAGTTCGGTCGGTTCATACGCGTTCAAGGATTTTTCAAATCTTTCAGCCGTAATTGTCAAAACACCGAAGGTTCAAATTGAAAGCAACGCTTTTGTAAATTGTCCGAAACTTAAAAACGTAATTTTCCTTTCCGACAGCGGGCTTACCGAAACATCATTCAATCTTTGTGCGGATACGGTCAATATTTTTGAAGATTCTTCGGCAGAAAACAATTTTACCGCTTCGTCGGGTTCGCTTAATGTTGTTCCGTATACATTTGAAAACGGCGTTCTTTCATTTTCCGGAAATGTAAGCTTCGGAACATATGAATTTTTCGATACACTTTCTGCTCTTTCTTTAAAATATGACAGCATTGATAAAGTGCGTTTTTCAAGTCTTATTTTTGAAAACCTGCAATTATATTATTTCGATGAAAACTTTGTCCTTCAGCCGATTGAAGGAAACAAGCTGATTAACGGGGAAATCTATCCGTCAATTGACGGTATTGACGCCATAACATTCAATGAACTTTTAAACGGAATTTCGGATAAAAGCATCGATAATTTCTTTCTCATCACAACAGCGGAAAACCATGATGATATTGATTCACCGGAGGTAAAGGTTTGGTATGAAGAAGTCAAAGAATTCATTGAGCGTGCCCTTAGATGGATTGTCACTCTTTTAAACAAACTTTTCCGCTTCCTTTCAAAACACTGATACAAGTAAGACGTCCGGCAGTTTTAAAAAGCTGTCGGACGTTTTTTATCATATTCTTACTGTA
>JAUNFH010000158.1 GCA_030525185.1 Clostridia bacterium
TTCATGACACGATTTTGAAGCTCGATAACCTCGGCCACGATGTTCCGACGCTTTATAAACACCTTGAAGACCTTACGGGAATTCCCGTTATGGAAACGGACATCTGCGACCCGAAAATTTATGAAATGCTCACAAGTCCGGCGCCGCTCGGAGTTACCGCCGAAGACATCGACTGCCCGACGGGAACGCTGACGATTCCCGAAATGGGAACGCCGTTCGTTATTCAGATGCTTCTTGACGCACAGCCGAAAAACTTTTCAGACCTTCTTCAGATTTCCGGCCTTTCCCACGGAACGGACGTTTGGCTCGGAAACGCGCAGGACCTTATCAAAGACGGAACATGCACAATTTCAGAGGTTATCGGAACGCGTGACAGCATCATGGTTTACCTCATGCACAAGGGACTTGAACCGAGCCATGCTTTTAAAATCATGGAAACCGTCCGTAAGGGCCTTATTGCAAAGGGAAAGGTTTCAAAGGAAGTTTGGGAAGGCATGGAAGAGGATATGCGTGAACACAACGTTCCCGAATGGTACATAAAATCCTGTTATAAAATCAAGTATATGTTCCCGAAAGCTCACGCCGCGGCATACGTCAGCGCCGCACTGAGACTCGGTTGGTACAAAATCTACCGACCGCTTGAATATTACGCCGCTTTCATGACGGTACGAGGCGGAGATATTGACGCCGCCGCCGTTATTGAGGGCAGAGCCGCCGTCAAAAAGCGCATGGCGGAAATCAAAGCCGCCGGAAAAGACGCCGCACCGAAAGAGCAGAATATGTTCCCGGGTCTTCAGGCGGTTAACGAAATGATGGCTCGCGGAATTGAATTTTTGCCCGTTGATATCTATAAATCCGACGCAAAGGTTTATCAGATTGAGGACGGAAAAATCCGTATGCCGTTCAGTGCACTCAGCGGTGTCGGCGAAAACGCCGCAATCGGCCTTGCAAAGGCGAGAGAGGGAGTTGACCGCTTCGTTTCGGTTGATGACTTTGCCGCAAGGGCAGGGGCTTCAAGCGCCGTTGTTGAAGCGCTTCGCCAGGTAGGCGCGCTCAAAGGCATTCCGGAAACAAGACAGATAAGTCTTTTTGAATTTTAATTATAAAGAAAGGAGTGAGCAAAACGGAAATCAAACTTTATGAGGGCGAACGTATTGATCCGCTCGGACCCAATCGTTCAATCATTGTTTCAAAAGACCATATTTTCGGAACGGACGCGGTTTTGCTCGCTTCCTTTGCGAATATCAGAAAAAAAGATATCGCCTGCGACTTCGGAACGGGTTGCGGAATCATTCCGCTTCTTTGGAGCAAGAATGAAACGGGAAATATTTTTGCCGTTGAAATTCAAAAAAAGGCCTGTTCCCAGCTTGAACGTTCGCTTTCTTTGAACGGACTTTCGGAAAGAATAACCGTCATAAATCACGATCTTCGTGACCTTAAAGGCGTTTTGCCGTTCGGCACGTTTGACCTTGTGACAATGAATCCGCCGTATAAAAAGGTCGGCGCGGGGATTGAAAGCGTGAGCGAAAGCGACAAAATTGCACGGCACGAAACAATGTGCGGCATTGACGACTGCTGCGCCGCGGCGGCAAAGCTCCTTCGCTTCGGCGGAAGGTTTTGTCTTTGCCACAGACCCGAACGTCTTTGCGACGTTATGGTGAGCATGAGAAAATATAAGCTTGAGCCGAAAAGGCTCAGGTTCGTTTCAAAAAACGAAAACACCGCACCGTGGCTTTTCCTCATTGAAGGAAAGCTCGGAGCAAACAGCTTTATAAATATCGAAAAAAATCTTTATATTGAAACCTCGGACGGAAAAACGTCAAAAGAGCTTGAAAAAATTATGGGTGATTACAGGGAGAAAAAACAATGAGCGGAAAACTTTTTATTGTCGGAACACCAATCGGAAACCTCGGCGATCTTTCGCCCCGTGCAATCGAAACGCTTGAAAATTGTGACTTCATTGCCGCCGAGGACACACGGGTTACGCTCAAACTCCTTAATCATTTTGAAATCAAAAAGCCGATGATCAGTTATTTTGAGCATAACCGCCGGGAAAAAGGCGAAATTATTGCCGAGCGAATCATTGCCGGCGAAACCTGCGCCCTTGTTACCGACGCGGGAATGCCAGCCGTTTCCGACCCGGGCGAAGACTTGGTTGCGCTCTGCGGTGAAAAGGGAATCGACGTGAAAGTTGTTCCGGGGCCTTCGGCATTCGTTGCGGCGGCGGCTCTTTCCGGCCTTCCCGTCGGACGGTTCACTTTTGAAGGCTTTCTCAGCATGAACAAACCGAGCCGCCGGGAACACCTTCTCTCCGTTGCCCACGAAAAGCGGACGATGATTTTTTACGAAGCGCCGCACAAGCTTTCCGCAACGCTCAAAGATCTTTATGAAACGCTCGGTGACAGAAGGCTCGCGATTGTCCGTGAAATCACAAAAATCCATGAAGAAGTTATAAGAACAACGCTTTCGGCCGCCGCCGAAAGGTTTTCCGAAGAAACACTCAAGGGCGAAATCGTACTTGTCATCGAGGGCGAAAGCGAAGAAGAAACCGAGGTCACTCTTGAGGACGCCGTCACTCTTGCCAAAGAATATCTCGAAGAAGGGCTCAGCGCGTCTTTCGCCGCAAAAAAAGCCGCAAAGGAAACGGGAATCAAAAAGGGCGATATTTACAACGCATTAATTTAAAAAGGGGACAAAGAAAAAATGGCAGAATGGTTTCGTGAATATTGGCAGTATGCGGCCGGTCTCGTCGGGGTTTGCATTGTTGCGTTTTTTATTTTCCGCGCCGCCGCAAGGGCATATTCCGCCCATAAAAAAAGCTATCGTGAAGAAGAAAAATACATCACTCGCCTGAAAGAACTCAAAGAAAAGTATGTTCCGCTGACGGAAACCGCAATTGAAAACGCTCCGGACGAAGAACTTCTTGAGGGCGCCGCACTCGGAATTCAGCTCGCGCTTCAGAAAAAAGAGAACATTGAAGAAGAGTTTGAAAAGCTTTCCGAAGAGAAAAAGCTAATTTATACGCTCGACATTTTTGCGGCGGACAAAACGCTTCAAACCTTTTTCAGAGAGAACAGCGAAGTTCTAAAGTCCCGCCTTGTTCCGGGACTTGATTTGATCTCGCTTTCGGAATATTCAAAAAGAATCCGTCCCGTTGCGATGATGTTCGACGAAAGGGATGAAAGCGTTTCGTTTGATGAACAAAAAGTTAAAGTTCTTGATGAAGAGCTTGAAAAGGAGAACTTTTTAAGTCTTATTAAGCTTTCTGCCGCAAAATATATTAAAGATAATCCGAAAGTCTTTTGTGATTGATTTGACTTTTTAATTTTTAAAGTGTATAATACTACCCATTGTTTACGAATGATATCAGATTAATTTTCTTCGGAGGCGATAAAATGAAAAAGCTTATGCCGTTTTTCCTGGCGTTTGCAATCGTTGTCTGCTTTGTTGCGTGCAAGGATAAAAACGAGCCGTCCTCGGTTACACCCGGAACGAGCGCACCGCAGAACGGTTCCTCCTCGGTTTCCTCTCCTTCTCAGGATTCTCAAAACTCTCAAACCCAAAACGCCGGCGTCAGCAATCCTGCCGCCGAAAACGTTGGTCAGACATATGTTCTCACAACAACTCCGGACATGACCGTTCCTTCGGTTGCAACAACGCCGTTCAATCCGGCGAACGAGGTCGTTTCTTCCGATCCGTTCACGTCTCAGGCGGTTTCAACCGATTTCAATCTTACGGTTGCTCCGGTAACAGCGCCTGTCGTCAACACAACGGTTCTTCCGTCGGTTCCGACGGCGAGTCAAAACGCTTCCTCCGGTTCGGCGGACTCAAATGCATCGGGAAGTTCTTCGCATTCGGAGAAGACGACCGCAACAACGAAAAAGCAACCTTCAACAACCGCCGCCGCGGCAAAAGCCGTCAGCATTACGAACGCCGGAGTCGGCCTTGACGGAAGCGGAAAAAGACTTGTTTATTCGATTGACCCTTCCTGCGGAAGTTTTAACTCGAATTCGACAACAATTTCGGTCACGGTTGACGGCGAGGAATACGACAACATTCCCTGCAAAATCAGCGCAACGAACGTTGACGCAAGCGGTTGCCAGCAGATTTTCATCGACCTCAGCGGAGTTGACAATCTTGAAGGCGGCTCAACCGTAAGTTTCAGCGTTCCTTCGGCTTTCCTCACTTCAAGGGACGGAAAAACTTATAACCGCTCTTTCGGAAACACAATTGTTGTCTGATTTTTGATTTTAAAAAATTCGGTCTGTCCTTTCGGGGACAGACTTTTTCTTTTCTTCTTCGGTCTTCAAATTTGAAAAATCTGTTGCGCTTTTGTACAAATGCTATGAATACTGTTGCGTAATTGATAAAAAAACCGTCATTTTTTCAATGGCTTTTCAAAGGAAAATATTGACTTTTTAATGTTGTAATGATATTATTTACTCGACATAATGTTTCGGAGTATGATTCGTCGCGGGAACAAAATTCGGACCTTTCGTCGGTCAGTTTGTGCGTTTACGCACTGTAAAACGAAAGGACGAAAAGGCGGTTCAAGGGTTTTGAATTGCTTTGAGCTTCGGCTGTTTTATTCTTTGGCGAGGACGAATTTTTTTGTTTTGCCGCGGAGAAGTGCAAAATTTTAAAAGAATTCGTTTGAACTTTCGGAATGTTTTGAAAAGATTCATCAGAAAAAATGAACGGAGGAAAAATTCAGATGAAAAACGGCAAAAAACTTTTATCTCTGATTCTTTCTGTGCTTATGATCATGAGCTGCATGATCTTTGCTCCGGTCGCAAGCGCAGAGGATTCAATGACCGTAACCGTTAGGGTCACAACAACGGATTCACTGTCAATTCAGGGTCCCGGAAGTCCCTCGATTTATTTGGTGGTTACCGAAAGCAACGGAACTTCTCACACAACGGAAAACTTGAT
>JAUNFH010000159.1 GCA_030525185.1 Clostridia bacterium
CGCCGCTCGGCTTTTTGACGTTTTTGACGTTGTTGACGGCAACGCGTTCAATGTATTCCGCGCCGTCAAGCTGCGAAAGCATTTCGCAAACCTTTACCGGATAGCCGCAAAGGTTGACGTCTCTTCCGTAAGGAGAAGTTTGAGTAACCTGGCCGGGAAGCGAAGTCGGAGCCATCTGACCGCCGGTCATTCCGTAAATTGCGTTGTTGACAAAGATTACGGTGATATTTTCGTTTCTTGTTGCGGCGTGAACGGTTTCAGCCATACCGATTGAAGCGAGGTCGCCGTCGCCCTGATAGGTGAAAACAATGTTATCGGGTTCGGCACGTTTTACGCCGGTTGCAACGGCAGGCGCTCTTCCGTGAGCGGCCTCAACCATGTCGCAGGCAAAATAGTTATAAGCAAGAACGGCACAGCCGACCGGAGCGATACCGATTGTTTTTCCCTCAATGCCGAGTTCATCAATCGCTTCGGCAACAAGGCGGTGAATAATACCGTGAGTGCAGCCGGGACAATAATGGAACGGTGCATCGGTGAGTGATTTCGGTTTTTCAAAAACAACCATTATTCTTTTCCTCCTTTGTCTGCTTTTTCAATTGCTTCAAGAACCATGTTCGGCGAAGGAATCATTCCGCCGACGCGGTTGCAAAGCATTACGGGACGCTTGCACTGGATTGCAAGTTCGATGTCTTCAATCATCTGACCCATTGAAAGTTCAACGCTGATGAAAGTGTGTGCCTTTTCCGCGGCGTCGAGAAGAGCTTTCTTCGGGAACGGCCAAAGGGTGATCGGGCGGATAAGACCGACTTTGATTCCCTTCTTTCTTGCTTCAACAATTGCGTTCTTTGAAACTCTTGCGGCAATTCCGAAAGCAACAACGCAAATTTCAGCGTCATCCATCATGAAGCTTTCGTACATAACTTCGTTTTCTTCAACTTTTTTATATCTTTCATAACGTGCAAAGTTGAGCTCTTCAAGTTCTTCCGGAACGAGGGAAAGCGAGTTTACGATGTTGTGCTTTCTTTCGCACTTTGTTCCGGTAACCGCCCAAGGCTTTTCGTATGTGGTTGCCTTGACTTCTTCGAGCGAAACGGGTTCCATCATCTGTCCCATTGTTCCGTCGGCAAGAATCATCGAGGTCATTCTGTATTTATCGGCAAGGTCAAAACCTTTAACCGTGAGCGAAGCCATTTCCTGAACGGAAGCCGGAGCAAGAACAATCATTTTGTAATCGCCGTGTCCGCCGCCCTTTGTTGCCTGGAAGTAATCCGACTGGCTGGGCTGGATTCCGCCGAGACCCGGACCGCCGCGCTGAACGTTGACAACGAGCGCCGGAAGGTCGGAACCGGCCATATACGAAAGTCCTTCGCTTTTAAGCGAAATTCCGGGGCTTGAGGAAGAGGTCATAACTCTTTTTCCGGCCGAGGAAACACCGTATACCATATTGATTGCGGCAACTTCGCTTTCGGCCTGAAGGAAAACACCGCCGATTTTCGGCATTCTTTTTGCCATATATGCCGCAACTTCCGTCTGCGGTGTGATGGGATAACCGAAATAATAACGGCAGCCGGCAAGAATTGCGGCTTCGGCAATTGCTTCGTTGCCTTTCATAAGTACTTTATCTGTCATTTTTTTCGCACCTCACTTTTCAACTGTGATTACGCAGTCCGGACACATCGTTGCACAAAAAGCGCAACCGATGCATTTTTCCTGATCGGTCATTTCCGCAGGTGAATGTCCTTTTGCATTAATCTTGTTTTCCGCAATTTTAATGAGTTTTTTCGGGCAGGCATCGACACAAAGTCCGCAGCCCTTGCACAGGTCCGTTTTAAAAGTTACCTTTGCCATTTTTCAACCTCCTAAAACATTCTTCTGAAGTGTTAACGGAAACACGTTTTTGCTATCTTCAATCTGAGACGAAAGATCCGCTCTGACCGTTGTCATAACAAGCGGAAGAGAGGAAATTTCGCACAGCTTTTGAACAAGGGGAAAAGTATTTTCTATGTATTCTTTTGTTGTTTGAACGCCGACGTTTGAATTGTTGACGATTCCGGAAAACCAAAGCGAACACGCGGTTTCGATTTCGCGCATAACTTCGAGCGCTTCTTCGGGCGTCTGAGTCAGCGGACGGTAAAAATTGACAACAAAAAGCATTTGATAATCTTTCGTTTTTTCAACGAGCGGAGCGAATCTTCCGAGGGCGACCGCTCCCCTGTCGTCACCGCCGATATCCATGACGGAAAAGTTGTCTTCGCGGCAGAACGGAGCATACATTTCCGACGGCAAAGCCGGGATGTCAAGATTCGTTGCGGCATAAGACGAACAGATGAGTTCGATTCCGTTTTCGGAAAGTTCTTTTGCGCTGTCTTTTGTTCTGAAATACGGATTCACGATATCAAGGTCAAGAATACTGACATTCTCATGGCGCTTTTTGAGGTCGAGGGCGTAATTCACGGCAACATTCGTTTTTCCGCTTCCGTAATGACCGCAAAAAACGGTAATTCGTTTATCGTTCATTATATCGCTTCTCCTTAAAAGTTTTTTAAAGTTTTGCTCTGATAATCTTTCCGCTCGTCGTTTTCGGAAGTTCCTCTCTGAATTCGACTATGCGCGGATATTTATACGGAGCGGTATGCGTTTTGACGTAAGTTTGAATTTCCTTTTTGAGCTCTTCCGTGCCATCTGTTCCCTTTGTGAGAACGATGCAGGCCTTTACAACCTGACCGCGGACATCATCCGGAGCGGCGCAAACACCGCATTCAAGAACATAAGGAAGTTCCATGATAACGCTTTCAATCTCGAACGGTCCGATGCGGTAACCTGAGGATTTGATAACGTCGTCGATTCGGCTGACGTACCAGAAATAGCCGTCCTCATCGCGCCAGGCAACGTCGCCGGTGTGATACATTCCGTCGTGCCACGCTTCGTTCGTCTGCTTTTCGTCGCCGTAATAGCCGGTGAAGAGTCCGCAGGGAGCGCCGTTTTCGGTGTGGATAACAATTTCGCCCGTTTCGCCGACGGGAACGGTGTTCCCGTCCGGATCAACAAGGTCAACGTTATAAAGCGGGGTCGGTTTGCCCATTGAGCCGAGTTTATGTTTCGTTCCGAAGAGGTTACCGATAACGAGAGTTGTTTCGGACTGACCGAAGCCTTCCATAACCTGAAGACCGGTGAGTTCTTCAAGCTTTTTGAAAACTTCCGGGTTGAGCGCTTCGCCAGCGATTGTTGCGTGTTCAACCGAGGAAAGATCATACTTTGTGAGGTCCTCTTTAATCATCATGCGATACATTGTCGGCGGCGCGCAGAACGTTGTGATGTTATACTTTTTGAACATCGGAAGAATGTCTGCGGCGTCGAACTTATCAAAGTCATAGACGAAAACCGCACCTTCGCAAAGCCACTGGCCGTAAAGCTTGCCCCACATTGCCTTTGCCCAACCGGTATCGGAAATTGTGAGGTGAAGGCCGTTCGGGTTGACGCAGTGCCAATAATTCGCCGTGATGAAATGACCGAGCGGATATTTATATGAATGAGCGGCAATTTTCGGATAGCCCGTTGTTCCCGATGTAAAGAACATAAGCATGAGGTCGTCGCCGCAGGGAGTTTCGTCGGTACGGATGAATTTTTCGCTGAAGAGCGGATACTCTTCGTCAAAATCGTGCCAGCCGTCACGCTTGCCGTCGGTACAGATTTTGATTTTGAGCGACGGAGAATCCTTTTGGGCTTTTTCAATCTGTTCGCAGATGAAGTCTTCGCCCGCGCAAATGATTGCGGAAACGTTTGCGGCATTGAAGCGGTAGGAATAATCGTGTTCCTGAAGAAGGTTACTTGCGGGAATTGCGATTGCGCCGAGCTTATGAAGACCGAGAACCGCAAACCAGAACTGGTATCTGCGCTTGAGAACAAGCATTACCCTGTCGCCTTTTTTAATTCCGAGACTTTTAAAATAGTTCGCACATTTTGCGGAATTTTCCTTCATATCAAGGAACGTGAACTCATGCTCCTTTTTGTCCTTTGAAATATGGAGCATTGCGCGTTTTTCCGGCGAGCGTTCGGCAAGAGCGTCAACAACGTCAAAAGCGAAGTTGAACTTATCCTCGTTCTCAAAGCTGATTGATTTAAGAACGCCGTTTTCATCCTCAACCGGGTGAATGAATTTATGATAGATTCGTTTGTTGGTTTTTTCGCGTTTGATGTCTTTAACGTTTTTGAACTCCTCAACCGTTTCCGAACTCCAGTTCGACGGATTGAGAACGATTGCGTAAAATTCGCAGTTTTCCCCGTCAAGGGCAATCATGCCGTGAGGGGTTGAGGAATCGTAATAAGCGCAGTCGCCCGGGTGAAGAATTTCGGTATGCGTTCCGATTTGAAGCTTCATCGTTCCGCTTATGACAAGGTCACATTCCTGACCGACGTGGGTGGTAAGTTCAATGTCCTTATGGAGAGCTTCTTCACTGTATACACATTCAACGTAAAGCGGTTCGGCAATTCTGTTTCTGAAAGCGGCGGCAAGGTTATAGTAATCCATGCCGTGGGCGCGTTCAATGCGCTGACCGTCGTCCTTGCGTGTGATTGTGTAAGTTTTGAGCTTCGGTGCAGAGCCTTCGATGATTTCCGAAACGTCAACGCCGAAAGCGAGAGCGCAACGATACAAAAACGCAAAGCTCAAATCGTGGCGTCCGTTTTCGCATTCAAGATATTCCTCTTTGCCGACACCGGTGAGTTCAGCCATTTTTTCCGGCGAAAAATCAACGGCTTCGCGAAGCTCGCGGATTCTTTCCGCCATTTCAATGATTTTAAGGTCGAGAGATGTGATTGATTCCATAATTGTTCCTCCCAATTAATCAAAAGCGGGAAAGGAGCAATTCCTGTTACTGCAAAAAGATGAGTGTTGAAGGGAAACAAAAAAGCCCGTCTCAAGATGTAAT
>JAUNFH010000160.1:0-290 GCA_030525185.1 Clostridia bacterium
CTGACATAATACTTGCCGGCATCGACCGCGCTCGCCATCTCCGGCGCAACGAACACCAGCGCAGTGAACGCCATCAGAACCGCCATAAAGACGGAGAGGGTCTTTTTTCCTGTTTTCAAAAACTTCTTCATCAAGAAATTCCTCCTTTTAAAAGGTTGTTTCCCCGGTGGGGAATCGAATCTATATCAACGGCAAGCACTGCCGTTAAAAAGGTACACGCCCCGCGCCTGACCGCACGAAGCAGAAAATAAGTGCAAATACTCACTATGCACCTATCCTATGATACATTG
>JAUNFH010000160.1:300-4880 GCA_030525185.1 Clostridia bacterium
AAAGTCAATGAAATTACGGCAAATTGTGACGTAAAAATTAACAAATGATTTCTGTTTAATTTGACAGGGCCTTTTCTCGGCAAAAAAAGACCGCCCCGAAAAAACTTTCGGAACGGTTTTTGTGTGCTTATTATGCTCTGCCGGGTCTGCGCTTGTAAAGCGCGGCAAAAAGAAGGAACAACAGCATGACCGCAAGGCAGATTCCGTATACGGCGAGGTTTTTGACGTTAAGGCTCGAAGAACCGCCCTGCCCCATATTGTCCGGCGGCTGCTGTCCGTTTCCGCCGGGGAAATTGCCGCCGGGAAAGCCGTTTTGCGCGTTGCCGTCTGCGCCGGGCTGAGCTGCGGCTGTTGTTTCACCCTGCTCGGAAGCGGCGGCGCTTTCCGTCTCCTTTTCATTTAAAGAAGCGGTTGTGGTCTCAGCCTGAGTTGGCGCGGTTGTGGTCTCGCCCTGAGTTTGCGAGGTCGCTGTTTCGCCCTCATTTTCTGCGTTCGGCATTGACGGTGCTTCGCCCTGAGCCGCGTTCGGCGGCGTCATTCCGTCGGGCGGTGTCATTCCTCCCGGTGCTTCGCCGTCGGGCTTTTCCGGCGGTGTGCCGTTCTGCCCCGCCGCGCCGGAAAAAGCGTTTTGATTCTGCGAGGAAGCGTTCTGAGAATCCGAGGTGCTTTCCGTTGTCGCCGCGGTGTCTGTCTTGTCGGCGGAGGAATCATCCGCAGTTTTGTTTGCGTTCACCTGCTTGGCGTCAAAGCCGCCGTTTGGGCCGCCGTTGTTCATGCTGCCGAGCACGCTGAGCGCAAGGTTCGACGCATCAACAAGGTTGTCTGCGCTTTTCTGCTCTTCGGCCGTTGACGGGATCGTTCCGTCAACCTGCTTTTCAATCGACTCACCGCGCAGCTTTACAAGCTCAAAGAGCGTTTCGGCCGCCTTTGTGTAATCGTCATAGCTGTAAAAGGCGGTCGGGTCGGTTTTGACAAGCTCGTCAATTTGACTTCTGACGCGGTTATAGAACTTTTCAAATTCGCCGCCGCTTATATATTCCGCAACCTTCTTGAGGTTGTCGTAGTAAAGGGCGTTGTATTCTTCGTTCGCGGTGAGCGTATCAAAGAAGTTTGTTGCGGAAAAAGCGTTGTCGATTGCATCGTTCACGACTGAGGTTGCTTCTTTTTCTCCACCCATACCGCCGAAAGCAAGATTATAATCCCACGGAATGAGATTGAGCATTCCGCCCGTTTCATAAAGATAATAGTTATGTGTCATTGAGCCGGAAAGGCTGTCCTCATTGACCGAAAAAACATGAACCGCCATGTACCTAACAAGGTTGTCGATATCCATGTATTTTTGCAGATCGGTGCCCTGCGAAATATTCTTGAGCGCAGTCACGACCCGTTTTCGGTCTGCCTTTTTTGCGTCGGTTATCTCGCCGTCCCAAATTGTTGAATAGGAGTCAAGCTCGTCGTCGGTGTAGTTGAGATCCGCGCCGCCGTTTCCGGAGCCTGCGCCGCCGTTTCCGCCGCCACCGATGTTCATGCTCTCCGGCTTATAAAGCTCGCCGCTTTGAACGCCGTAGTTGCGCAGAAGGAAGCTGTCCTCAACCGCCTCAAGCGCAAGGTAAACACCCCAGTATTCGCCGTTGACGTTGATTTTCGCGTAGTTATAAAGCGAAGCGTCCGCGCCCACATATTTAAACAGGTCATACACCAGAGCTTCCTTCATATTGGTTGCGTCGGCGTAATTGTTGTTGAGCACCAGCTTGTCAAGGCCGAAGCAGGTCTGACCGTCAACATACTTGTCAAACTCAAGCTTGAAGCTGTAGCGGTCGGTCGTCGGGTCTGACGCAATTGAAGAAAGGCTTGTGTTTCCCTTCGGGCGGATTCCGACGCGGTAAAAGGTTGTTCCGTTGATTTCAACGGTGCATTCTTTGTATTCTTCCGAAATTGCGTTGTCAAGCATATCAGACCAATCGGAACTGTCCATGATGATGTTTACTTCAATCGGCGATTCGGACGAAAAAAGTTTTGATTCATATTCTTGGCTGATTCCGGAAGAGCCCGCAACGGTTTTGATTTTTTCGGAGAATGCGGCCGCACATAAGCACAAACAAACCGAAAGAACCATGATGACCGAAACAATTTTTGTAATATGTTTATGCGCAATCATTGCTCACCACTCCTTATGCCATATATTCGCCGTTATAGCTGACGAGGGTTGCGCTTTCAATTCCTTCAAGCTGAGAAATGCTGTTGACGAAGGCCGTTGAAGCGTCTTTTGTTCTCAGCTCTGTTGTCAGTTCGATTCCGGAGGCGGTGATTGTTTTTGATTTGACAATATAATGATTTGTGTTCGCTTTGAGCGTTTCAAGTGCGGCGGTTTCGGCCTGTTCGTTCAAACAGGTGAGGACAAGAATATACGGGTTGTTTCTTATCTTCCTGTTCGCAAAAAGAAGAAGGATTACGCCGATTATTGCCGAACCGATGACCGCAAGAGGAATCATTCCGGCGCCGATTACAATTCCGACGGCGAGCGACCAGAAAAGGAAAACGATTTCAACCGGTTCTTTGATTGCCGTTCTGAACCGGACGATTGAAAGTGCGCCGACCATGCCGAGGGAGAGGACAACGTTTGACGTGACGGCCATGATTACGAGCGTTGTCACAAGCGAGAGACCGACGAGCGTCAGCGCAAAACCGCTTGAATACATTACGCCTGTCAGCGTTTTTTTGTAGATTAAGAAGATGAAAAGACCGATGACGAGAGCCACGGCAAGGCCGAGAACGGTGTCAAGAACCGAAAACTCGGTGATGTTTTCAAGAAAACTCGATTTAAAAATGTCATTGAAAGTCATAGTAATTGCTCCTTTTTTGAAAATCAGCCGAATTTTCGGCATGCACAGTATTTTGAAAAGGCCTGTTGCCTTGCGTTGCCCGTTTGAACGAGGCGGGAAATAACGTCCGGAAGAAAATCGTCGAACTTGACTTCAAGAATCATGTCGGTTGAGTTGTCCGTTGCGCCGATTCCGTCGAAGTCGTTTTTTAAAAACTCCCGTGTGAAAAGACTTGTTCTGATGTCGGAATCAAAGGTTACCCTGACGTTTCCCGGGGCGTAGATATACGCTTCGCGGACATAGGAAACAAGAACACGGGGACGAAGTTGCTGAAAGTTCATCTTGCAATAAAGCTCTTTGACAAGCTGAGATGAATTTTCTTTCATTTGTTTTCTGTTGCCGGAAAGAATCGAAAAGAATTCTTCTTTTGAAAGGTTTGCGCTTTCTTTGATGCAAAGGTCGTTATACTTGACCTTTTTTTCAAGGGCAATAAAAGAAAAATCGTTGTTGTAATATCTGATTCTGAATTTTTCTCTTTTTTGAACTCCGTTGATTTTTTCAAGGAGCGCCTTGTCATAGATGTTGTCAAAATAAATGCTGAAAATTCTGTATCGGCCGTCTGCGTCCGCATGACTGTCCGTTTTCATTACCGGTTTTATCCGCTGGCGGATTGAAAGATAGTCCGCCGCCGAAATTTTATATTTCAGTTCATGACGGTATTTTTGACCGAAGCGATATTTTGTTTCGGATTCCATCGTTATCCTCCTTTCGTGTTTTTTGATGGTGACTGAATTTTTGCACCTGTTCCCGAAATGTACCTGAAAAGCTTTTTCAGAGTTGAAGATTTTTTTGAAAGAGTTCGGCGGCGGCAAATTTTTCGTTTGCCGCCGCCTTACAGAAAGGAGATACATGAAAAAACAATTGCTTGCTTCTTACCGAATATATGTGAACACCGCTTAAGGTGTTATTGTTTGCCTGCCTCTTTCCGGCGGGCAGCTGCCGTGGACTTTCGGCCTTCATTGCCTTTGTCTTGCCCGTATTATCGACCCCTTTCCTGAAATGAACCCGAAAGAAAGGTTAAAAGTAAATTAAAATTTTTCTTTTTCGGCGTACTGCTTTGGGTGGTTTTTTAACCGCACGTTTTATCTTTTAAATTTACATCCGACCGCTCCGCTGGGGGTACTTTTGTCGTTTGAAACAAAAGTACCCAAAAGTTCGCTTTGTGTTACGCTGCATTTGGTAAACGAATTTTGATTTGCGGGGAAAAATCAAAATATCGTCCACCGATGCGGCTTTAGCTGAGCTTCCCATAACTTTTTACAATCATACAGAAAGAAAAATCCGCCTGTGGTACAAAACCGTCGGTGCCTATTGTTTTAAAGCAAGGATTCAAAACAATAAAATTTTCGTTTTCCTTGTGCGGATTTTAAGCGTGAAATTTTCCACTTACACTTACTTGAATGTTGAAAGTTTTAATGGAGGGTAACTTTTTGTACCCTAAAGATTTACAGATAAATTCTGAAGTTAAACCGTACAAATACACAAAGGATTTATATGGTTAAAACAATGAGGTTTAAACGTGAGCCTCGCGAGACTCCCCCACTATGAAAATTAAGGCAGAACCTATAAATCCACCGCATGAAATCCGCGAAAAGAAGGAATGGCAGAAACAATCTTTTTAGTTTTCTCTGAATAAAAACCATGACAGAGTGTGGTTAACAGTCATTAGCGGATTGGTGTTATTAAAAAGAGAGATTA
>JAUNFH010000161.1:0-1936 GCA_030525185.1 Clostridia bacterium
TTTCGGTCAAGACACCACCATTCGAGCCTTCCGCAACCGCGCTCTTCGGCGATTGACGCAAGCTTTTTCAAAATTGCCTTGCCGAAGCCCCTTCCGCGGTATTCCGGTTTGACATAGAGGTCTTCAAGATAGATTCCGGCTCTGCCGAGGAAGGTTGAAAAATTATGGAAAAACAGCGCAAAGCCAACCTCTTTTCCCTCTGAAAGGGCAAAAATTACCTCGGCCTTTTGCTTTTCAAAAATCCATTCCTCAAGCGTTGCTTCGTCGGCGACTACCTCGCAAAGCAAATCTTCATAATCCGCAAGCTCTTTAATAAACTCAAGAATCAGCGGCACATCTTTTCTTTCCGCCGTTCTGAAAGCGCAATCGTTTTTCATATGTGTCACCTTTGAAGTGTAGATTTCAATCTTCTTTCGGTCTGTAAACCGGATAGCTCGTCTTGTCCGCTTCAGTGATGCTTCTCATCACGCGGCAGGGTACACCGACAGCGACCACGTTCGCCGGAATGGGCTTTGTGACAACGCTTCCCGCTCCGATGACGGTATTATCGCCGATTTCGCTTCCGGCAAGGATCGTTGAACCTGCGCCGATCCAAACGTTGTTTCCAACGGTTATAGGCTTTGCAATTTCAACGCCCCTTTTGCGCATTTCGGGGTCTATTGCGTGTTCAGCCGTTGTGAAGCAGCAGTTCGGCCCGATGAAAACGTTGTCGCCGAACTTGACGGCCACGCCGTCGTTGACAACAAGGTTATGGTTTGAGTAAAAGAAGTCACCGACGGTTATGTTATAGCCGTAATCGCACCAAAACGGAGGGGTGATGATCGTCTCCTTCCCCATTGAGCCAAGCAGCGTTTCAAGAATCTTCTTTTGCTCTTCATAGTCCGTCGGACAAAGTTTGTTGTATTCATGACATTTTTTCTTTGCCTTATGTATTTCTGCTTCATAGGCAGGGTTATAGCACCCTTGAAAAAAGCAATTGACCGGAACTTCGGGTTTACCTTGCATCAGCGTTTCCTCCTTGATGTTTATAAGCTGATTGTAGCACAATTTTTGAAAGACTGCAATATTTATAGATAAACCTAAAACTCAATAAAGGGTTTCAAGGAAAATCACCGACGTATCAGAATTCCCTTCATATACTGCGTTTCGTTGTGTGTCTGATATATGACTGCCTTTTCTTCTTCGGTACAGCCAATGAGAATTTTGATTTCGGAGTCTTTTTTCATCAGGTCTACAACGCACATGACGGCGTCAATCTCTCTTTCACCGCTGCCGACCCATACATCAATTCCGTCTTTGTCCATAGACGACGTATCTTTTATGTAGCCGTAATCAAGCGGATAGACAAAATCCGGAAATCCGGGGTGAGCCGAACCCTTTGGCCTGTCAACCACAATTTCAGAACTGCTCACCAATTCATCGAGTGCTTTCCAAAACTCTTCATTACAGTCGGCCACATTGAACACCTCACATAACTTTTGTTTTCACATTCAGTTTATCATAAAACGGTATTCACCGCAAGAAAGAGTGCAAAAAATCCACCGCGTTATTGCCTGAAAGCGGCAACAATGCGGTGGTTTTCGGCTTTTCAAATGTGAGCTTCAACAGACGAAGCAGGGGTAGCTTTTTGCAGCTCAAAAAGAGCAGAAAAGCGCGGAAAGGTCGGACGAAAGTCAAAGCACCTGTCAAGCAGCTTTGAAAAAAAGCCTATTATTGTTCCGTTAAAAAGTGCCATAACAAGTGTACCCCACCCGATGCCTTCAATTTTGCCGAAAAACAAAAACGTCATAATCACGCTCGTTGCAAGACACGAGAGATCGACAATTGTTTTAAGAAGAGACAGTTTGACTCCGTATTTAAAGGAGACCGCTTTTACAAAAAAAAAAAAAAACTTAGGGCAAATAAAATTTTTTAAAAAAAAACCAAACGCAAAAAA
>JAUNFH010000161.1:1946-4839 GCA_030525185.1 Clostridia bacterium
AATCTCATCAAGTAGCAGACATTGCATCTATTACCTCTTTCAGGTTCTTTTTCAAGTCCCTTAATAAGATTCTCATATAAATCATTATCATAATCACAATCCTTAATATCAAGACTATTTTCAGTATCTATCTCATTAATAAGTCTAATTTTTTATTCGTTATTAAATGTTTACGGATTTTACAAAAAAATCATACACCTGAGGGAAAAGATATGTTTTGAAAAACAACGCAACGGCAAAAGATGTCAATATCATGCCGAACGCGAACATCACAACCCTAAGCCACAAATCCATACTTCCGGGCGAAGTTATTGACGGATTAAAAAACGGAATTTTCCTCCATAAGTCAAGAACAAATCCATAAATCAAACAGGTTCCGAAAGAAAACAAATAAGAGAACTTAAATTTTTTCAAAACAACGCAAAGAATAATAAACACACACGCCTGAACAACATATTCGGCTTGGCCGAAGCTCAAAACACCCATTTTCAAGCTTAATAGGTATGCCGGCGCGACGATCATCGAGATTCCGAAATCTGCGGCGGAAATAATTGCAACCGCCAAAGACAGCAGGATAATTGCGGCTAAATATGTAAATTCACTTGATACTTTAATCTTCCGAGCCATGTTCTGCCATACGCTCCCTTTTCGGTAAATTTCTTGACACTTCCGAATGTTTTGACTATATTTTACTCTCAATCCGTCATGTTGTTTTTCCGGTCAATTATAATTGCTCAAATAATGTTCACTGCTTTTTTCTTGCCGGAACGGGAAACTCATTTTTGAGATATGTTTCCCAGACGTTCATACGGTCGCCCTCATCAATTTCGCGAAGAACTCTGGCCGGAACGCCGGCAACAATGCTGTTCGGCGGAACGTTTCTGTTTACAACGGCTCCGGCGGCAACAATACTGTTTTCACCGATAGTTACACCGCCGCAAATTGTTGCACTTGAACATATCCAGCAGCCATCCTTTATTGTTATAGGTGCGGAATATTCAAGGTCATGTGTTCCGTCCGGGTAATCGGCGGGCAGACGCTCTTCTGCAAGGAACGGATGATTCGGCGTTGCAAGCGTTACATTTGCGCCAAGCCAAACGCCGTCTCCGAGCGTGATCGGTGCAACATCAAGAAATGTGCAGTTATAATTGACAAAACAGCCTTTGCCGACATGAATGTTCACTCCGTATTCACAATAAAACGGAGCAAAAACAGCAAGCCCCTTTCCCTTTGCCGACGGAATCAGTCTTTCCAAAACCCGCTGCTTTGTTTTGATTCTCCATAAAGCAATTTTATTGAATCGGTCACATCTCAGCATACCAAAAGCGTGCTGTTTGAAAATATCTTTGCTTGAAGAGTTATAAAGCTTTCCTTCAACCATTCTGTCCCAATCGCTTATGTTGTTATACATTTTCATTCCTCCGTTTTCGTCAAGTCTTTGACCCATTTATATTTTATATAATGCCGATACACCGCCGGCAGTTTGACAATTTCATCCAGATTTACAATAAAGTATACGGCAAGAACCGGAAGCTTCAAAGCAAAAGCAGCAATGAAGCCGAGCGGAACGGTTATGCACCACATTGTTACTGTGTCACACAAAAAGCCGAATTTTGAATCGCCGCCCGCGCAGAAAATCCCGGCAATTGTTGTTCCGTTTATTGATTTTCCAATCATGTAATAGGAACACATGACAAGCATCCATTTCAAATACCCTGTTGCCGTTTCGCTCAAATCGGTCACGGAAAGAATCAGAGGACTGAGTGCCAACAAAACCAGTCCGGATATTGCTCCGCAGACAACAGACAGCTTGCAAAGCTTTCGTCCGTACATTATTGCTGTCTCTGTCCTTCCGGCCCCAAGCTCATTTCCGACAATGATTCCGCCGCCGCTTCCGAGACCGAGGCAAAAACAGGAAACAAGGTTTTTTACGATATTTGCAACAGAATTTGCAGCCACCGCGTCCGTGCCCAAGTGTCCCATAATAACAGAATACATTGTAAAACCGACGCCCCAAACGATTTCATTGCCGAGAACAGGCGTTGTATACTTCCAAAAATCATGACGCAGCAGCTTGTCATCATGGAGGATATAGGGCAGTTTCAGTTTTACACGGTCCTTTTTTGCCGTTTCAAGGATACACCACAAAACCTCAACCGCTCGTGAAATCACGGTTGCAAGCGCAGCTCCGGCAATTTCAAGTTTCGGAAAACCAAACAGGCCGAAAATGAGAACTGCGTTCAACACGATGTTGATAATTACACTTGCACAACTGATAACGCTGGATTTTGCCGCTTTGTTTGTGTTTTTCAGCACGCAAAGATAAACTTGAGAAATTCCCGTTAAAAAGAATGACGGTGACACCGTTCGCAGATAAATCGCACCGCCGCCAATCAAAGACTGCTCGTTGGTAAAAATACGCATTAAGGCGTTGGGAATACACAAGCACGCAAGGAAAAACGCAAAAGAAACAGTGGCGGTTATTTTCATAACATAGGCAAAGATTTTTTCAACGGAAGCTTCGTCTTTTTTGCCCCAATACTGCGCCGCAAACATTGAAAGTCCTATTGTCATGGCGGCAAGGAACAAATTTTCAACAAAAGTCACCTGACTCGCAAGAGAGACCGCCGACAGAGCGTCCTGCGTCAACGCTCCGAGCATCAGCGCGTCGCAGGCACTGACAAGAGCGAGCATAAATTGCTGAAAAGCAATCGGCAAAACAAGCGTGACAAGTTTTTTTGAAAAATCGGTCGCCTTCGGCTGCATAGGCCTCACCTCGATTGACACAATTGATTTCACACGATATAATTATACAGTGAATATGATTGCCGTTCAATCATTATTCTGCATATTTTTATAACAATCCTGCGAGGTGATTTGTTTGCTGTTCGTT
>JAUNFH010000162.1 GCA_030525185.1 Clostridia bacterium
GTTTATAATGGTTTCAATCATTTTATGATTAAATATGCTGTTTTATACCCCCTCAACTATACAAAATATTTATTTTGTATAGTTGATACAATCTCTGTTTATTAGTCGTTACTCTTCTTCAATTGCAATCATTCCGCCGATATCTGTTAGCGGATAATCTTTAAGATAAGCATAGTCACATCTGTGTTTCAAAAGAAAAGAAACGATTTTTTGATAATCGCGATGCTTTGTGATATCACCGAAGAAAAGAATTTTATTTTTCTTAATCAGTGCGCTTGCACCGCCGATAAAACCGTAATTGTGGCCGCTTAATAAAACGTCGCCCTTGGAAATCAACAAAGAATCGATTCCGACGTTTCTGCATGATTTATTTATGGATTCATCATCCGTAATAATTGCATTTTCATTTACTATGCATGTTGAACATTTTGTATAGCCTTGATTAACATCGATAATTAAATCTTCGGGAAATTTTTTGATTATATGTTTGTCCGAAGATTTTTTTCGCGCAATCAAACGTTCACCAAACTCGGCGCAATTTAAAGCGGAATCATTAGGATACGAACTGGACACCGCATTATAAGGCTCAATTACTCTGAATCCGGATTCTTTTAGACATTCGGTCAGATGCTTTTGTGAACCGTCAATTATTATTTCTCCGTTGCCAAGATAATTTATGTTAACATCGACATGATCGGATATCGCCGGATCAATCAGGTTATTCTTTCCTGTAAACAAAATGTTAACTTTGAAAGTTCTGATATAGTCAATTATCCTTTTATCGTAACCGGAAATAATCGCTTTTGTGACTTTGCGCTCGGGCAAATTTGCAAATTTTATAATGCTCATGTAATCAGTGCCTCAAAAGCTTGTCTGATTGTTCGGACACCGACAACTTCAATTTTCTGTTTCAGCTCGTCCGGTACAGATTTAAGATTATGTTTTGGAATAATGCACTTGTTGAATCCGAGTCTTGCCGCTTCCTTCACTCTTTGTTCGCAGTGTGAAATTGCCCTCACCTCGCCTGCTAATCCGATTTCTCCAAAAGCAAGAACATCATCGCGAATTGCATAATCCTTCAACGACGAAACAAGTGCCATTGCACTAGTCAGATCGAGCGCAGGTTCATCAAGCTTCATTCCGCCGACAATATTTATATATGTGTCGAAATTGCTTAAATAATATCCTCCGCGTTTTTCAAGAACCGCAATAAGCATCGCCATGCGGTTATAGTCAAAGCCGTTTGTCATTCTTCTCGGGTTACCGTAAGCAGTTGGTGTAACAAGTCCCTGGATTTCGGCGAGAATCGGCCTTGAGCCTTCCATAACACAAGCAACGCAGGTACCCGGTGTGTTTTTCGGTCGCCCGGATATGAGCATCTCGGAAGGGTTTTTGACTTCTTCAAGTCCCCTATCTGTCATCTCGAAAACACCGATTTCATTCGTTGAACCGAATCTGTTTTTCACAGCTCTCAAAATTCTGAAAGAAAGATTTCGTTCTCCTTCAAAATATAAAACAGCGTCAACAACATGTTCAAGAACCTTCGGGCCGGCAATGTTTCCGTCTTTATTGACATGTCCGACCATTATTACCGGTATTGACATTGACTTTGCAACGCGCATTAAAAGATTTGCCGATTCTCTGACCTGTGTAACACTTCCGGGTGAAGAAGATACTTCGGTATAATTCATTGTTTGAACCGAGTCAACGATAACAATATCCGGCTTTGCGCTTCGGATGTGTTCGCAAATCGCCTGAACGTCGGTTTCGCAGAGAAGATGAAGATTTTCTGTTGTAACATGAAGTCGGTCTGCACGCAACTTAATTTGATTATACGATTCCTCACCGGAAACATACATAATCTGAAGTTTTTTCCCAAGTTGTTCGCAAATTTGAAGAAGAATTGTTGATTTTCCGATTCCCGGATCGCCGCTCAAAAGAACGAGTGAGCCCTTAACAATTCCACCCCCGAGAACCCGGTCGAGCTCCGACATTCCCGTTTTATATCTGATTTCATTGTCAGGCTCAATTTCTCCGAGCCTGTACGAACGAACGCTTGACGGCTTCACCGATTTTGAAGCCGCGGCGGCACTTTGAGAAATACGAACTTCTTCCTGAAGCGTTGCCCATTCGCCGCATTCGGGACATTTTCCGAGCCATTTCGGCGTTTCATATCCGCACGATGAGCAGACATAAATTGTTTTTGTTTTCTGAGCCACATTCTTCACTTCCTGTCGTTTAAATATTTGATAATCCCGTCGGCAATCGCCAAAGACATTTTCTTTTGATAGTTTTCATCGTTCAAAAGCTGAGCTTCGCCGCCGTTTGACAAAAAACCGCATTCAACCATTACCGACGGTGTTGTTGCATGATAAAGCAAATAGATTTCCGTTCCGGAAGGCTTTATCCTTCTCTCATTTTTCGGTTGCAGCGAAGCAACAATTGACTTTTGAATATTTTCGGCTATAATTTCACTTTCGGGATTGTTTTTTGAATAAAAAACCTGTGCTCCGTAATACTTGCTTTCAGAAAAATGGTTTTGATGAATACTGAGAAATATGCTGTCCGGATATTCATTCATAATATTCAGCCTGTTGTGAATGTCCGAAACCTTTTTTTCACGGATTGTTTTACACGAATCATTATAAATCAGCTCGTCGCTTTTTCGCACGGAAACTGTCTGGAACCCAAGTGAGTTAAACAGCGCTTCAAGTTTCAACGAAATTGAAAGATTGATTTCCTTTTCGAGAATTCCGCTTGAGGATTGCGCTCCGCCGTCCTCTCCGCCGTGGCCTGCGTCAATTATAATAACAGGCAAATCGGTTTTGCTTTTTTCGACAGACGCGTTAGTGTAAACAATGTCAATTCCGAAAATTAAAAGAGCCGAAACCGCAAAAGCACACAAAGTGAACGCAAACTGTTTTGCGTTTATGATTCTGAACATAAACTTTTTCATACATAAATCACCCATTGAATTCTATGGCAATAAACTTTGAAAAATGATTGAAGCAACTTTTTCTTTCTTGACAAAACAGTTTTCATTGTTGTATAATAAATTAAATAAATATGCGGGTATGGTGGAATTGGCAGACACGCAAGATTTAGGATCTTGTGCTTTCCGGCGTGCAGGTTCGACCCCTGTTACCCGCACCAAACAGCGGTAGTTTTCAGACTGAAATCCGAAAGCTACCGTATTTTTATAAATTAATCTTCATTTTAATCATCTTCAAAAAGCAAATTTTGAAGCATCATAATTCGTTTTTTTCTTTGCTCTTCCTCGGTCTTGTCAATTTTGTAGACTCCGTTTTCAAAAGAAAGGACGCTCCCCTCTTTTACGTCATTCGGCAGGGAGTTGAGAGGGATTTCAACAAGACTCATATCTTCCTTTTCACAAACGGCAATTCCTTGCGAAATGCGGTCAACACTGAGATATTCCATCGTCTACATTCTCCTTATTTTTCCGTTGAAACTTTATATCCGTTGTCATAACAGTTCAAAACAATCGTTCCGACTTTATCTGTCCGATAGAACTTAATATTATTGTTTTCAAGATATTCAATCGTTTCTTCGTGCGGGTGCCCGTATGAATTGTCAAGACCGCACGAAATAATTCCGATTCCGGGATCGGCCGAACGAAGATAACTTTTTTCGAGCGAAGTTCTGCTTCCGTGGTGTCCCATGAGCATCACATCACATGAAAGATCCGGATTTTTATTCATTACGCTCTTCATTTCCTTCTTTTCCGCATCACCGGAAAGAAGGACAGTCGTTGAATTTACGGACGCTTTGCATATTACCGACATATTGTTAAGGTCACTGCTTTGCTCAACAGGGCCGAAAATTTCAAGCGTGATTTTCCCTACGGTATATTCTTTTCCGAATTTAGCCGGAATCACCTTGATTTTTTTATTGATTATCGTTTCAAGAAGCGATTCATAAGTTTTAGTCGTCGGTGTGTTTTCGGATGAAAGCTTAGGCATGATTATATTATCAACCGGAAAAGCTTCAAGAACAGCCTGAAGGCCACCGATATGATCGGTATGCGGATGAGTTGCAACAACATAATCAAGTTTTTCAATTCCGTTTGATTTGAGGTAATCAACAACCTTGCTTCCGTATTCCCTTTCTCCGGCGTCGATCAAAATTCCGACGTTTTCGGATTTCAAAAGAGTTGACGACCCTTGTACGACGTCAATAAAATGAACGCTGTAAGTATATGCTTCGGCAGTTTCGCCCGGCTTTTCGGCAGTTTCAAAATCTTTGTTGAATCGTCCGAGAACAACGGCAATAATTGCAACGAAAAATACGATTGATGTAATTATTGACTTTTGTTTACCTCTTTTTGCGGTTTTTGCCATAATTTCCTCCGTTTTTGAAATTGCTGTTCTTTCGTGCTGAAGGCTGATGAGTTCCGGCCTTGATCAGGCATTTCGGAGAATTTCCGATCAGATCAAACCTGCCTGCGATTTTTAAAGCCTTTTCAATCAAATCACGCTTTGAAGGATCGTAATATTGCAAAAGCGCGCGTTGCATCGCCTTGTCCTGCGGTGTTTTTGCAACGTAGACTTCCTTCATTGTGTATGGGTCAAGTCCGGTATAAAACATACATGTCGAAACCGTTCCCGGCGTCGGATAAAAATCCTGAACCTGTTCGGGTCTGATTGAACGCTTTTTTAAAAACAGCGCAAGCTCAATTGCATCGTCAAGAGTTGAACCCGGATGGGAGGACATAAGATACGGAACGAGATACTGTTGTTTATTATTACTTTTTGAAAGTTCAAAATATCGTTTT
>JAUNFH010000163.1 GCA_030525185.1 Clostridia bacterium
GAGGTCCTTGAAAAAATTTGTGAAAAAATTGAAAGAAAGAGCCACATAAACCCCGATGATTTTTGGAAATACGGTGTAAAAAGAGGTCTCAGAAATCATGACGGAACCGGCGTAATGGCCGGACTCACAAAAATTTGTTGCGTTGAAGGATACTATATTGACGACGGTGAACGTGTTCCGAAAAAAGGCGTTCTTAAATACAGAGGCGTCAATATTAACAATATCGTTGAAGCCTGCGAAAAAGAAAACCGTTTCGGTTTTGAGGAAGTCGCTTATCTTCTTCTTTTCGGTTCGCTTCCGACGAGGGAACAGCTTGCATTTTTCAAAAACGCGCTCGGCGTTTGCCGAGAACTTCCGGAAACCTTCATTGAAGACGTTATGATGAAAAACGCTTCAAGTGATGTTATGAACAATCTTGCAAGATGCATTCTTGTTCTTTACTCATTTGACGAAAATCCGGAAGACCGTTCTCCGGAAAATGTCCTTCGTCAGAGCGTTCAGATTATCGCTCAGCTTCCGGTTTTGGTCTGCTACGCTTATCAGGTTAAAAGACTTAAATTTTACGGAAAAAGCCTTTATTTCCATCCGGAAAAGCAGAGCCTTTCAACCGCAGAAACTATTCTCCGTTCAATCCGTTCCGACAGAAAATATACCGATGAAGAAGCAAAGCTCCTCGACATTTGTCTCATGCTTCATGCAGAACACGGGGGAGGAAACAACTCAACTTTCACCTGTCGCGTTCTTTCCTCGGCCGGAACCGATTCTTATGCGGCGTATTCCGCGGCAATCGGTTCGCTCAAAGGCGTTCGTCACGGCGGTGCAAACCTCAAAGTCTGCAAGATGATTGCCGATATCGAACAGCACGTTGACGATATAACCGATGAAAACCAAGTCAAAGCATATCTTGAAAAAATAATAAAGAAAGAGGCGGGCGACGGTTCGGGCCTTATTTACGGAATGGGTCATGCGGTTTATACAATTTCCGATCCGCGAGCCGTTATCCTCAAACGCAAAGCAAAAGAATTTTCAAAAGGAACCGAGTTTGAAAAGGAATTCAATCTCATTGAAATGATTGAAAAATTCACCCCGGAGCTTTTCAGAAAAATCAAAGGCATCAACAAACCGCTTTGTGCCAATGTTGACCTTTATTCCGGTCTTGTTTATAAGATTCTCGGAATACCCGAAGATATCTTTACACCGCTTTTTGCGGCCGCAAGAATTGTCGGATGGTCTGCTCACAGAATGGAAGAAATTATGACCGGTAACCGAATTATCCGTCCGGCATATAAGAGCGTTGCGATTCCCAAGAAGTACATACCCATTGACGAAAGAATCGAAAATTATAACGCTTCAACCGCATATATTCCAACCGAAGAAAGAATTATTATTCAAGGGGAAGATGGTTCCAATGAAAATTAAAGAGAGCACTTCAAAAATCAGATACCCGTTGCTGTTGACCGTTTTTGCGGTTTGCGGCGCATTGCTTACGATTCTCAGAGTTTTTCAGGTTAAAACTTCAATCGACGCTTCAACCGGTTTTTACACCAAAACCGGATTTCCCGTTATTTTGTTTTACGTTTTGCTTGTCTGCTCCTGTCTCTTTTTTGCTGTTTCTTCGTTTATATCAAGCGACAGCAAAAGTATTTCGCTTTCGTCAACGAAGAGCAAATCACTTTTTGCGGTTACACTTGTTTTCTCGTTTGTAATGTTTTTTGACGGCGTAATGAGTTTTATCAAAAGCGTTTTTGACGCGGGAAACACCGAAGTTCAGGTTTCGGCATTCAAAAGTCTGATGATTTCCGGCGCAATCCCGCTTTTTCTTCAAAGTATTTTTGCCGTCCTTTCCGGGATTTTTCTTATCGAACTTTCATTCTCTTTCAAAAACGGAAACGGTTCGGCCGGAAAACACAGGATTCTTGCGCTTATGCCGGTCGGCTGGGTTTCCTGCAGACTTCTCCATCTTTTCGTGAGAAAAATCAGCTTTCTTCGCGTTTCGGATTTGTTCCTTGAACTTTCGATGTGCGCGTTTATGGTTTTGTTCTTTATGGCGTTCGCTCAGGTTTCAAGCGGTGTTTACTCAACCGATTCAAGGTGGCGACTCATCGGTTTCGGCCTTCCGGCGGCAATGATTTCCTTCATTGTCAGCCTTCCGAGACTTTTCTTCACAATCGTTGACAAAAGCACTTATATCAACGAAAACCATCCGTTTAACGTTGCCGACCTTGTTTTCGGGGTGTTTGTTGCCGTGCTTGCTCTTCAGCTGATTAAGAAAGAAAACACGACCGAAGAAAAGGAGACTGACGTTGTTTCTTGATAATGTTAAACAAGCGGCAACACAGGTTTCGATTCTTTATATTATGATTGCCGTCGGTTTTATCTGTGATAAAGCGAAACTTTTCACTGAAAAAACCGCGCGCGCACTCGTCAATTTTCTTCTTTATCTTGTTGTTCCTTGTATGTTGATTCGTTCGTTCACAAACATTGAATTGACAAAGCATAATTTTTTGATGTTTTTGATTTCAATGGTTCTTGCTTTTGCAACCCACTTCATTTCGATTGCATTGAACATTCCGTTTTTCAGAAAGAAAAACGATGAAAATCCTGTTTTCAAATATGCGGCGATTTACGGAAACGTCGGATTCATGGCGCTTCCGCTTGCCTCGGAAATACTCGGTGACGAAGGCGTTTTCTATTGTGCGAACGGAGTTATCGCTTTCAATATCATAACTTTTATTCACGGAGCCAAACTTATGAGCCGCGAAAAATTTAAGCTCAATTTTAAAAGTTTAATTTTAAATCCGGGAATAATTTCGGTCTTGATCGGATTTCCGCTTTTCCTTTTGCAAGTAAAGCTTCCTGTGCTTGTTTCTCAGCCGCTTTCTTATCTTGCCGAACTGAACACTCCTCTTGCCATGCTGATTTTCGGAACGTATCTTGCAAACACAGATCTTAAAACGATGTTCACCGATAAGCGGATTTATCTCACCGCCCTCATCAAACTTCTTGTTATGCCGCTTTTGTGCATCGGGATTTATCGGCTCTGTGGAGTTACGGGAACGTTGCTTGTTGCGTGTGCGATTACAGCATGTGTTCCTTCTGCAAACAATACGTTCATGTTCGCTTCAAAATTCGATCGTGACGCCGGCCTTGCCTCAAAAACCGTTGCCCTCGTCAGCTTATTTTCGATAATCACGATGCCCGTTGTTATTGCAATTGCACAATCAATTTAAGGAGGTATCTCAATGGATGCGCAAACCGTTATGGTAAAATTTGCCGGAATTGCAAAAGAGTTTTCGGTTTCAAACACGCTGAATCTCGGCTTCACGACCGTGCGTTGGTACGGAGTGATAATTGCGTTCGGCTTTCTTCTTGCCGTCCTTTTCGGCGGAAGAATCGCATATAAATGGAAAATCAACCTTGACAAAATGATCGATGTTCTTCTTTACGGAACAATCGGCGGAATTCTCGGAGCAAGACTTTATTATGTTGCTTTCAAATGGGATTATTACAGCCAAAACCTTTCGGAAATTTTTAAAATTTGGCACGGAGGTCTTGCGATTTACGGCGGAATAATCGGCGGCCTTCTCGCCGCATTCATTGTCTGCAAGGTTGAAAAACTCAATTTTTATAACCTTCTTGACATGGCTTCAATGAGCCTTCTTATCGGTCAGGGCATCGGCCGTTGGGGAAATTATGCAAACCAAGAAGCATTTGGTTCAATAACAAATGCGAACTGGGGTATGATGAGCGACACGGTTGCAAAGTACATTTCGGACAACGCTTCTTATTTTGGCCTTGAAAACGTTGACAATATTCCGCAGTATATTTCGGACAACAATCTTTATGTTCATCCGACGTTTTTTTACGAATCCGTTTGGTGTCTGCTCGGTTTCGGCGTTTTGTATCTGATAATGCGCAAACGCAGAAAATTCAGCGGTCAACTTTTCCTTTGCTACGGTGTTTGGTACGGATTTGAAAGAATGGTTGTTGAGGGAATGCGTTCCGACAGCCTTTATATCGCGAACACAAATATCAGAGTTTCTCAGGTACTTTCGGCGGTTTTGATGCTTGCGTCTCTTGTGACGTTGATTTTGCTTTACATCAAATTTTCAAAACACCCGAAGCCGATTGAAGGAATTGACTTCTTCCCGCCGAAGAGTGAAAAAGAACTTGAAGCCGAGAAAATTAAAAAAGAAAAGAAAGAACTCAGAAAAAAAGCAAAAAATGTTGTTATTCGTGACGGAAAAATTGTTGCAAAGTCCGATGAAACAATCGAAAACAGTAATTCCGGTTCTGCCGAAGAAAACACGCAGACCGAAAATACCGAGGAGGAAAACCAATGACGTTAATCGACGGAAAACTTGTTTCAAAAAAGATTTGTGACGAAGCTTCGGCCGAAGTTGCAGAACTCAACAAAAAAGGCATTGAAGCTTGTCTTGCGGTTATTATTGTAGGCGACGACCCCGCTTCAAGGGTATATGTCAACAACAAAAAGAAAAAATGTGCCGCTGTCGGAATCAAATCTCTCGAATTTGCGCTTCCGGCCGAAACAACTCAAGAAGAACTTCTCTCCTTGATTGAAAAACTCAACGAGGACAAAACTGTAAACGGCATTCTCTGCCAGCTTCCGGTACCTAAGCATATTGATGAAAAAGCCGTAATTGAGGCCATTGATCCCTGTAAGGACGTTGACTGCTTCAGCGACATTAACGTCGGAAAACTTTGGACGGGAGAAGCGGTCTTTATGCCGTGTACGCCCGCCGGAGTTATGG
>JAUNFH010000164.1 GCA_030525185.1 Clostridia bacterium
AAACTCCGTTGTCTGCGCGATTGATGGCGACGATTCGCTTTCGTCAATCAGAATCCTCAATACCGAAACCAAAGAAGAAAAAACACTTTTTGTTGACGGAATCTTTGTCGCAATCGGACAGGTGCCCGAAAACGAGCCGTTTAAAGCGGTTTCAAGCCTTGATGATTACGGCTACATCATTTCGGGGGAGGAGTGCGAAAGCGGCACAGACGGCATTTTTGTTGCCGGCGACTGCCGCACCAAAAAGGTACGCCAAATTGCAACCGCCGTTTCCGACGGAGCAATCGCCGCGGTGAATGCCTGCAAGTATATTGATTCGCTTGAATAATTTTTTAGCTGTCCGTTCGGATTTTTCCGTCGGATGGCTTTTCTTTTTTTCTTTCCGGCTTGACGGATTTTCTCTTGATATGCTCTGTTTTTAAATTTTTTTTGCAGATTCTGTTCGGCATTTACGGCGACTTTTATTACAGAGCCATAAGAAAACCGATGTTGATTCTTTGTCTTTGAAAGAATCAACATCGGTTTTTAGCTTTTATTTGCTCATTATTTCGTCATAGATACGTTTTGTGATTCGGTTCATTTCGGGAAGGTTCTTTTCGATTTCTTCAACCATTTTGAACTGATTGCGTGCTCTGACAAGGTTGTGTTCGGGATAAGCCGTTCTGAAATACACGTCGCCGTCAAGATAATCCGTGAGAAAACGGACGCCGCATTCATACGTCATAAGGAACGCAGAAAAGGCGAGGGAGTCAACCTCGGCTCTTGTCAAAGCGGCCGCGCAACTTGAAAGATAACCTCTTGTGAATGCTTCATAAAGCGGAAGCGAAATTGAAACCTTTGAAAGATCCGGCTCGTCTTCTTCGGCTGTTTTTGCGCCGAATCTGATTGCGTCGCCGAAGTCATAAAGCGAAAGTCCGGGCATGATTGTGTCAAGGTCGATGACGCAAAGTCCCTTGTGGCTGTCCGCATCAAAAAGAATGTTGTTGAGCTTTGTGTCGTTGTGAGTGACTCGGAGAGGAATTTCACCCATTTCCCAAAGAGTGAGTGCAATTCCGGCCTTGTCTTTTCTTGAAAGGGCAAAGTCGATTTCGTTTTGAACGGCTGATGCTCTTGACGCAACGTCGGCTTTTACTGAATTTTCAAGGTTTTCAACTCTCTTCGGCGTGTTGTGAAAATCCGGAATTGTTTCGAGGAGTGTTTCGCTCGGATAATCGTTGAGAAGCTTCTGAAATTTTCCGAAACTTTCTCCCGCATTTTCAAAAACTTCCGTGTTGTCAATCATGTTGTAGGTATAGGAATTGTCAATGTAACGATAGATTCTCCAACAGCCGGACTCGTCGTTAAAATATAATCCGCCGTCGGTTGTTTTCAAAAAGTGGAGCGTTTCTCTTTCGGGGTCTCCGCCGACAGAGCGGATTTTTTTCCTGAGAAAATGAGTGACGTTGACGATGTTGTCCATCAGAATGTCCGGATCTTTAAAAACGTGAGTGTTGATTTTTTGAACAAGAAATTTTTCAATCTTGTCTCCGTTTTGAAAAATCGCAAGAACGGTTGTGTTGATGTGGCCGTCGGTGAGAATGTCGGTTTCGGTGAGCTCACCTTCAATGCCGAATGCTCGGCAGACTTTGAGAATTACTTCATTGTTAACCATTTTTTAATACATCTTCCTTAACTGATATTGTTGCAAAATATTCCGGGTCGTGAAAGCCGAGAGTGAGTTCGCTTCTCATCGGCGAAAACGAGCCGAAGTGCGGCGTTTTTGTTTTGTCGCCGCATTTATAAAAATTCCCGTGATATTTTCCGGCTTCTGCCGAAAACGGAATTTCAAACGCTTTTTCAATAACTTCGCGCGGAATGAAAAGTTCGATTCCCCAACCGTTTTCGTCTTCGTGCCCTTTGACTTCGGGCGAAAGGTGGGTGATTTCCTTGAGAAAACGGCGATTTTCCCGTCCTTTTCCGACCTGCGTCAGATATGCGCCGCAGGGATTCATTTCCGTGTTCAGATATCCTTTTTCGTCATTCGGCGAAAAGAAAAATTCAAGGCAGCTGTCTTCCCAAACGTTTTCGTCGCGTCCGCGGCAGGTTACACGGCGTTCTTTTTCGTCGGAGTGCATTTTGACGAAAATTCCTTTGTTTTTCACAAAGCACATTTGAAAAACGGACTGCGGTCTGAAAGGCTCTTTTTCTTCCCACTGAAAGCAGTCGATTTTTCCGACGGGTACTTTTTCCCAATCGGGTGTTGTTTCAAAACAAAATGTTTCATAGACTTTGTTCATTTCGTCTCTGCCTTTTCTTTAAGATAATACATTCTCGAATCGGTGTCCATGAGAATTCTCGAAACACCGAATTTGTATCCGCTGAGAACGAACGGCTGGTGCGGCTTGAAGCCGGAGTTCATGAGTGCGTCTCCGCCGACGGTATATTCTTCTTTTTCGGTTCTGAGCTTGACCGTTTCAACGAGGAAGTCATAAAGGCGGCTGTCGTCAATGTCAATCTTTTTCGGAAGGGGATTATTGATGATTTCGCCGAGGTTACGAACCGAGAAAAGTTCCGTTCTCGCCGAAAGCTCATAGTTTTTTTCTTCGTCGAGACCTGTGAAGCGGATAACGTCGTTGCCCCAGTTTGGAGTTACGCGGTTGATGAAGTAGCCGAGGATGCTTTCCTTTTTGTCGGGCGAAGTGATTTCCCATTTTGCAATGTTGTCGGTGAAGAAATCGCCGATTCTGCTGAATTCGCCGTACTGAAGAAGATAGCGGTGCGCTTTGTAATACTCAATCTGCTTTTTGACGGCGGCTTTGTCAAAGCGCGAAAGGTTAGTAACGTCAAGCTCATAACCCAAAAGGCCGAAAGCCGCAACGTTGAAGCGGTGCTCGATTGAGGACTGACGAAGGCAGGCGAACGACGGCGAACACGCAACGTGCATTGTCATTACCGACTGCGGATAGCCGTAAGACGTACCCGACTGGATATAGATTCTTTCAAGTGCGTCGGTGTTGTCACTCGTCCAGCACTGCGGCATATAGCAGAACGTTCCGAGGTCGAAACGGTTTCCGCCGCTTGAGCAGGCTTCAAAAAGAATTTCGGGGAATCTTTCGGTCAGTGCGCCCCAGATTTCATAAAGACCGAGCATATATCTGTGGAAAAACTCGCCGCTTCTCGCGTCTTTTCTGTGCGAGAAAACGTCGGTCATCTGGCGGTTGTTGTCCCATTTGATGTATTCGATGTTTCCGTATCTGAAAACGTCCGTCATCGTATTGATAATGTATTCGACAACTTCCGGGTTCGTAAGGTCAAGAACAAGCTGGCTTCTTCCCTGCGACGGTTCGTAAACATCGGTTTTGATTGCCCAATCGGGATGCGCTCTGTAAAGGTCGGAATCGGGCGAAACCATTTCCGGCTCAACCCAAAGACCGAACTTGAGACCCATGTCGTTGATTTTTTTTGAAAGACCGTCAATGCCTGAAGGAAGTTTCTTTTTGTTGATGTACCAGTCTCCGAGCGAGCCTTTGTCGTTGTTTATTTTTACGAACAAGCCGTCGTCCAGAACGAACATTTCTCCGCCGATTTCCTTTGTCGCTTTGGCAATGTCAAGAATTTTCTTTTCGTCGAAGTTGAAATATGTCGCTTCCCAGTTGTTGACAAGAATCGGGCGTTCTTTGTTTTTCCAGTAGCCTCTGACGATGTGCTCTTTGACGAATGCGTGCATGTTTTGACTCATGCCGTTGAGACCTTCACTGCTGAAAGTGAGAACGCTTTCCGGCGTGTCAAAGCTTTGGTCGGGTTTGAGCAACCAGTCAAATTCAAACGGATTGATGCCGTTTTGAATTCTCAAAAGGCCGTGAGAGGAAATCTCGGTCTTTGCAATGTGGTTGCCGGAGTAAACAAGGTTAAAGCCGTAACATTCACCCTCGTTTTCGGTGCAAACTCCGCTTTTAACCGCAAAAAACGGGTTGTGTCGGTTTGAACTTGTTCCGGTTGTCGATTCAATGCTGAATGTTCCGGACGTAAGGTGATGTTCGTTTTTATATCTTTCTCTGATCCATGCGCCGTCAAAGGTGAGAACGGTGTAATCGCCTCGCTGCAAATCAAGCTGCATACTCATAATGGATTTGATTTTGATGTTCTTTTTGCTCTTGTTATAAAGGCGAACGCTTCTTGTAATAACGTTGCACTCTTCAAAAACGGTATAGAAAAGATAAAGTTCCGCGCCGAGAATTTTATCTTCGAGAACAACGGTGAGCGTCTCGCTTTCGCCGTAGCTTGAGGGAAGTCCGTGCAAAACGGGCTTTACTTTGCTTACGGTGCTTGATTTATACAAGAAGTCGGTTGTGAAGTTTCCGTCTGCGGAAAGAAGTTGCATTGAGCTTTGGCGGTAATCGCCCTTGCCGTATGACGAATATTCAAGTGCAATGTGGTCAAGCGAAAGGGAAGTGTCCTTCTGCGAACGCGGCGTTGCATTGCTGTAGCCGCACTCGTGCTTGTCAAACATGAACGAAAAATCCGAAGCGTTGCGGATTCTTTTTCCGTAATACATTGCTTCAAGCTGGCCCGAGGGGAGCGCACGGAAAACGTAACTTGTCTTTTCGGTTTGAAGGTGAAAGACGTTGTCATTATTTATGTATATCATATTTTCTCCTCCGATTTCGGCGCAGAAAAAATGCGCCGTCTTTACCGATATATTTTATACCATTACAGCGATTATGTCAATCTTTTGAGAAAAAGGGCGCAGTAAACCGCAATATTCCGAGCCTTT
>JAUNFH010000165.1 GCA_030525185.1 Clostridia bacterium
TCACAGAGTAAAATTTTAAGAGCGGTGAACCTTTCGCCGCTCTTTTTTAAAAAAAGTGAAGGACGTGTAAAAAATGATTTATGTAACAATTGCTTTGGGAGCGGTGTTCCTCATCGCTTTCATCATGAAATGCAAAAACGAAAGAAGCGTCGGCGGCGTGTTCCTCAAAAACGCAGTCAGCATTTTCTTCATTCTCACCGCCGTTGTCGGCCTTTTGAGCAACAAAACCCGTGTTGAATACGGCGCTCTCATCATCGTCGGTCTTGTTTTCGGAATGCTCGGAGATATTTATCTTGATCAAAAGTGGGTATATCCGAACGATAAAAAGTCGTATCTTTATGCAGGTTTTGTTTCCTTCGGAATCGGCCATCTTTTCTATATTCCGGCGATGGTTCGCGCTTCGGGCCTTGACCTCAAACTGCTTCTTATTCCTGCCGCCGCAGGTGTTGTCGTTGCCGTCGGAAATCTTCTTCTTGAAAAACCGATGAAGCAAAACTTCGGCGAATATAAGGCAATTGTAACAATTTACGGCTTCATTCTCGCTTTCATGGCGGCGACGGCCGTAACCTGCGCCGTTGTTACCGGCGAAAAGGCATTCGTTGCTTTTGCGGCCGGCGGAGTCTTTTTCCTCGTTTCCGACCTTATCCTTTCTCCGATGTATTTCGGCGAAGGCAAGAACACACCGTTGAATTTCATCCTTAACCATGTTACATATTATCTCGGTCAGTATCTTATCGCCGTTTCGGTCATTCTTCTTCCGGAACTCGGCTGATTGAAAATTTCAAAACCACGGGTCGCGACGGACAAAAGTTTCGTTGCGGCCTTTTGTTTTTCGGTCGGTATCCAAACCGTAAAACCTTAAGAGAAAGCCTGTCCACGCCCTGTGAAAAACGTTTTTCGGACATTCAAGAGAATTTTTTCAAAAAAGCCTTGACACTGTAACAGTTGTAGAGTTTACTATGAATAAAAGTTTATTTCGTTCAAAAAGGGTGAATCCAATGGAAAAGAACCTCACAACCGGGAGCGTTTTTAAAAACGTTCTGTATTTTTCTCTGCCGTACCTTCTCTCATATTTTTTGCAGACTCTTTACGGAATGGCAGACCTTTTTATAATCGGAAAATTTGAGGAAACGATTGCCGAATCGACGGCCGTTTCAATCGGAAGTCAGGTTATGCATATGCTGACCGTTATGATCGTCGGTCTTGCGATGGGAACAACGGTCAGTATCGGGCAGGCAATCGGTGCAAACAACAAAAAAAACGCGGCAAAGGACGTCGGAAACTCAACCGTTTTGTTTGCCGTTCTTTCGCTTGTTCTCACGGCGGTTCTTCTTTTGCTGACAAGGCCGATTGTCCAAGTTATGAAAACGCCGGAGCAAGCGGTTGAAGGAACCGTTTCTTACCTCACCGTATGCTTCATCGGAATTCCGTTCATTACGGCTTATAATGTTCTCAGCTCAATTTTCAGAGGTATGGGAGACAGCAAAAGTCCGATGTGTTTCATCGCCGTTGCCTGCGCTTTCAATATCGGCCTCGACTTTTTGTTCATGGGCGCTTTCAAAATGGGTCCCGTCGGTGCGGCGCTCGGAACAACGCTTTCTCAGGCGATCAGCGTAATCATTTCGCTTGCCGTAATAATCAAACGAAAAGTAATCGGTGTTCAAAAGTCGGACTTCAGACCGGAACGTCCGATTATGGGAAAAATCATGAAAATCGGTGTTCCGATTGCCGTTCAGGACGGACTTATTCAGATTGCATTCATTGTAATTACCGTCATCGCAAACAAGAGGGGGATCACCGATTCGACCGCCGTCGGAATTGTCGAAAAAATAATCAGCTTTCTTTTCCTCGTTCCGTCGTCGCTTCTTTCAACGGTTTCCGCACTCGGAGCACAGAACATCGGAGCGGGAAAAAAGGAACGTGCGGTTCAGACCCTCGGCTATGCCTGTATGATTGCGGCCGGATTCGGACTCATCGTGTCTTTGCTTATTCAGTTTGTTGCCGATCCGGTTGTCGGTCTGTTTATTGACGACTCCGCCGTAATTTCCGCAGGAGGTCAGTATCTTCGCGGTTACGTTTGGGATTGCTTCTTTGCCGGAATTCATTTCAGTTTCAGCGGATATTTCTGCGCTTGCGGAAAGTCGGAAATTTCTTTCCTTCATAATATTATTGCAATTGTCTTCATGAGAATTCCCGGAGTATATCTCATGTCAAAAATGTTTGCGGACAATCTTCTTCCGATGGGTCTTGCAACCGCATGCGGTTCGCTCGTTTCGGTAATCATTTGCGTCATCGCTTTTTCGGTCATTGAAAAACGTGAGAAAAGGGGAAAAGTCGAAAATGGATATGCCTAAACTTTTTCAGATCGGAGACGTTGCAAAACTTTTCAATATCAGCGTCAGCAGTCTTCGGCATTACGAGCGGATCGGACTTCTTGTCCCGGAATATATTGACCCCGAAAGCGGCTACAGATATTACAGCACACGTCAGTTTGAACCGCTTAATACGATAAGATATCTTCGTGCGCTCGATATGCCGCTTTCCGAGATTGCCGATTTTCTTCAAAACCGTGACATTGATTTGATTGAAGAAAAGCTCAGAAAACAAAAGGAAGAGGTTATTGAAAAGCAGAAAAAGCTCTGCCGGATCGAGCGGAAAATCGACAATCGCCTTCGGCAAATCGAAGACGCTCGTTCGTCGGAATTCGACGTTGTGAAAGTTTCAAAGCAACCGGCAAGCCGCGCGGTGATCATGGAAGACACGCTCAGAATTGAAAATATGTTCGATATGGAAACGCCGATAAGAAAGCTTGAGCAATCTCAGGCTCAGGGTGTTGTTTTCCTCGGAAAAGTCGGCGTCGGAATTTCAAAGGAACATCTTTCAAAAAACGCTTTCGGCGAGTATGACGTTGTTTTTCTTATTCTTGACCGTGAGGATGAGTTCAACGGAAAAGTCAGCGAACTTTCCGAAAGTCATTGCGCCTCGCTTCGTTTTTGCGGGAGCCACGGCGAAGCCCCGGTTCATTATCGGAAACTTATGGAATATATAAACAACAATGGTTTTGAGGTTTCCGGTTTCTCGCGTGAAATCACAATGATTGACTACGGAATCACGAACGACACGGAAAAATTCGTGACTGAAATCAGTATACCGATAAAATAAAAAAGTCGCACCGATAAAAATTCGGTGCGATTTTTTTATTGAATGAGATATTTGATAATTCCGAGTATCAGCATATGAAGCGGATAAAAGACGTAAAAAACAAAGCGGCTTTTTTTATTTGGTTTTTTCGTTTCGTCATATGAAGAAATTAACGGAAGCGAAAGAAACGTTCCGAGCGTAAAAAGGACGTAAAGAAAACTTTTTTTCGGGCCGTTTCCGGCTTCGAGGTTCAGATAAAACATATATCCGCTATACATTAAAGAAACCGCCGAAAACGAAAGAAAAAGTTTTTTCGGTTCGGTTTTGAATTTGAAGAACGAAACGCTCCAAAGAACCGCAAAAACGTACCAATCCGAAAAAATTGTTGCCGCGGCGCAGGAAAAAACAGCGAGAGTTCTGAGCGTCGGGTTTTCGATTTTGTCTTCGGCAATCACCGCAAGCAGAGCGAAAAACAGCGTAAAAATCATATTGAACGAAAGTGTGCCGAGACTTTGGCCGTGCATTACACACCACGGAATTTGAGAAACGAGCGCAAAGATCAAAAGTCTCATGAGATACTTTTTGACGTTCTTTGTGTGGCGATATCCTTCGGCGATAAAAAAGCACATGATCGGTGCAGTGATTCTTCCGACCGTATGAAAAATCTGAGAAAGGGGAGAGGCGAAAGAAAGAAAAGTCCAACCGATGTGGTCAAGAAGCATTGCGAAAATCGCAATGTATTTTATTGCGTCGCTGCCGAGTCGTTTTTTCATAACCAGCCTCCTTTGCAGGAAATATTATATATGATTTTCGCTTTTCGGTCAATGAAAAAGAAATTGACTTTTGTAATTTTTCACAAACCGGATTGAAAAAAATTTAACGTTAAAAATTATTTTTTAATCAAAACAAAAACTTTTTAACACGTTTAAGGTTTTATTAAGGCAGACATGGCATAATCATCACAACGGTGAACAACGACTCACGAAACTGTTGAAGCTGCACAAAAATTAACTCGAAATACTTGCAATTTGTACAAAGCAGCTATGGATTTTTTGGAAAAACCGTGATATAATATGAACACAAAATTAACAAGTGCACTTGATGTAACAATTTTGAAGTCACCGTAACCAAAAGAAAAGATTCAGAAAAAGAAAAGATTTAAATTTACCGATGTAAGGAGATGCCAATAATGACTGTTACAAACACTGAATATTTCGGAATCCAGAGAAAAATCGTTGCCAATATGACGACAGAGTCTTGGCAGAACATTCCTCACGTTACTTATATGTATGAACCGGACGTAACATCTTTCTTCAAAGAGTTCAAAAAACTCAACAAAAACCGCACCGGCGACGAAAAAATTACCTTCAACACTCTTATGCTTAAAGTTATTTCGGAGGGACTCAAAGCTGCTCCGATTATGAATTCTCACATTGAATTTGACAGAAAGCTTGTCCGCGGAAGAATTGATACTTTCTCGGAAATTAACATATCGAT